>DASYUW010000137.1:0-8819 GCA_036000845.1 Burkholderiales bacterium
CGCATACTTCATGTCGAATCCCACGCCATTGTCCGCGACGCGATAGACCGCTTCGCCGTTCGTAATCTCGCCGGTGACCAGAATCTCCGGCCGCGGCCGGGATCCGGCATACTTGAGCGCATTGCCGAGCAGGTTCATCCACACCTGGCGCAGCAGAGACTTGTCTCCTTGCGCGGGCGGCAATCGCCAGATATCGAGACGGACGCGATCTGGGGTTTCGTCGCGCAGCAAATCTTGCGCGACGTCCTTCGCCAGGGCAGTCATGTCGATTTCCGCCGTGGCGGTGACCGGATTGCGGCCGAGCCTCGAAAAGGCGAGCAGGTCGTCGATGAGCCGGCCCATTTTTCCGGATTCACGCCGAACGACCGTGAGCAATCGCTTGCCTTCGTCATCGAGCCGGTCGCGGTAGTCCTCCTCCAGCATCTGCGAGTATCCGTCGATTGCGCGCAATGGAGCACGCAGATCGTGTGATACCGAATAGGAGAAGCTTTCGAGCTCCTTGTTCGTCGCCTCGAGTTGCGCGGTCCGCTCTCTTACTCGTGCCTCCAGTTCGGCATTCAGTCTTCTGATTTCCTCCTCGGCGCGCTTGCGATCATCGATGTCGGTGACCGTTCCTATCCATTCGATGATCTCGTTTTCGGCACTCAGCACGGGAGCCGCTCGCACGCTGACGAAGCGATGGTTCGAAGAGGCGGCGTGCCACAATCGTGCCACGCATTCGAGCGGTATCTTGGCGGTTGCCGCCTCCGCCCACTGACTCTCCAATACGTCGCGGTCTTCGGCGTGAAATGCCCGTCGCCAGCCTGCGCCCCGATACTCATCCTCGGTCTGTCCCGTGTAGACGCTCCACGCCGGTTGGGTGGTTGTGAACGCCTTCTGGTGATCCGCCGTCCACACCACTGAAGTGATCGCGTCGACCAGGGTGCGGTTGCGTCTTTCGCTGTCGCGCAACGCCCGTTCCGCCTCCGACCGTTCGGCGATCTGGCGCTCGAGGGCCTGGTTGGATGCTTTCAAGGCTTCTGTCTGGCGTGCGATCTCGGCGAGCATGTCGTTGAACGCATCCACCAGATAGCCGATTTCATCGTCGGTCGTTTTCTTCGCACGCAGCGCGAAATCGCGCTGTTCGACGACATGGCGCGCGACTCCGGTCACGTCCAGTATCGGCCGCGTGACGCTTGCCTGCAGCCACCCCGACAGGAGGAGCGACACGGCCAGGGCCAGGACGCTTACGCCTAGCACGATACCCAGGTAGTTCCAGAGCCGTTCGTAGAATTCGTAGTCCGACCGCAGGTACACCGTTCCCAGGATCTCGTTGTTCTCGACAATGCGCCGGTACAGGTCGAGTCTTTCGCCGGTCACGCGGACCCCCTCGCTGTCGGGGAGTGCTGGAAGCTCTTCGCTCACGGCGTCCTGCCTGAGGTAACTGGCAAACAAACCGCCCTTGGCGTTGTAGATGGCGGCGGCACGTATCTTCGGCCGTACCTTGAGCAGGTTGAGATTGTCCGCGGCGAACTTGCGGTCGTCGAACTGCAGCGCGACGGCACTGGCACGGCCGATGAGTTCCGCCTGCGTGGTCAGATCGTTTACCTGAGCGGTGTGATAGCTGCGCAGGTCGTATATCAGCATTGCAACGCCCGTGACGAGCAGTGCCGCGAGGCTGGTCACCAGCACGCCCGCAAACAGTTTGTGGCGCACCGAGCGCAGGCCGAAATTCGGCGTCACTGCGCTTTCTCCTGAACCCGCTGAGCGACCGCGAGCAGCGGCGCCCCAATCCGCAATCCGTTGCGATTTGCCGTCTCGAGCGATACCTCGAAGCGCACGCGGTTATCCGCGATCACGAAATTGATGACGCTGCCCTGCGCAAGCCCTTTCTCCGTTTCGCTAACTGTGAGCACCGGCTGCCCTTGCGTCATCGAGAGCAGTTCTCCGAGCCGGCTGGCTTCCGAACGGCCAATGAACAGGACATGGACGTCGGTTACCTGTTCGCCGCCGCGTACTCGCCGCACGACCACCGGTCTTCCGTTCATCGTCCGCCCCGAGGCGATGCGCGAGAGTTCCGCGGCCAACACGTCCGCGCCAGCCACACCGAGCACCAACGGACTGTCGCTGCGCGGAAACACGCGTTCCGGCCACTCGACGTAGCCGCCGAACTTGAAAAGGAATGCAGCCTTGACGCGCTGCTCGATGTCTTGCGGGCTTTCATCGGCGGCAAGGCTTTCGCCTGCGCAAAGCGCACAGAGCGCGAGCAAGGCGAATCTTGCAACGGCGCTCCAGATGTTTGCCGCCGGTGCACGGTACCGTGCGCTGCGATCGTCCACGATGTGCTCCATACTCGTCAGAAGCGCCATAGAAGTTTGGCGTACGCGCTTCGCTCCATCTCGCTGCGAGTGGCTGGTGCGCCGAACTCGGGATGACTGGGGTCGAAGATATTCTGCAGCGTCAACGACAGCTCGAGGTTGCGGTCAGCTTTCCACCCGAAGCGCGCGTCCACCGCGGTGTAGGCGGGAACGACCGGGTCCGGCAATTCGCCGACGTGACGCACGATGACGTCGAGCTCGTGCCTCTCGGTGAGCTCGTACACCGACCGCAGCATCCAGCGATGCTTCGCATCGTTGCCCTCTGCAGTCACGCCGCGCACGCTACTGCTATCCGGCTTCAACTCCAGCCGCTGCCTCAGCAGCACCACGCCGCCGCTCAACCGCCACGCCCGGGCCGCCTGGTAGCTGCCCCACGCCTCGATACCACTGGTCTTGCCCTCGATCTTGTTGCCGAGTACGGAGACAACTCCTCCGATCGGTTCCACGCTGCGGATGTGATCGTGAATGCTATGGAACGCGGTCACCGAGTACGAGATTACGCTTGTCGGTTGCGCGCGGTAACCGAGCTCGAAAGTGTTGGATACCTCTGAACGGAAATCCGGTCCCCCTTCGAGCTGTCCTGGCGGGTTTGTTAGCGGGCTGAAGAGTTCCCGATCGATCCGCGACGGCGCGCGTACCGCGCGCGAAACCGCACTCCAGATCAACCGCTCGGGAGCCGGCTTCCAGGCGATGCGCGCACTAGGAAGAAACTCGTACCCGGTGTAGACGTTGTGTTCGACCTTCGCGCCGAGCGTGAGTTGTAAATTGTCGCGCAATGCGATCCCGTCCTGCACAAACACGTTTGCCCAACGCAGGCTCCGCTCGGCCGGAATGAACGCGAGCCCCCTGTTCTGCACGCTGTCGTTTGCATATCGGTATCCTGCGCCCCAGACCACCCCATGTGCCGCCAATGGCCGGATGGCGTGCTGCATTTCGACATCCAGGATGTCGAGATCTTCTCCGAAACTCCCGGGAATGTCGCGTTCGGTCCGGTCGTAATAGCCCTGCAGACGGATGCTGGAGCCGTCGGCGAACGTGCGGCCCCAGCGCGCGAGCAGGTTCAATCCGGCGATTTCGGAAGCAGGCTCGAGCTCGCCGCTGTAGACGTCACCCTGCAGCGTAAAGCTGTCGCTTCCGCCATCCCAGTCGGCACGGAAGCCTACCTGCCCCTTCTCCCAGTCGTCCTGTACCTCGCTGCCATTGGCGCGTTCGGTATTCTGACGATCGAAATACTTCCCATAGACACGAAAATGGCCGCCGGAGTCCAGCTTTGCCCCGTAGCGTACGGCGGCGCCCGCCTCCAGATTGCCAGCGCCGGGAGCGACAAACCCGCCCTGGGTGTCCCTGGCAGAGCGCGTAATCACATTGATCACCCCGTTCACGGCGTTGGCGCCCCAGAGCGTGGCGCCGGGACCGCTGATCACCTCGATGCGCTCGACGTCTTCGAGCAGCACATCCTGGATATCCCAGAATACACCCGAGAACAACGGCGTATAGACGCTGCGCCCGTCGATCAGCACCAACAGTTTGTTACCGGCCGTACTGTTGAAGCCGCGCGCGCTGATGGCGTAACTGCTTGCATTTACCCGCGACACCTGGAGGTTCGGCGCAAGCCGCAGCGCTTCCGGCAGGCTGGTCACGCCGGCGCGACGAATGTCCTCCCCGGTAATCACAAAGATGGATGCGGCGGCATCGCTGAGCCGTTCGGATCTCTTGGACACCGACGTGACGTCGATACTGCTCAGCTCTTCCAGACTGAGATCCGCCAAATCCGCAAGTTTGATTTGGTCGGTGGCGGCTATCGCAACCGTTTCGACCGCGCTGAGCAGCGCGAAGGCAGCAAGTCGGAGCACGCGACGTGCTCGCCCACTTCTCCACGCCACGCTTTCACTCCACATGTCGGTCATTCCGCGCGCCTTAGTCGAACAGCGGGACGTTATGAGGGTAGGTGAGCGGCTCGGCAGCGTCAAGCGGTTACTGGCGCCACACCAGCTTGAGGAAGACGGCGCGCTCGATCTCACTAGCCATGGCCGGGTCGCCAAATTCGATGTGTCCAGGATCGAAAAGATTTTGCAGCGTTAACGACAGCTCGACATCGCGCTGCGCTTTCCAACCGAAGCGCGCATCCACGGCCGTGTAAGCCGGCACCTCCGGACTTGTTAGAGTTGCAGGGAGACTTGCGACACCGCGCACGATGACATCCAGTTCGCACTTCTCGAACAGGTTGTGCGTCGAACGCAGGTTCCAACTGTAGTCCGGGTCGTTGCCTTCCCTATGGACACTGTCGTTCGCGTCTTGGCTGCCGGGTTTGAGCCGAAGCTCCTTGTGCAGTGTCGTAAAACCGCCACTCACGCGCCAGTTGTCCGCCGCCTGCCAGGTGGCCCACATTTCGACGCCGCTGCTGGTGCCGTCCATTTCGTTCGCAAAAAACACGAAAGTGCCGCTCGGCGCGAGCTCCAGCGTGCGCAGATGGTCGTACTCGGCATAGAACGCCGTGACCGAGTACGTGAGCCGGTTCCAGGGCTGTCCGCGGTAGCCGAGCTCGTACACGTTCGCGACTTCGGAGCGGAACTCGGGTCCGCCCTGAATCACGAACGTTGGATCCGGAGGAATGGCAACGAAGAAGTCACGGTCGATGCGCGAGGGCGCGCGCACCGTGCGCGACGCCGCCGTCCACAGCAAGTGATCGGGGGCGACCTTCCAGGCCAGCCGCGCATTGGGCAGGAATTCATTGCCGGTATAGTCGTTGCGCTCCAGTCGTGCGCCGAGCGTGAGGCGCACGTCCGCGCGCAGCGCGATCTCATCCTGCGCGAACAGGCTCGCCCACACCTGATCGACGTCCGCCGGAAGGAAGGAGACGAAGTCGGTGTTGGCCACACGGTCCATGCCGTACCGGAATTCGGCGCCCCAGACCAACGCATGGGCGGCCGCGGGCTGCAGCGAATGCTGGAACTGCAGGTCCACGATGTCGAGCGTGTCGTCGAACGTGCCCGGTACATCGCGCTCCGTGTGATCGTAGTAAGCCTGCAGGCTCAGGTCGGATCCGCCGTCGAGACGGTGCCGCCAGCGGGTGAGCAGATTCGCGCCGGAGATGGAGATGGGGTTGAGGCGAGAAAAGCCGCTGATCGTGATCGTTCCGGGCGCCGGCTGGGCCTTGTTGCCGCTATAGGCATCGCCTTGCACCGTAAACTGGTCGCCCGCGCCGCCCCAATCGGCGCGGAATCCCGCCTGGCCCATGTGCCAGGCGTCATCGGCAGCGCTGCCGTTTCCCAACGAAGTGTGATCGCGGTCGAAGTACTTGCCGTAGATGCGGTAATGGCCGTCTGCCCCGAACGCCCCGCCATAGCGTGCGGCCCCGCCGCTCTCGGTATTGCCGCCCCCGGCGGCGATCAATCCACCCTGGGTGTCCTTCGCAGAACGGGTGATGACATTGATGACGCCGTTTACCGCGTTGGTGCCCCAAAGTGTGCCGCCCGGCCCGCTGATCACTTCGATGCGCTCGATGTCCTCGATCATCACGTCCTGCACGTCCCAGAACACCCCCGAGAACAAGGGCGTGTAGACGGAACGGCCGTCGATCAGTACCAGCAGCTTGTTGCCGGCGGAATTGTTGAAACCGCGGGCGCTGATCGAGTATCCGCTGCCGTGTACGCGCGCAACCTGCAGGTTCGGGGCAAGTCGCAGCGCATCGGGCAAGTTCGTCACCCCCGAGCGACGAATGTCCTCCCCAGTGATCACGAAAATGGAGGCCGGTGCGCCGCTAAGCGGCTCGGCCCTCTTCGAGACCGAAGTGATCTCGATGTTGCCGAGTTGTTCGAGACTCAGATCAGCGAAATCACCAGGAGGGGGCTCCACCGCGGGAACTTCCGGTGCCGCCAATGCCGTGGTCAGTAGTGTGATGGCGAATGCCCGGCACCTTGAACGTCCAGCCGGGAAAACATGCTCGCCGACCAATCCTCTTGTCATGCACTCTCCCAAGAGCCAGGGTTTTTGTGGCCACTGTGGTTCGGTTCACTTCCGGGGATTGTATGTGCGTTTGAGGTCGCTGGCGATCAGGGTTTATCCTACAAAGCCCTTGCACGACCGGCAAAGACCCGGACAATGCCCGCTGTCGTCCTGACCATGCAACGAGAGGGAATGCGACGAAACAGCGTGACGTCCGCAAAGGGCGGAAGAGGAAGGTTCCTGCGCAATGCTGTTGCCATGACGGGTGCAGTTGCTTCGGGCGCATTATTGCCGGCCGTGGCGCGGGCGCAGTCAGCGAAATCCGCCTCGGCGTGATGCTGCCTTACACCGGTACTTACGCTCAACTGGGCGTGGCGATCGAAAACGGTCTGAGGCTGGCACTTGAGGAGGGCGGCGGCAAGCTCGGCGGCCGCGAGGTCGAGTTCCTAAAGGTGGACGACGAGTCCGAACCGGCCAAGGTCACCGACAACGCCAACGTCCCATCACCCGCGCCAAGGTCGAAAAGCCATCAGCTTCGCGCGTGCGCATGGCAGAACCGACATTGAGCACTACCCGGTCAGTGCCCGCAGGAGCGTTGTGAGGAATGACGACCAGGCATTGATTGATCGAGTCTATGCTGTTTGACATAATCGGCGCATTGCAGTGAAGAATTAAGAATTTATGAGCCACCAGCTCAGGATCCTGATGGTCGAGGACGTCGCGACCGACGCCGAGCTCATGTTGAGAGAACTCAGGCGCGCCGGGATCCGCTGTGACGCACACCGGGTAGAAACTGCCGTCGAATATCGGCGGGAGCTCGCGGAATTCCAGCCGCACGTGATCTTGTCGGACTTTTCCATGCCGAAATTTGACGGCATGGAAGCACTTAGGATTGCCAGCCAGTCCTACCCCGACATCCCGTTCATCTTCGTGTCCGGCACCCTTGGGGAGGAATACGCTGTTCGCGCGCTGAAAAGCGGTGCGACGGATTACGTGCTCAAGACGAACCTCATCCGTCTTCCCGCGACAGTAGAAAGGGCGACTCAGGAGGCGATAGAGCGCCGCGCACGCCGAGTGCTCGAGCAGCAGGTGCACGAGAGCGAGGAGCGCTTCCGGCAACTGGCGGAAAACATCCACGAAGTGTTCTGGGTGCACGAGGTCGAGTCAGAGCAGAGCCTCTACATCAGCCCTGCCTATGAGCGAGTATGGGGAAGCTCTCGCGGAGACGTGCAGAAAGTCCACCGCGACTGGCTGGAATCCATTCATCCAGAGGACCGCACGCAGGTCCAAAAGAATCTCGAGGAAATGACGACGGGTGCAAAGCCACTAGACGTGGAATACCGCATCGTGCGTCCCGATGGATCGCTACGTTGGATCCACGACCGAGGATTCCCGGTTCGCGACGCTCAGGGCAAGATCTACCGGACGACGGGAATCGCCGAAGACATTACCGAGAGGATGCAGTTGAAGGTTGCGCTGCAAGAGCAGGCCGCAGGCCTTCAGCATGCGCAGCGCCTGGCGAAGCTCGCGCATGTCGTCACAGGCGCGGGTGGAGCATTCGTGAGGTGGTCCGAAACGCTGCCACAGCTAATCGGAGTGACGCCTGCCGAAATGCCCCAGAGCACACGCGCGTGGCTGGACATCCTGCATGTGGATGACCGTGAGACGTTTCGCAGCAAAAGCATCGAGGCGGCAAAGACGGGCGCGCGCATAGACGTTGATTACAGGTTGTGGCGCGGCGACGGAGAATTGATTCACGTGCGGCAGGTCATTGAGCCGATTGAGGGCCGAGCTGGAGACCAGAATGACTTGATGTGGTTTTGCACGATCCAGGACGTAACCGAGCAAACGCGGGCGGAAGAAAGAATCAAGCGCCTCAACCGCGTGTACGCGGTGCTAAGCGGGATCAATTCGCTTATCGTCCGCATCCGCAATCGTCAGGAGCTGTTTCGGGAAGCCTGTCGCATCGCCGTAGACCACGGCGGATTCACGGTCGGCTGGATCAGCGTGCTGGACCCTGCGAGCGGGAAGCTCGTGCCGGTCGCGAAAGCGGGCTTGCCCTTGTATGCCGACGCTGGCGGTGACTCTCCTGATCACTCGGTCGCGTTCGAGCCGGCGGGCACCGCGGAAGTGGCGTTGCGCGAACAACGGCCCGCCTTCGACAACGACATCGGGCGTGGATTGGGTGAAATAGAGGGCGCGGTTGGGGCGGACACGTTGAGCGTCAGGCGCGCGGCCATCCAGATGGGCGCCAAGTCGGTCATCGTGCTGCCCCTGTTCGTGGAAGGACAGACGTTCGGAATTCTTACGCTCTACGCCCCGGAGCGGAATTTCTTCGACGACGACGAGCTCAAGCTGCTCACCGAGCTGGCGGGGGACATTTCGTTCGCCCTGGAGTTCATCGCCAAGGAAGAGAAGGTCGACTATCTGGCGTACTACGATCCGCTGACCGGGCTCCCCAACCGGACGCTGTTCAGCGAACGCCTGGGCCAGCAGCTGCACACCCGGGCCGCAAGC
>DASYUW010000138.1:0-9361 GCA_036000845.1 Burkholderiales bacterium
TACGGTGACAAAACCGGGAAGCGGGACAAGAAATATAAGGAAGAAAAGCGGAAACCACAGCCTGCCCAGAGCGCGCCATCCCAGGAGCAACAGCACCACGCCGCCCAGAACCGGGATGTGAGAGCCGACTTCGAACAGCGCGATGCCTTGCGATCGACCGGTAACATAGAGCACAAGTCCCAGCGCCAGCGCCACGCTTCCGGCGAGCGTGGCGCCGCCTGCAGGCTTGGCTACGAGTGCGGCGCGGTGCCGCCATATCCACCATGCCGTCACCGCGAGGATGATAGGACCGTGGGCATGAGCCTCTTGTCTCCACAGGCCGTGCGCCAGATCGACATAGGTCGGCACATACATCAACGCCAGCCCCAGCGTCACAGGCAGCCAGTGGCGCAAGCCTTCAACGTCCCACCCGGGAAAGATCCGCTGCTCCGGAACCGAGGACATTAGTGTCCTGTCCCGCTGATTCGTGGGATAACTCTCGAACCCTGGAAGTCAGTCCCACGATCTATTTGACAGCAATCCATCTTCGGTCGGAAAACCCGCGAAATCGGCGTCAGGCGAGGCGCGAGTCCTTGACAGTGGCGGGCCCCACGGCGAGGACTCGTAACACAGCATGGCGCCGATTCTCGTCGGGTTTTCAGCCACGAATTAGCGGAACAGGACACTAGTTACGGCCCCGCTGTTGCCAGCCTGTAGCAACCCCCCTGCAAATCGCAATGGTCGCGGCCATTTTAGCGCTCACGGCATCTTGGTGGCCTGCCAGGACACGAACTGGACACCCGCCGCGCGCTTCGCGTAGACGGCGTGGAACAGCAGATTGAGGTTCCTGTCCTCTCCCTTCACGGTCACCCCGAAACTGGCGCCGCCGCTGACGATGGCGACGCAGCCGTATGTCCGAACCTTCACGTCGCCGCGCTTCATCGTGCGGTACTTCACGTTCCCGGACCGGATCGATTCGATGAAGCTCGCCTTGGTGTCCTGCACCGTGCTCGAGTGAATGTAGACCAGGTCATCGCCGATCAATCGCTGCATCGCCGTCACGTCGCCTTTCATCTGCGCCGCGTAGCGATCCTGTTCCGCCTTCAGCGCCTCCTCCACGGTGATCGTGCCGCTGCAATCCTGCGCTCCGCCTCCGCCCGCTGCGGCCCGAAGCGTCGCAAATTCGCGGAGCGTGTGAATGTACTGTCCAAGCATGTTCTTTCCTCCGGTTGAAATTCTTTCCCGACTTTCTGTTCCGTTGTTGCGTGGGACAACTTGCGAACCCTGGAAGGCAGAACTCGCATTCCAGGGACCCAAATCTCAGCCGGCGCGCACGCCCATGCGCCGCTCCTTGGCGCGCACCAGCGCGCTGATCAGTTCGTTGCAGGGAGCAGCTACGCCGACCGCGGCGGCGGCGGGCGGAATGGCGCCATTGATGGCGTCGATTTCCGAGATTCGCCCGGCCATGTGGTCGAGCAGCATCGAGGGGCGGGCGTTGGGAATCTTCATACCGAAATCGCGCACGTAGGCCACCGGGTCATCGAAGTCCAGGCGGACCTTGTGCGCCTTCGCTACCGCGAATGCCTCCGCCGCGCAGCCCGAGGCCACTCGCCAGGCATCGGCATCCTCTATGACTTCGATGATGGTGCGCTCGGTCACCGCGCAAGTCCCCGAGTAGCAGACGTTGCAAATGAGCTTTTCCCAGACCAACTGGTCGATGTCGTCGAAACACTTCACCCGGAACCCGCCTGAGCGCCATACCTCGGCGATTTTCTCGAGGCGCGGGGTGACCGGCCCGGAGAATTCGCCCAGCCGCACCAGCTCCCAGCCGTTGTGATGCGCGTGGCCGATTGCTTTCAGCGAGGCGCCGAATCCGCCGACGACACCGACCGCCACGCGCTCGCGCCCGAGCACGCGCGCCGCGGTGTCCGGTCCGCCCAGGCCATTCTGGATCGACAGCACCACCGTGTCGGGCCCTAGAAGAGGCTTCGCCGATTCCGCTGCCTGCGCGACATGCATCGCCTTGGTCGCGATGATCACCAGATCGCAAACGCCCGCGTCCGCAGGGCGCGTCGTCGCATGCACCTGTACCGTCCGGTCCCCGGATGCGCCTTCGACGCGCAGACCGTTCCTGCGGATCGCCTCGACGTGCTCGCGCCAGGTGTCGCACGCCCAAACTTCGTGGCCCGCCGAGGCGAGCAGCCCGGCGTACACGGAACCCATCGCACCCGTGCCGATGACGGCGATTTTCATCCGATCGATACTAGCCTGCGGGGAATGCGATCGCCGTATCCCGAACTTACTTGCCGGTCATCGTGATGCCCGTCGGGCCGATTCCGCTTCCCTGGACTGCGGCGACATCGTCCTTGCAGGCACTGAAGTGCGGCGCGCATTTTTCTCCTCCTCATCTTCGAGTACTCCGGGTTGAATCGCCGCTTTTCCGTCAGGCCGGTCAGCGCCCTTGTCGTGCAGCAACCCCAACATTCGCATCAGACCGCATTCGTCGCCGAAATCGATTGTGGGGTCCCGCAAACGCACAGGCAAGTAGATCGACCCCACCTCAAATGACGTGCCGGCCGAGACCGGCATACCTCCGAACGTTCGGCGCCTTATTGCCTCACGGACGAATTATGCGGACCGGATGGACCATACCGTCCTACGCCTCCCGAGCAGCCATTATCGCTTCCACACAAAGCCGGCATTCCAAAACGGAATAAATATTATGGCAGCGAGCGGCCTATTGTGCGATGCGGCATTGATGTTTAATGCACGCCATGCGTGGGACGAAAGGGTTTTCGTCTCAACCTGGGTGAACCTGGGTGCAGTCGCACAATGCATAGATTGATTCCATAAACAAGAGGAGTAACACCATGAACGTAACCAAACTGATCGTCGCTGCGGGTTTTGCCGTTGCCACTACTGGCGCTTTTGCTGAAACCGGCGTGGGCACTCTGCAGATCGGCAACGTCGCCAACGTATACGGCCGTGCCGGTGTCGCCAATGTGAAGGTCTATGGCACCGTGGCCGCCCAACCGGCGAACGTCGCCGAAGCCGGCCGCAACACCGCCAAGGGTGACAGCAAGATTGCAGTCACAAGCGGCAAGAGAGTCATCGAGTTCGGCCGCTCCTGAGAACGCTGACTGGTGATCGCCAAGAAATAGTACAACGCTCCCCCTCCCCCGAGCGTGAAGCGCACCGCCACAAAGCGGTGCGCTTTTTTTTCGCGCCTTTACTGAGTCCTGAGTCCCGAGTCCTCCGCCCCTCTCCCGAACTCCGCCCGGTTCCTGAGCATGCACCCCAACAGCAGGATGAAGCACGCCAGCACGAAGCACTTGTTGATGAACCAGTTGGTGGTCCAGATATCCCATTGCGGCTCGGAAAGGAACAGCACGACCTTGGTGACCACGATGATAATTTCGAGCACCGACACCACCAGCGCCAGCGCGAAGGTGTAGCGAGGCCGGTTGATCAAAGCCCAGCCGAGCCAGATGTGCGCCACCCACCAGAAATCCCACATCACGTAGGTAAGGACCGGCACGCCTTCGTTCAGCGCATATGCCACCGGGAAGACGTACTTGATGACCAGCGTCCAGGCTGCGAGCACGAAAAGAAAATCTGCGAGGAAACGAGACATGATGCTCAATCAGTCTGGATTAGCGCTAACCGCAGAGGACACGGAGGACGCGGAGGAAATGCAAGAGCCCTGATGGATGTGGTGATCTACTTGCGGCATTGGAGCGACATTCCAAGGGTGAGACGATCGGCGTTGTCCGTGGAGAGTGCCCCGACGATCCAGCTATGACTACTACGGCCAATTTGTGCAACCCACATTCCTCAGCAATTGTTTATCCTCTGCGTCCTCAGCGGTGAGAGTTATGGGTGAGAGTTACGCCAGCCGGAGCGCCGCGTCGAGCGTGTATTCGGCGATCGGGACGCCCCTCGTGCAGGCGTTCAGGCAGGACTGTGTGGTGCAGGTCAGGCAGGCTTCGGCCGGTTTGCCGAGCGCGGCGTATTCGGTGCGGGCGAGTAGCGGGTCGCCGTAGTCGACGTCGTACATACGGGTGCGCAACACTTCGGCGATGGCGACATTCTGCGGACAGCTCCCGGCGCAGTCGTTGCACCCCGACTGGCAGTAGTGCCCGGATTGCAGCAGCGCGTAGCGCTCGAGCAGCTCCATGTCGGCTCCCCTGACCTTCGCGGTGCCCGAGGCGGCCACGTATTCGTCGATCTTGCTCGCGCTGTTCATCGACACCAGCAGCGCATCCACCTGCGGCGCCGACAGCACCCAGCGGAACGCGGCCTGCGAAAACGTCGCGCCCGGCCGCTCGTATGGCCGCATGTCGTTCAGGCGCGCGCCCATCAAGGTTTTCATCGCGATCACGCCGATGTCCTTCTTTTTGGCCTTGTCCAGCACCCGCGGCAGGTCCGGCTGAATCGCCGACCAGTGGAAGGTGTGGCGCAGCTTGTCGTAGAAGCTCGGATCCTGCGCAAAGTTGTACGCCACCAGGATCACATCGGCGAGGTCATTGTCGATGACGTAGTCGAGGCAGCGGGTGAGATTGCTGCCGTGGCCAGACATGCCTCGGAAGCGGATCTTGCCCTGGCGCTTGGCGAGTTGGGTAAACTCCCACCATTCTTGGTTCTGCATCCGCTCCACCTCGTTGACCGAATGGTTGAAGTAGACCTCCACCCGATCGGTCTGCAGCCGCTTCAGGCTGTGCTCCAGCGACTTCATCATGGCGGCGCGCGTGTCGCCGACGCCGGCCTTTGTCTTGCTGGCGATCAGCACCTCATCGCGTCGGCCCTTGAGGGCCTCGCCGATGGCTTCCTCGGAACTGCCCCAGCCATAGCTCTCCGCGGTGTCGAAGTAGTTGATGCCGCGCGCAAGCGCATGGCGCACCACCGCAGGGTCGGACATGCCCGACGAACCGAATGAGATATCGGACATCTTCAGTTCGGTGCGTCCCAGCCGCACGTAGCGGCGAATGCCGGGATCGCATTGCGCCCGCGCCGTCACCGCGGCAAGGCCAAGTGCCGCACCGGCGCCGAGCCGCAGAAATTCACGTCGATCGACCATATCGGCTCACCTCCAGGCAATACCTTATCGCAACAGACGATGCGGGACCAGAGCAGCGGTGACTCGTGATTGGTGACTGGTGATCGGCAATACGGGGACTCCGGACTCGGGGTTCAGTGAAAAATGAGTGCAGTACCTCAAGTCCAACTTTGTCACTCGATCCTCCCCCTCGACCCCCGGCCCTATTTTTTCCCCTATCATCCCGCTTCACGTTCCCAACACCGATCCATAAAAATGAAAATTTCGGCCATCGAAACCATCGTATTGAACATCCCATACAGCAGCGGCGGCCCGTCCGAGACCGAAGCGTGGGGCGGCACGGCCTGGCGGACCGCGGATACGCTGCTGGTGAAAGTCGGCACCGACGCTGGCATCACCGGCTGGGGCGAGGCCTTCGGCTACAACGTCATCCCGGCAACCAGGGTCACAATCGATCAGATCCTCGCGCCGATGTGCCTCGGGCGCGACCCGCTGAAAATCGAAGAGCTGATGTTGGAGCTGCAGCAGAAGCTGCACATCTTCGGGCGCAGCGGCCCGATCATTTTCGGCCTTTCGGGGCTGGACATCGCGCTGTGGGACATCGCGGGCAAGGCAGCCGGGCAGCCGGTGCACAAGATGCTCGGCGGTGCGAAATTGCCACGGCTCACCTGCTACGCCAGCATGGTCCGTTACACCGAACCGAAAGTAGTCGCAGCCAATGTCGCGCGCGCCCTGGGGCAGGGCTTTCGCCATATCAAGCTGCACGAGATCGAAATCGCGGCAACCCGCACCGCGCGCGAGGCGGCCGGCCCCGGCATAGACATCATGCTCGACGTGAACTGCCCGTGGTCCGCGCAGGAAGCGCTCGAGATGGCGGAGAAACTGCGGCCGTTCGACCTGCGCTGGCTGGAAGAGCCGGTGTGGCCGCCGGAGGACTACGCCGCGCTGGCGCAGGTGCGCGCCAGGGGCGGCATCGCGGTGGCCGCAGGCGAAAACGCCACCACGCTCACGCAGTTCCAGCATCTGCTGGAAGCGCGCGCGGTCGATTACCTGCAACCGAGCCCCGCGAAGATGGGCGGCATCTCGGAACTGCGCAAGGTATTCGCGCTCGCCGCGCAGCATAACGTGGCGGTGGCCCCGCACAGCTTCTACGACGGCCCCGCATTTCTCGGTGGCCTGCACGTCAACGCCGCAATGGGCCGGAATTCGCTGGTCGAGTGGCGCTTTTTCGACCTGGAGTCGCGCCTGTACGGCGATGCTGCAATACCGCAGCACGGCTCGATCGCGGTGCCGCAGGACCCCGGGCTCGGTTTCGATCCCGATCCCGAAGTCATCCGCCGCTACCAGGCAAGCTGACTGCGACAATCGGCCGGGAAACGTTCGCCTTTTCCTGCACGGGCCACTGTCCGCGGCGCCCATCCATCGGGGCTAATTTGTCTGCAACAAATCAGTTAAATACCTGACATACCCGTTGATTCGCGGCCTATAGGCTATCGATGTCAACAATCCTCCAAAGCAAGGGTAAAGCTCATGCGGAACAGGACATTCTGTTTTTGCGACCGCGTCGCGTGTTTGGCCGCGATTTTTATGACGGTGCTCGCTACGCTTACAGGTTGCGCGGGTGGCGGTGGCGGTGGCGGCGGTTTGAGCGAGCCGCCGTTTGGAGGCGTGTATCCACCGCTGGCAACGGCATCGACCACCCACACCGGTGACGGCGTCTCGGAGGCTTATTCACTCTCGCCGGACTCGAATCAGATGATTTCGACGACGTCCGATATCAGTGTCGCTCCGAATTCACCGACGGCGGGGAAAATCACCATCACCGTGAGCGGAATCCCGGTCCCCAGAGGTCTCGAACCCGATTTTTCCGTGACGGTTGACCCGGCGACCGACTTGACGATCCTCGCGAACAGCCCGCTCGGTGGCTCGACATTGTCGCCGCCGTGCGCTGACTGCCTCACCACCGGAGAGGTGACAGCGTCCGACGGCCAGACCGTGACTTTCATTTACCTGGATCCCGATTCCGTAAACTTGACCTACTCGGCGATGGGTTTGTGGAGCAAACCCTCGTTTGCTGACGCTGGCACAGTTGTGGGAGGCGCGTTTTCCATCGGCGTTCTGACCAGGGGAAGCGATCTTCCCACAACCGGAACCGCCACCTACGACGGCTTCTTCGTCGGCCGCTATGCAACATCCGACACGGTAACCGCGGGTGCCCCCGCCCCTGGAATTTATACCGTCGGCGCAAACGCGCACGGTGCTGTCGATTTTAGCGGAGCGGGATCCGTCATCTTCTCCACCTTGAACACGAGCATTGTTCCGGAAGGCTCTGTCGATCCGCCGCTTGCAGCACCGAGGCTCGATCTCCTCTCCTCGCCGATGACCATTACCCGGACTGATCCCAACTCCTTCTCTGGACCTGTCACTACGAACGGCTTTGGCATGAGCGGGACAATCAGCGGAGCCTTTTACGGAAAGCCCGCCACCATCGGCACGCCGGCCCCACCCGAACTCGGCGGCGCCTTGGCGGTGGGCAATAACGCCGGTACACAGAACATGGTCGGAAGCTTCGCGCTCAAGAAAAACTGATCACTGGCGCCGCACCAGTGCCAGGACTTTCATTTCCCCGGCGGCCTCATTCTTTTGTGTTGCGCGCCCTGCTGCTTGCGTGCATGGGCGTCGCGCTAAACGCTTCAGCGCAGAATGAGCCTCCAAGAATCGAGATCGGCTACGACCAGGCGGTGGGTCTCGCCGCAAAATGGATCGTGGAGAACAATTTCGAGCCGGCCCGGCAGATGCTGGTTGGTCTCGAGAAGGCTTATCCCGACGATCCGCAGGTGTTGTTTCTCTCTGCGCAACTGGCATTCGCCGAAGGCGACTACGGCAAGGCGATCGCAATATACCGCCGGATACTCTCCGCCAATCCCGACCGGATACGCGTCCGCCTCGAACTTGCGCGTGCGCTTTTTGCCGCGCGGGATTTCGATGCGGCCCGCTATCACTTCGAGATCGCGCTCGGCCAGACGCCGGATGCGCAGGTCAGGGAAAACATCTACCGCTTCCTGCGCGCGATCAAGGGCCGAACCTCGTGGCTGACCGTGACTGCGATCTTCGGCCCCGACTCCAACCCCAACTTTGCCACCGATGCACAGACCATCACTATCCTCGGCAACCTCCCCCTCGCGCTGCAACCGGATGCGAGGGCGCAGCGGTCGTTCGGCACGGTCGTCAACGCGCGGGGACGCCACGCATTCGGCCCGGACAACCGCTATTTTCTTGCCGGCGCTGCGGAGTACCGGGATTACGCCGGCCGCTATGCAGATCTGGAAGCGCTCGAACTCAGCGTCGGACGGAGCTTCGTCATCGGCGATGCGCTGTGGACGGCGGAACTCGGCCCCGTGGGCGCAGCCTATCAGGACAGGTCCCTGTACCAAGGGGGGCTTATCCGCTTCACCGACGCGCGCCCGCTAGGGGAAAGGTTCCTGTCCAGTTCGTACCTTAGCTTGAGGCGGCTCGACTACTACGACCATCCGCACCTGACGGGAAATCAATATTGGGGCGGCACGACCCTGCGCTACGCACTCGACCCAACATCCGGCGTGTGGGTGTCGGCGTCGCTGGGACGCAATCACGCCGCCGAGGCGCCTTACCGCTATCGCGCGATCGACGCAGCGCTCGGGTACGCGAAAGAGCTGCCGGCACGCTTCAACATCCAGGCACTCATTTCAGCAAATCACGTGGATTACGACGTGCGGGCAGACTTGTTCGGGGAATACAGAAGAGACCATCTCGTACGGCTCGATTTTGACGTGACAGCCCGTGACTGGAGCTTTGGCGGCTTCGCGCCCAGACTTGCATTGAGCGTAGGACGCAACGATTCCACCATTCCGTTTTACTCCTACAAACGCCGTTTCGCCGGCATCGGCGTCACCCGGGAATTTTGATCAGCCTGCGACGCTATCGCGTGAAATAATGAGACTGTTATTGGTGACTGGTGACCGGCGAAGTCACTTTCGGTACGCCGGACGCGAGTGCGATTGCCCGGACATATGTGGCGTTTACCTGGCTACGGCGGCAGGCGTATCATTTCAAGCTCCAGTGACAGGGGAGGATCGGAAAATGGCCGCAAAAGAGGGAAATCTCAAATCCGTCGCAGCCTCGTCGGTGCGGCAGCGCGTTAGCTCGGAAGAGTGGGAAATGCGCTGCGATCTCGCTGCGGCCTACCAACTTGCGGCGCTGTTCAAGTGGACCGACCTGATCTACACCCACTTCTCGGCGCGGGTACCCGGCACCGAGCATCTGCTGATCAATCCCTATGGGCTGATG
>DASYUW010000139.1:0-10865 GCA_036000845.1 Burkholderiales bacterium
CACCCTGTAACCCGTAAAGTCCGACCATGCGCTCGACCCGGTGGCGATCTTCCGGCCGGTCTATTCCCACGACGATGACCTCGAAGCCAAGGTCGCGGTGCTGTTCATAGAACGTTTCCAGGTTGCCGATCTCGTAGGCGCAGAAACTGCAGTAGCTGGAATAGAAGTTCACCAGCACTACCTTGCCGCGCATATCCCTCAGGTCGAATGGCCGGCCGGAGAAAAACGTGCCCTTGAGCGCCGGTGCGGGCTGGTCGACTTCGGGCACCGCCCATGCCGCCGTGGCGGCAAACAGCAACAGGACGAAGAGATTTTTTGGGCGTTTCATCGAACAGGCTCTGCACGGCTTGAAGTCATGAAAGACGGATGCAGTCACGTCTGGGTCGGGCCAGTATACTTTGCCGCACAGACATGCAGAACGGGGGAGACCGGCAATGGCGGAAAACAACATCGAGATCACCGCGGACTCGCAGGTCGCCAGGATTTTCGAGTGGCGGCGCGGATTCAACACGATTCACCTCATCGACGTCGGCGTGTACCTCGGCCTGTTCCAGGCGCTGGTCGAGAGGCCGGGGCTGACCGGCAGGGAACTGGCCGAGCGTCTGGGCCTGCATGCACCGTATGTCGAGGTCTGGTGCAAGACGGCGTACGGCCTGGAGATTCTCGACGCCGATGATGCCGGCAAGTACAGGCTCGCCCCTTATTTCGACGTCATTCTTGCCAGTCCGACCCATCCCCGCTATCTGGGCGGCTATGTCCGGCTCGGCACCGAAGTCGCGGCGGAGGATTTCCGCCGCTGCCGCGAGGCGTTCCGCACCGGCACCGTCAAGCCGTTCCAGGGCAGGGGCGATCACTTCAATCAGGCGATCGCCGAGTCCACCCAGGGGCTGCAGGTCGTGACTGCGAAGAAGATCCTTCCAAGCCTCGCGGGACTTGCCGACAAGCTGGCGGCCGGCGGCGCGATCCTGGAAATCGGCTGCGGCACCGGCAACTTCCTGCTGCAGGCAGCCAAGGCGTTTCCCAAGGCACGTTGTGCCGGCGTGGACATAGACGACGACAGCCTGGCGCAGGCGCGGCAAAAGGTGCAGAAGGCGGGGCTGGGCGAGCGCATCGCGATTCACAAGGAGAAGGTTGACGACGCCACGGGGGGGTTCGACGCCTGCGTGATGATCGAGGTGCTGCACGAGATCGCTCCCGGCGTGCGGCCTGCGGTGGTGAGCGCCGCCGCGCGCACGCTCAGGGCCGGCGGGTGGATGGTGATCGTGGACGAGACCTATCCTTCGACGCTGGAGGAAATGCGCCGGCCCGAGTTCCGCTTTCCTTTGCAGACCGGTTTCGAGGAACTGCTGTGGGGCAACGTCATTCCCACCCGCGAGGAGCAGGAGAAGCTGCTGCGGAATGCGGGACTGAAGGGGCCGATCAACCGCGAACTGATCGGCGAGGGTTTTACCGTGCTAACTGTTCAGCGCTAAAGCAAGCGCTCACCGCGGAGGACGCAGAGGACGCGGAGGAAAAAACGAGGAAAAGCAAGTTGGGGATAAATGCGAGTAACTGTTCGCTAACCTGTGCCGCCAACTTTCGCTGCGATCGATCATGAGCCAATGAATGGTTTTCACCCGAACTTATTTTCTTGCTCTTGCCTTTCCTCCGTGTCCTCTGCGTCCTCTGCGGTGAGAGGTGGGGTTGTGGTAAGGGGTGCAGTTTTCAGACGCCGAAAAGAGCGCGTTCGACGAAAAGGAACAGACCGACCGCGAGCAGGATTGCCGAGATCGTCGCGACCAGCCTCGGTTCCCACGGCTTGCTGCGCGTCAGCAGCAGGATAGGCACGATCAGCAGCAACACGAAGGCCTGGCCCGCTTCGATGCCGAGATTGAAGCTGAGCACCGAGGCTGCCACATTGGCGCGCGGCAGGCCGATTTCGCTCAGCCCTTTGGCGAAGGCAAAGCCATGCGCCAGACCGAAGACGAGACTTGCGGCCCAGCGCCGCGACATCGCGTATTTCGGAAACAGATTTTCGGCGGCGACGTAGGCGATAGAAACCGCGACCAGCGCCCCCGTCAGCCGGTCCGGAATCGTCACCAAGTTCAATGCCGCCAAAGCAAGCGTGACACTGTGCGCCGCGGTGAAGGCCGCGATGATCCCGAGCTGCCGCACCCATCCTTCGCCGCGCAGCATCAGCACCAGCAGAAAGAGAAGGAGATCGTAGCCGCTGAGAACGTGAGCGACGCCGAGCGGAAAATAGCTTCCGGCGGTACGCACGGCACGTGCCTTTTGTCCGGGCACCCAGGCCATCTCGCGCATTTCGGCTTCGAACGTGAACTGATCGCTACCTCCCGGCCCAATAAGGAGCGTAAGGGTATGGTGGGAAGCGCCCAGGACATCCGACATGTCGTCATGGATGGTCAGCTCTCGCACTTCGCCGGCGCAGGTAAAGTCAACCGTTCCGGTAATGCTGATCGAGGCCGCAGAAGGCGCAAGGAGTTGTCCCCCGGAGGCCGCGCAGGCCACGCCCTCGTTGGCGAGACGGATTTTCCCGTAGATCGCTTCGATGAGCGGCTGGTAGTTCGGCGCCACGCCGGGCTGGCCGAGACGCATCTGATCGGCGAGCGGGCCTGGCGGGATGTCGTGCAGAGTCAGGCTGTAGCGTATCGTGTGGCCGGAAACCGCGACGCTGGCAAAACCCGTGGTGCCGCCGGAGTGGGCGCCGGCGATTGCAGACCAGATGAAAAGAAGGAAGATCGCGAACCCGCCGCGAATCATTTCTTCGAAGTTCCCTGTCCTGGTTTTTCCCCCACTGCCTGGATGAGGTTCAGCAGGTTGTCGATCTGGTAGTTGGCGATGGTCACCACCGTGGAGCCTCCTACCTTGAGAACATAGCGACTCAGCCCGTCCGGTGGGATGTCGCCGACCGCATACTGGGCGAGCGGCTGCGGATTGTTTTTCCCATAGACCAGAATGATCATCTGCGGCGCCGTGAGGCCGTAATTTCCGGGCTGGAGGTCAAGATTGAACTGCCGTTCCATGCGAGTGCGGCCGAATCCGGCCAACGCCGTCTCGATGCGTTGCGCCGCCACCGGGTCGGTCTGATGCCCGTGCGCACCCTCGGCTCCACTGTGGACACCGTGGTAGAACCAGGCGCCCGAGGCGTCGCGCTCGAAACGATGCAACGTTCCCGAATGGCCCACTTCGATCGCGCTCAGTTCTTCGACTGGCGCGGGTAGCAACATGCGCGAACCTGGAGCGCCGGCGATGTGTTCGCCTGCGCTCTCGTCCGGGCGCATGCGATCCGAATACTCGAGGACCGCGATTGTCCCGGCTAGCACGGCAAGCACCAGCCACACCACCAGCAGTCGGCGGCGCACACGTCGGGTCCCTGCGTTCACCGCTGTTTCCACCACACCGCGGTTCCCACCACGGCCAGCAGCGCCGGGATCAGGATGACCGAGAGGAAGAAGGTCCCCTTCATCTGTCGGTTGGTGAGGTTCACCCGCGGCAGGTCGTAGGTACGCGGCTCGAGACCGATCAGGTTCTCCCTGGCGGCTAGGTAGTTCACCGTATTGAGGAACAGCTTCCCGTTGCCCATGATGTGAAAGAACGAGTTGGTGGCGAAGTCCGAGTCGCCGACGACGGCGATCCGCGAACGACCAGTCGCAGGATTGGGTAGGCCTTCCTTGGTCCCGCCCTGCGTCGATTGCGCGGCAGCATTCTGCGCAGACCGGTACAGCGGATCGTCGGCTGCCGCAGGCCTGCGGTTGGCGACCGCCATTATTGTGGTGGGGCCGGGAAGGTCCTTGTCCTTGTCGAACCGTGCACGCTGGGGATCGGTCTCCCCGAAGCTCTGTTTGGACGAGTTGGCGATCGGGATCACATTCACCCCCGGGATGCGCTGCGGCGTGGGCGATAGCGATCGCGCACCGGGAAAGAAGGTCAGAGGCAGGTCGCGGGCGATCTGATGATAGTAGTAGTCGGTGACCGCGGGCGAGGAAGGGTCGGCCCAGAAATGGCTGGCCTCGTCGATCACGATGTCGTCGTCGGCAACGATTCCATACTCACGCAGGATCGGCTCCAGCCCGGTGCGCACGAAGGGATCGAGCATGAAGAAGGCGTTGCCCGCTGCGGCGAGGAAGGTCCGGATCGCAGCGACTTCCGGCGGCAGCAGCTCCAGCTGGGGGCCGGCCACTACCAGCAACGAACAATGCGAGAGCGCCTCCGCGGTGGCCCTGCGCATCAGGGAAATCTTCTCGACCTTGTAGTTCATGGTTTCCAAGGCGTTGCGTGCTTTCGCCATGCCGTGCTGCTGATGCAGCACGTATTGCGTGCCGAGACCGTGGGAATGCCCAGGGGCGCCTTCTATGTGGTCGTGGGATTCCTGGCTGAACGGGTCGGGCTCGCGGTGCCCGTCAAGGAAGCACACCGTCTGCTGCACTCCCATCGACACGCGCAGGACGCCGTTGGCGATGTCGGTCTCGCTGCTTCCGCTGATCTGCAGCTTGCGGCCTTCGCTCTCCATGATTGCCGTGCCGGCGAACTGGACGCCGCGCAACCGCGCCTGCGCGGGGTTGAGCATAGGGTCGTAGAGCTCGAGCGTGACCTTGTCCGTCTGCTTCGCGACGAGCTGGTACAGCTCGACGGTTTCGCGCATCATCGGATCGTGGAAGAACGTGATGTGAACCGGTTGTTCCAGCCCTTTCAGCATGGTCATCGTTTGTCCGGACAGCGAGTAGCGCCCCTCCTCCGTCATGTCGAGGCGCATCGGAAAAAGCACCGACAGATAGGCAAGCGACGACAGCACGCCGACCACGCCGAGGGTGTAGAGCACGATCTCGCCGCGCCTTTGCCTGATCATGGCGCCGAGATCGCCACGGAGCGCGTAAGCGCCCCATGCCGAAAGCAGCAGGCCGGCCGCGACGAGCAGCGCCGTCCAGAGGGTGGCTTCGAGAAGAATCGCGTGAATCGCGCCTGCTGCGGCCAGCAGGGCAATCCCGGCGAGCAGAATCAGTCCGGATCGGAAAAAGTGGTCCATCTCAGCGGCGCCACTGGAGGTAGCTGGCGTTCAAGGTCAGCGCGATGCTGACGACGAGAAGAAAGAAGATCACGGCTTCGCTTCTGATCAGGCCCTGCACGAAATCAGCAAAGTGCAAGGCGAACGACAGATAGCCGAGCAGGCCGCGCAAGGCGTAGGAGGTTTGGAAGCTCTGCAGATGTCCTATGAACCAGAAGCTCAGCAGCACCGGAACCGTGATCAAAGCCGCGACGATCTGGTTATGCGTCAGGGCCGAGAAGAACTGCCCGACGGCGAGGCAGGCCATGCCCAGGAGCACGAACCCAATGTAGCCGGCGGCGATGGTCGTTGTCTGCGGGTTGCCGAACAGGTACAACGGTATCAGGTCGATGAGCGTTCCTGCCGTCATCAGCAGCAGGATGGTCACCGCTCCGAGGAACTTGCCCAGCACGATCTCCCAGGACTTCAGGGGCAGCGTCATGAGGAGCTCCATGGTGCGTCCGCTGTACTCCGCCGAGAACAACCGCATCGACACGAGCGGGCTCACCGTAAGCAGCAGGATCCCCATGTTGCGGAACGTCTCGGTCATCGAGGCGCTGCCGGTCAGGAACATGTTGTAGGTGAAGAAATACCCGGTGCCCACCAGAAACACGGCCAGCACGAAATAGGCGATCGGCGAGCGGAAATAGGACAGCAGCTCCTTGCGGTAGACGGCAGCCACACCGTTCATCGCGCACTCGCTTCGGCTGCGGCTTGGCTCACGTAGCGCAGGAACACGTTCTCCAGCGTCGGCTGCTGGCGCTCCAGGCGATGCAGATCCCAGCGGCTGGCCACCGCTCGGGCGATAGCCGCTTCCACTCCTTCGCGCGTATCGGTCTGGCATTCGACGTTCAGCACGTGCGCATCTCCCGGGACTTCCTGTATCGCGACCGCGGTAACTCCGGCGAGCGACAGCAGCTCGGAGCGCAGCGCCTCCGCCGGCGCAGTGGCAGTCAATGTTACCCGGTTGGTCTGCTCGGACGCGTGCCGCAAGCCGCTCGGCGAGTCGATGGCGAGCAAGCGCCCCTGGCTGATGATCGCTACGCGCCGGCAGATCAGGGTAACCTCCGCGAGAATGTGGGTGCTCAGCAGCACCGCATGTTGTTCGCCGAAGGAGCGGATAACTTCCCGGGTTTCCTGGATCTGCCCCGGGTCGAGCCCTGCCGTGGGCTCGTCAAGCAGCAGCACCTCTGGTTTGCCGAGCAGCGCCTGAGCCAACCCCACGCGCTGGCGATAACCTTTGGACAGCTTGTAGATCTCCCGGTCGAGCACAGCCTCGAGTCTGGAGGCGGCAGCGACACGCTCCAGCTCGGATTTGACCTCCGCGCGCGGGACACCCTTGGTCTTGGCAACGAAGCGCAGGTACTGGGACACGTCGAGCGTGTCGTACAGCGGCGGATGCTCCGGTACGTACCCGATCTTGCCTGCGGCCTGCTCGTTCTGCGTCGCCATGTCGTAGCCGGCCACCGTCACGCGCCCGGATGAGGCGGTGGTGAAGCCGGCGATCATGCGCATTGTGGTGGTCTTGCCGGCGCCGTTGGGTCCGAGGAAGCCCACGATCTCGCCTTTTTCCACCGTGAACGACAGGTCGTGGACGATGGTCTTGGAGCCAAAGCGCTTGGAAACCGATTCGAGAGAAATCACGTCAGACGGAAATTCTTGATTTGAATTGAATCCGGAGATAAAAAAGGCCCCCCACGCAGGGGGGCCTGTTCGAAGCTAAACGACTACTGGATGGATTACTTGTACCAGCGGCCGCCGCCCTTGGCCCACTGGTCCTGATCGTGCCCATAGTAGATTGGTGCGCCTTCGAGGTCCCGCATGAACTTCAGACGGTTGATGGAGTTGGTGTAGTCCTGGACGCTGTAGTTCAAGCCGGCCGGATAGCCGTCCATGTTCTCCTGCATCCAGATGGCGTCTTGGGACATGATCATCGACTTGCCGGACGCCAGCTTCACCTTGACCGACTGATGACCGAGCGTATGGCCGGGCGTGCTGTAGATCAGGACGCTGCCATCGCCGAACAGGTCGTAGTCACCGGCGAGCTCGAGGAAGTTGAATTCCCGAGTGCCGTCGATGTCGGCCATGACGAAAGCGCCGCCGCTGCGCCCCTGGAACTTCTCCGGGAACCAGCCTTGATACAGTTCCTTCTTCTGGATCACGTGGATCGCGTTCGGGAACGTTTCCATGTTGCCCCCATGATCCAGGTGCGTGTGCGACGTGATGACGACCTTTACCTTGTCGACCGAGAAGCCGAGCTTTTGCAGCTGCATGTCGATCATGTCTTCACGCTTGTTGGTGGGCTTCAGGAAGTCGCACAGTCCGGGTTGCCAGTAGCTCTTGCAGTCCTGCGTGGCCGCGATGTTGATGCCGGTGTCGAACACGACCAGACCCTTCGGATGGTCGATGATCCACATGCTTACCGGAATGGTGACGTCGCGTTGCCTCTCTTTCGGGACGGTCGGAATCAGCCCAGTGATGGGGAAAGGACCGAACATGCCGCTCGTGGCCCAATACACCTGTTTGACTTGCGCAAATGCCGCAGACGAGCCGAAAACGCACAACAGACCGAGCAATGCGGCGACGATGCTTTTTTTCATTTGGAGTCCTCCTAGGAATTGAGGTGGTGAATTGTTATAGCCACTGGCACCGCCGATTCTTCTTTCCACACTTACGGGGCCTCGTATTCTTTTCCCCGTACGGCATTCAGGTGCCCGCGGTACAGCGCCAGCGCAGTGTGCGCGTTCCCATTCGGCGCGTCAATGTGTAACGTCATCAATCGGGAAAGTTGCCTTACGAACATAAAATTTGTTATGAAACGCAGACTCCCAAGCCTGTAGCGGATTTTGCGTCGCAACAAGACCCCGAAATCGACGCCATCAGGCGATGTTCTCGGCGTTCAGCAGACCTTTTTCCAGCAGCTTCTGGAAGATTTCGTAGGTTTCGCGGATGCCCTCCTCGATGCTGATGGATCCATAGTCGCCCAAGAAGCTGCGCACCGGCTGATCGGACAGCGCCATCGGGAAAGGCAGTGCCTCGCCGGAGATCTGGATCTTGGCCTCCGGCGCGATTTTCCTGATCAGGACGACCGATTGCTCGACAGTGGAGGTGACGCCATTGATGTCGAAGACCTCAGCCCCGTTGCGCTCCTTGGATACGACCTTGATGAAAGCGCTGGCCACTTCACCGGCATGCAACCAGGAGATCGGACCGCGGAACGGGATCGTGTATGGCTTGCCAGCGGCAGCGGCCAGAATCGCCACCGTTGTCTTGGAGGTCATTCCCTGGTCGCGGCCGATGCCGTAGACGACCCCCGGACGCAATCCCACGCTTGGGATCTGCCAATCCTGCGCGTACACGCGAGCGGTCTGCTCGTTGCAGAATTTGTAGGCCCCGTAGAGCGTGGCCATGGTCTTGGGATCGAACACCCCGTGCGCCGCGATCGAACTGGCGTAGGCAATGCGCTTGATGCCGAATTTTCGTGCGGCCTCGAAAATGTTTACGGTACCGACCACGTTTACCCGGGCGCCGGCAATCGGGTCGGCCTTGCAGAACGGCACTTGGAGGGCGGCAAGGTGGATGATCGCCCTGGCGCCGCTGGTCTTCACGGCCCTCATGACCGCCGCCGGATCGGCGATATCGCCGGTTAACCACTGCAGTCCGGCGATCTCGGATTCCGCCAACAGGAGCCTGGGTCTGCGCTTGTCGTCGCTCAGGTCCATCGCCACCACCGTTACGCCGGCGTCCACGAGCAGCGACAGCGCCCAGGTACCGATACAGCCGCCGGCCCCCGTCACCAGCACTGGACCGTCGAAGTCTTTCGCGTTGATTTTGAATTGTTTGAACATCAGAAGTGTCCGCGCACGGTGGCAAAGAGGAGATCGCCGCCCATGTCCAGGTCGCCCGGCACGAGCGCGCCAAGATTCGCGTCGAGCTTGAGCCGCCGGTACTCCATGCCCACGGAAATGAGGCGCGAGACATAGAAATCCGCCCCCGCCACGGCCTGGAAACCGACATCGGTGTCGTTTTCCGTCAACTCGGTGTGTGCACCCTGGAAGCTGCCTTCGACCAATAGCGTCGTGGTATAGACGCCAAGCCCGCCACCCAAGTACAGCTCAACCCGATCCAGCGGCAGGATGAATTTCACTAGGCCACCGATACCGCCGCTATATAGACTGGAACGACCATCCGGTGTACCCAGCGCCGCTGCGAGAATGGCCGCCGGCGTATCGATGCGCTGAGACGCGAACAGTCCGTCGATTTCGAGGGCGACGTAAGGCGTAAGCCGGTAGCCGCCGCTGATTGCAAGTCCGAATTGGCCGTCCTGGTTGACAAGTTGCGAGTTGGTTTCCTCATTGAATGCACCCACCGCTGCGGAGAGGTACCAGTGCCCGACACGCTCCGGTTCAAACATCTTGACCTGCGCCTGGGTATGCATTGGGATTATGGCCACCAGTGCAAAAACGAGATGGCTCCATCGGATTTTCATTGACATGACGATTCTCCTGAATGATTCGATTGGCGCCGGCGCGCGAAATCCCCTCTGAGCGAAACCAAGCACCAGTATGCTGCAGTGAATCATTCGCCCAAATGGGGGAAGCGGCAAGCCGCTTGGTTGTTCTGGGAGTCGAAACTGGCATTCGGGGAATTCTCATCTGCTGCCGTTTCCTGCATTATTCGGGAATCCACAGTCATCGTTACGATGGTCCACCCCTTGGTAAGTTTCTAAATATAAACAGTAAAAATAAAAACATGGAGGATGCCATGCTTACAGACGACACCTATTACGAATCCCTGTACAACAACCGGGCAGCAGTCCCGGAGTTCCAGAGTTTTTTCGACCGTTGGGCGGCGCGGTCCGCGCAGGCTCGTCGTGAACTCGATGTCGAGGTGGACGTGCCCTACGGCGACCATCGCATGGAAACCATGGATATCTTTCGCCCGCGCGGCGAGCCCAAGGCGCTGCTGATGTTCATCCATGGAGGCTACTGGCGTTCGCTCGACAAGAAGGACCATTCCTTCGTTGCTGCGCCCTTCGTCAACGCCGGCGCGGCCGTGGCGGCGATCAACTATTCGCTTTGCCCTTCCGTGAAAATCGAGGACATCGCGCTGCAGTGTCTGAAGGCCGGGGCGTGGCTGTATCGCAATGCGGGTGAGGTCGGCACGCCGCGCAACCGTATTTTCGTGGCGGGACACTCGGCCGGCGGACATCTCACCGCGATGTGCATGGCGGCGCAATGGCCGCGCTACTCCCGCGGCCTGCCGGAAAAAGTAATGCAGGGCGGAATGTCGGTCAGCGGCATTTACGACCTGGTGCCGATCGCGCGCACGCCCTCGATCAACGTGGACGTGCGCCTGAACGAGGCCGAGGCGCTCAAGGTCAGCCCGGCTTTCATGCCGCCTGCCACGAAGGCGCCGGTATACATCGCAGTGGGTGGACGGGAGATCGGCGGGTTCAAGGAACAGCATGCCTTGCTGGCCAACAACTGGCACGGCGTCATCGCCGAGGACATTCCCTGCCCGGAAGACAACCACTTCAGCATCCTCGATGCGTTCGCCAATCCCGAAACCGCGCTGTGCAACGCAACGATCCGGATGATGGGACTGTCGTGAGGTACGAGGGCCGAGGAACGAGGGACGAGTAGAAGGACCACTCGAACCCCGGGGCTCCTAGCCTCGGCCTCCTTTCTGGCGCGCTTCCCTATTGGACTAAATACTGGTTAAATATCCAGTATGGCAATGAAGACGGTAGCAGGAAACCATGGCGCAGCCCACAAGGGCCGTGGAGCCACCCTCAACCCCGAAGGCCGCTTCGAGACGGATG
>DASYUW010000140.1:0-4140 GCA_036000845.1 Burkholderiales bacterium
CCCACCCGAGAGATCGGACACGATACGCGCGTAGTCCTGCACCAGGGCGAAAAAGAAATCCCCGGAGGGATTGGCCGCTTGCATGCGCAGCGTTACCGAAGGGCCGGCGGCGGCGCCTGGTGCGGAAACAGCATTCGATGAAGGCGGTGCGGAGTCCCCGCAGCCGGGAAGCGCAGCGAGCGCAGCCGCACCGCCCATGACTGCAGCACTGTTCAGAAAACGGCGCCGCGAACCCGACGCGGTGCCGGCAGGTTTGTTGGAACGTTTGGTCTTTGCCATGAAAGTCTCCTCCACCTTTTTTTGAATCGACCAATCCGCGCTCTAAGGTCTGCATGCCGCGCGAACACGCAGCTCGTCGGACGCGAACATTACTGTTGCCGCTGGCACCGAAAGCGTTCCCGCGACAAACGGTGGAAGTGTAGCCGGTGCGGGTACATGCGTCGATGCCATAGATCGACGAGGTCCTTCCCTTGCAGCTTGGCGGCCAGTTCTGCGCGGCTGCAGAGACCGTTGGTCTAGTTGGACGCGACCTCGAAATTAGGCCTGCAGGAACTCGATGGTCTTGTCGAACACTTCGCGTGTGACGAGTATTCGTCTTCTCATTTTGCTTCTATCTGCGAGTCTTTGAACTGCGCACGTTTGGAGGTCAATCGACTCGGGGAGCCGCAGCGTATCCCAAAGCCCCGGGGGCGAGCAGCAGGTAAGGCAATCAAGATCTTGCTGCCTGTCACTATTCAGCATCGAACCATCGTTGCGGGGAGGCGTCGGAACTCGTGCGTCGCGAGTGGCGCCGGGTTGCCAACCGACTACAGCCAGGAGGACAAAAAAGCCCAGTACGTAAGCCAGCGCGACGTGCCAGCCGTGCCGCAGCCACGCGCCGACCGATCTCGCCTCGGGGAACAGGTTGGAAATCGCCACACCTGCCGAGGAGCCAAACCAGATCATGGACCCGCCGAAACCGACCGTGTAGGCGAGCATCCCCCAGTCGTAGCCACCCTGTTTGAGAGCCAGCGCGGTAAGCGGAATATTGTCGAACACCGCCGAGACGAAACCCAGCCCGAACGCGGTCTGCCAGGAGGCACCAGGCAGTTTTTCAACCGGCATCATCGAGGCCGTGAGTACCAGTGACAATAGGAAGACACTGCCTTTCAGCGCGCCCGGCACAAGAGACCATGCCGGCCGTCGCAATGGCGCCGCACACAGCAGCGCCGCCCAGACCGAGGCACCGATGAACGGGAAGCGATCGGCAAGCTGCGGGATGCCGACGTTGACCGCAACGTTGGTGGCAATGGCGGCAAGCAGAACGAAGAGCACGATGCCGATCCTGATCCAGTCCATGCGGATGCCAGTGGGCGCTTCGCGCTGGATCGGCGCATAGCGCTGTTGCTGATGCGCGGCCACCACACCGAAAAAAATCACGGCAGCCACCGCAGCGACGTAGGCGTGGAGCACCTCGGTCGGCTTCACCCCAGCTATCCACATCATGGTCGTCGTGGTATCGCCGACCACGCTGCCCGAGCCACCGGCATTGGACGCCGCGACTATGGCGGCAATGTAGCCGAGGTGCAATTTGCCGCGAAACACCGCCGAGGCCATGGTGCCGCCGATCACCGCGGCGGCGATGTTGTCGAGAAAGCTCGACAGCACGAAAACGATCAGCAACAGGAAGAACCCGCCCTTCCAGTCGTCAGGCAGGAAATTGGGCAGCAACTCGGGCGCGCTGCTGTCGTGGAAGTGCTGTGCCAGCAGCGCAAACCCCACCAGCAACCCGAGCAGGTTGCCCAGGATCACCCACTCGTGTCCGAGATGCGTTGCGAGCCCCGTGATCCCCGGCCCCGTCTTGAAGCCTGTGAACAGAAGCTTGTACAAGATGACCGAGACGAGTCCGGCCACGGCAACGTTCAGGGTGTGCCTGTGAAACAGTGCCACGCCTACCAGGGTGAGCGCGAACAGGATGAATTCGAACGGAATGCCCAGTATCGACACGGCGATCCTAGCCGGCAGAACGGGGTGTCGCCCGTCTGATCAGCAGCGTCAGCATCGGCGGGGTGACCAACGTGGTCAGGATCACCGAAATCCACAGGAACAACCCGGCCGAATGCGCCGCCGCATCGCCGGCAGCCATCGCAGCAGCCGGCACCAGCGGTTCCAGCACCGCAAAAATCAACAGGGCGACAGTTGCGAACGGCAACGCGCGACGCATTATCATGCGGGACTTCCGTTTTTTGTATTCTTATGCCCCATATCTGCCCCGCGCAATTTGGCGAAGCCAGAATCATAAAGGCAGCGGACCGCCGCCGGCAAACTGCGGCAGATTCTGCGTCTCAATTTGCGCCGCCTTTCAGCGGGCAGGCCGCGATCGCTGCTCTCCCGCCCATAGCCTGCTCTGAAGGCGCACAACGTCGGTTAGCGACTTGGTTTGCCTGAAAGTGTCGCGCAGCCAGCCGCTGTCGTTCCGACCGCCTTCGAGGCTTGCGCCGATTTCCGCGAGCGCGGCTCCCGAACCCAGTGCCAGGGCGTGCGGCACCAGGGTATCGAGGGTCTCGGCGATGTCCTCCTTGAGCAGTCGGCGGCTGCGCTTATAGGCGTCGATGAACCCGGCTTGCATTCCGTAGCGGCAGGCGGTAAAGCGGTTGAAGCTGTAGACGCGGTACACGTCCTGCGAGGGTTCGCGCGGGCGGTCGAGCATCAGATGGCGCGCCAGCGCTTGCGCATAGGCGCCGAGCACCGCGGCTTTCTCGACGGTGAGCGGAGTATCGGGGACGCGAATCTCGATGGTGCCGAATTCCGGCTTGGGTCGGATGTCCCAGTAGAAATCCTTCATGCTTTCGACCACCTTGAGATCGCACATGGTGTCGAAGTAGCCGTTGAATTCGCCCCAGTCGCGCACGAAAGGCATGGTGCCGGACAGCGGAAAGGCGTTGATATTGTTCAGGCGCGAGGAATCGAAGTCGGTATCCATTCCCTGCGAGAACGGCGAAGAGGCGGACAGTGCAATGAAATGCGGGATGTAACGCGACATCAGGTGCGCGAGGTAGATGGCGTCGTCGCCCGACGGCACGCCGATGTGAATGTGCTGGCCGAACACGGTGAACTGCTTGGCCAGGTATCCGTACATCTCGTGCAGGTGAAAGAAACGCTCCTTGGGGAAGATGCGCTGCTCGCTCCAGTGCTGGAAGGGATGGGCGCCGCCGCCGGCGATCGCCAGATTGAGGCGCTGCGCGCCCCTTATGACGGCGTCGCGCATCGCCGAAAGCTCGACCAGCATCTCGCGGTAGTCCCTGTGCACCGCGGTGCTGATCTCGATCATGCTTTCTGTGATTTCCGGCTTGATATCGCCCGGATGCGGACTTTTAGAGATCAGCGCCAACAGGTCTCCGGCACCGCGCATCAGGTCCCAGTCGTGAGTGCTCAGGATCATGAGCTCGAGCTCGATACCCATCGTCAGCGGCTCGGAGCGGCTGAACTCCAGCGTCATTGCCGCTCCTGCGCAGCCGGATCGATCTCGCCCGCGAGCCTGAGGGCCCACTGGGTCGCGAGCGGACCGACCAGCTCGAGCATCACCACTGCGGACAGCACGATCGAAGACAGTTTCGCCCCAAACTCCGGGTACAGCTGCGAAGCCCCCTGCACCATCACCACGGCGATCGCCGACATCGGCACCATGCCGAAGCCGAGCAACGCCGTCTTCTTCTGCGTCAGGCCGGAGAGCGGTGCGAACATCGCCAGCCCGGCCAGCTTGCCCGCCAGGCGCGCCAGCACGAAGGCCAACCCCAGCCCGCCAGCAACCGCCAGTTCGGAAAGCTGCAGCCCGGCGCCGGTGATGACGAACAGCACCACCAGGAAAAGCTGGCCGCCGGGACCGAACTCCACCGCCATCAGGTCGTGGTTGCGATCGAGGTTCTTGGCGAACACGCCGAACGCGAGCAGGGCAAGCAACACGGAAAACCTGTACGAAATGGCCAACCCGACCGTGGCCACGATCAACCCCAGCAGCATGATGAACTGGATGTCCTCGCGCTTGCCGAACCAGCGCGCCAGCCAGCGCCCCACCACGAAAGCGAGGTAACCGAGCGCTGCCGAGCCGGCGATGAGATACAACGGGTGCAGCAACGCACGCACCCAATTGGCCTTGTACTC
>DASYUW010000141.1:0-29440 GCA_036000845.1 Burkholderiales bacterium
AACTGAACGAGCGGATTGTCGCTGGTGCCGGAATCTCACCAGACGACCTTTTGATCAATCTCTACGAGATTGCGGGCGAGAACGTTTCGTTCGGACAGGGATTGGCGCAGCGCGCGTTCATCTCACAGACAGCCTGACGGGAGGACCGCCATGCCCTACCTGCACGTTGAATTGGCCGGCCCCTATCCCGTCAAGGCAAAACGCGAATTGATGACACGGCTTTGCAATCTGTACGCGATAGGCATAGAGGCGCATACGATAGAGGGCTTGACCGATCGTTCCAGATATGCTTTGATGTTAACCATGGTACGGACCAAGCAATTCGACAAACACACGGCGCTCGACGAGGCAATGGAGCTGTTCTGGCAGCGAGGCTATCACGCCACCAGCATCCAGGACCTGGTCGACCACCTCGGAGTGAACCGGCAAAGCCTGTACGACACTTATGGCGGCAAGGAGCAGCTGTTCTTGGCCGCCTTGGAGCGCTACCGCGAGATCCAGGCCGCACCCGTGCGGCGGCTGCTCGAACGGGATGGCCCGGTCCGCGAGATCCTGCGTGACTTGTTCCGGAGTTTCGTGGATGCGGTTTTAAGCGAAGACTCCAAGGGCTGCTTTATGGTCAACACCGCTACGGAGGTGGCTGGTAATAACGAAGTGGTGGCGCAAGTCTGCGCGGCTAACGCCCGGCAGTTCGAGGCTGCGCTGGCTGGACTGCTGGTTCGTGCCCAGCAAGCAGGCGAGATATCCGCTGGGCGCTCACCGCTGAAGCTTGCCCGTTTTCTGATCAATACACTGAACGGACTGGCAGTGACGGCCAAGGCTACTCGCGACAGAAAGGTGCTGAACGACGTCGTGGACGTTGCGCTCGCCACTCTGGATCCGTAAATTTTTTTATCCAAGAAAGACCGATCGTTCCAATATAGGAGACTTGACATGAACACACTGAAAGACAAAGCGGAGTTGGTCACCGGCGAAACAACCACGGTTGAAAGGAGAATCTTCGTGAACTCGATTCGTAATATGGCCGCTTCCCTGGCCGTCGCAGTCACCCTGGCTACCTTCGTCAACACGCAAGCGCAGTCAGCTCCAATGCCCTACACGCTGCAGGCCGATCCCGGGATCTCGAGCGTCGCGACTATTCAGCAGCAAGACGAGGTCATGACGCTCATGGCTGCATATCATGGACTTTGGTTGGCTGAAGACCCCAGCCGTTATGCATTCGAGCAGTTCGTGACCGAAGATGCGGTGTTCGAGTACCCGTATGCCGACGACGCGTCCCGCCGTTTCGAAGGCCGGAAGGCGATCGGGCAGGCATTGCGCAAGTTCCCCGTGATCGCGAGCAATTGGAAGTTCACCGACTTGCAGCTGTATCAGACGCTGTATCCGAACATTTTTTTCGTTGCGTACAAGGCGAACGCCTACGTGCCTGCGACTCAGCACACCTACGAGTCAAGCTACCTCGCGCGCATTACCGTGAGAGACGGAAAGATCGCCGACTACTACGAGTTGTGGGAGCGCGACGCCAAGGCAACTGCCTTTGGCACTACCGGCCAGAATTGATCGCAACCCTGTCGTCACTGCGACAATGCTGGGTATGAAGTCAGATAGAACTAACTACACTGATCGCGGCGGTTGCCGCATTCGGCCTGCCCTGCAGCGATCCCGAGCTGCGCGACTACGCGACTGAGGAACTGCCTTGGCCCGCCGCCTGCATCCGCTCCATTGAGGGGCGCAATATCATCGGCCTGCGCAGGGACATCAGAAACGACGCGCAGCGCCTGCTGTTGCACAAGTTCTCCGGCCGCCCTGTTGCGATCGTCGAGCTCCAGCACGGCGACGTGCGCCAATTTATCGCCGAGCAGATCGAGTTGCGTGGGACCGCTTCCAACGCAGCCACACTGGCCTCGGCCCGCCGTTCGCAAGAGCTCGCGGGCGCGGACGGCAGCAACGTGAAAGGTCCATCATTTCGCACCCCTCGCTGGCCTCTTTTTCTTGACGGCCCCCGGTTTGCCGCTGGCGCCGCGGGCGGCAGCCAGGATATCCCGTGCCAGCCGGTCGTCGTTCACGGCCCGCGAGAGCACCATCGCGCCCACCAGGGTGCCCATGAGATGCAGCGTTGCGCGCCTGGCATCCTCGCCCGCCGGCCAATCCAGTCCCGCGGCTAGCGTGTCCACCATGCGTTCGAATTGATCGGTGAATGCGCTTCGCACTGACTCGGTCTGGCGCGACATCTCTCCACCGAAGGCGGCCAGCGCGCAGCCGTAGCCCGGGCTGTCGCGGTGCTCTTCGGAAAGGTACCGCTCGATGAATGTTTGCCGTGGATCCTCTGTTTGGACGGCGACAGTCAAGTGCCGTGTCGTATCGGCGATGGCGGCAGCGCCGGCCTCCGCGATCAAAGCCTCCTTCGAGGGAAAGTGCGCGTAGAACGCGCCGTGGGTGAGATCGGCCGCCTTCATGATCTCGGCCACTCCGACGCCGTCGAAGCCGCGCTCACGGAACAGGCGCGACGCCTCCCTCAGGATGCGCTCGTGCTTGGCGGCCGTTTCTACCGCTGGGTAACGCATGGACGAACCTCCACATTGTGGCGTCATGGCGAGGCGCCGACGCCAAACACTTGACAGTATACATGATGAGCGTAATATTCTAATATGATGTTCATCATAAATCACGTTTAGAAGGAGACGCCGTCATGCACAAAGTTGAAGCTCAACCCGGCAAAGTAGTGATCCTGACCGGTTCCTCATCCGGTATAGGGCGCGCTGTTGCCCAGACCCTGAGCAATCACGGGTATCGGGTGTATGGTTTCTCGCGCCGGCCGGCTCGTCTGCCCGGTGTCACCGATGTCCCTGTCGATGTACGGGACGACGGTGCCGTCGCCGCGGGTATCGGTCAGGTGCTCTCCGAGGCCGGTCGCATCGACGTGCTGGTCAATGCTGCCGGCTACACCGTGGTCGGTGCTATCGAGGAGAGCAGCATCAGCCAGGCCCAGGCACTGTTCGACACTAATGTGTTCGGCCTGATGCGGGTGACGCGGGCCGTGCTGCCTACAATGCGAAAGCAGCGCTTGGGGCGGATCATCAATATCAGCTCTGTGGTCGGCTTTCTACCGGCTCCATATATGGGCCTCTATGCAGCAACCAAACACGCGGTCGAGGGCTACACCGAATCGCTCGACCACGAGGTGCGCACCCTAGGCATCCGCGCCATAAGCATCGAGCCGGGTTTCACGAAGACGCAGATCGATCACAATTCGACCCAGGCCGACCAACCGATCGGGGACTACCGCATAGCGGTCGATCGCGCCAACAACTTCATCGCCAAGGCTGTGGAAGCGGGCATGGACCCGCAGATCGTCGCACAGTGCGTGCTCGAAGCGATCGACGCCCCCCGGCCAAAACTGCGCTACCCCGCCGGCGCGCAGGATCGGGTGTTGAGCCGTCTGCGGCGTTACGTGCCTGCGGGAATGTTCGACAAGAGCCTGCGCAAGAACTTCCAGCTCGACGTGCCACAGTAGCCGAGCCTACGTCAACGGAGCCCCGCATGAGCTCTATCGTCTCCACAGCGACTGGCGACGCCGCGCAGCGCGCGGCGCTCAATCCTCGCACTCGCCAGCTGCTGGAAGGCCGCATCACCGCCACCCTGCTGCGCCTGGCGTGGCCGAACCTCCTCGTCATGGTGGCCCAGGCCGCGACCGGGCTGATCGAGACCTGGTTCGTCTCCCGGCTCGGTACCGATGCGCTGGCCGGGATGGCGCTGGTCTTCCCGGGTTTCATGCTGATGCAAATGCTCTCGGCCGGCGCGATGGGCGGCGGCATCTCCTCCGCCGTCGCACGCGCGCTCGGCGCACAGCGACGCGAGGACGCCGATGCGCTGGCGACGCACGCGATACTGGTCAACGCGGCGCTCGGCCTGCTTTTTTCCGTCCTGTTTCTCGCATTCGGATCGCAACTCTACAGCGCGATGGGCGGAGAGGGCGCATCGCTGCGCGCCGCCCTGCAGTATTCAAACGTGGTATTCGCCGGCGCAATCCTGGTCTGGCTCATGAATGCTCTCGCCAGCGTCGTGCGTGGCACCGGCAACATGCTCGTGCCTGCGCTGGCAGTGTGCGGTGGTGTGCTGCTGCTGATTCCCCTTTCGCCCCTGCTGATCTTCGGCCTTGGACCGATTCCGCCGATGGGCATGGCTGGCGGCGCGGCCGCAGTGCTGCTCACCACCGCCACTTCGACCGGGTTCCTGGCCTGGTATCTCTGGAGCGCCCGATCCGTGGTGCGGCCCAATTTGTCCCGCCTGCGCGGGCCGCTGTTCGTGGACATCCTGCGCGTGGGAGGCATCGGATCGATCAACACACTGCAGACTACGCTGGTGTTCATGCTCGCCACCAGTCTCGTCGGGATGGCCGGCGGTCCCGCCGCGGTGGCTGGCTATGGAACGGGGGCACGGCTCGAATACCTGCTGATCCCGTTGGTGTTCGGTCTGGGCGCGCCACTTGTCACAATGGTCGGCACCAGCATCGGCGCCGGACAGCGGGCGCGGGCGCTGCGCATCGCACTCACCGGGGGCGCTATTGCGTTCGCGCTGACCGAGGTCGTCGGCATCGCCGCAGCGATCTGGCCGCACGCATGGCTGAGCCTGTTCGGAGACGAGCCGCACATGTTTCAGGCAGGGGAAGCGTACCTGCGCATCGTCGGTCCAACATACGGTTTTTTTGGGCTTGGGCTCGCGCTGTACTTCGCATCCCAGGGTGCTGGCCGTCTGATGTGGCCGCTACTGGGCAGCGCAATGCGCTTGATCCTCGGCATCGGGGGCGGATGGCTCGCGCTGCGATCGTCAGGATCCCTGAACGCACTGTTCTGGGCATTGGCTGGAGCAATGGTGGTCTACGGCGGCGTGGTCGCCGGAGCGATCGCGCGAGATGCATGGTTCAAGCCGATATTTCGAAGCGGGAAGGCGAGCAACGGGTGAACCGATTGCCATCGAGAGCTAGACGGCGTCGCTGGCTCACGCCCCGGCTTTGCCGTTGTGTGTGGTCTGCGATGGGAGTGGGAAATCCCGGTGCCCGAATTGGGGCTCTCCGTGTTTGAAGTACCGCGGCAGGCTGTGAAAGGCGGTCAGCGTGCGCGTATTCTTGTGTGCAACACTGTGGCACAGTCCATCATCGAATCGGTTCGCGGCCAGCATCCGGAGTTCGTGTTTGTCTACAGCAAGCGCCGGAAAAAACGCAAGCCAGGGCCAATGGAGACGATGAACAACACCGCCTGGCAGCGGGCAAGGACCCAGGCAGGCCTGGGAGACCTGCACGTGCATGACCTGCGGCACACGGTAGGAATGCGGCTGAGGGAAGCTGGCGTCAGGGAAGAGACGATTGCAGACATCCTTTGGCATAGCCGTCGCGGCATGACGGCGCACTACTCGATGGCTCAGATCGTGGAAATCCGCGATGCCTTGGAACTGATCACCGATGAGCGGAACTGCTTCAACAAGTCTCTGGCGTCGCTCATTCGGGAGAAAAGTCCCCAAAAAGTCCCCAAGGCCGAAAAGAAAACGGGTTAGGTCTTGATCACCTAACCCGTTGAGTTGTATCTGGCGCGCCCGGCAGGATTTGAACCCACGACGCCCTGGTTCGTAGTTGGGCGGCTAGGTTTTCTTTGCCCGATCCAGCGATTTGGCCATTAGGCTCAGAAATGCGATGTACTCGATTGCCTCTTCCGGATCATCCTTGATGATTTCGTGCGCCCTCGGATTTCGAAATGCGAGCATGCTCCGGAGTACAAAAACATCATGCCTTGCTGTTCGCTTTGATCGGTCGGCGTGGCGAGGTTGTTGAATGCCAATACTGGGTTTTTGGGACTGAAAACCGTCTGCACTAGTTCGGTACCACTTGACTCGAATTTATTGCTGCGCACTTTCACCAGTCCATCCAATACCTTGCAAGCATCCTCAACGGCATTGGCATAGTGGCCATCCATAAATAGCTGCGCCGCAGCTTCCGCTATTTCGGGGTGTAGATCAAAGTCGGTAAATGCTTTCCGGGCGCGGCCCGTTGGGGAAGCGCCCACATCACCGATTTTCTCTTCGAGAATTTCTATTGCGGTAGCGAGATTTGAAATTGCCGTTTCCTCCACCTATCAAGTTAGGCGGCGCGCGCGCGTCTGGATGGCTTTCGACGGAGGTTCTGGAGTGGATTGATGATCAGGTCCGGCAACGTCCGAAACCCTAGAGGTTTCGCTAGCTGTAAAGTATTCGGGCTTTGGAATCTGCCGCAGTGCAGATAACTGCGACTTTCGAACAGACCGCCCGTTACACAGTCGTTTCTCTTGTTGATGTTATCTTAGCGCTCGACGCGAGTGTGTCGAGATGATCCGCCCATGCCTGCATCATCTTGCGCCGGTCAGCCAAGTATTCCGAGCGATGGTACGCGGCGCGGACCTTATTTTTCTCGGCATGCGCCAATTGACGTTCGATCGCGTCCGCCCTCCAGCCCTGCTCATTTAGAATCGTTGACGCAGTGGCGCGAAAGCCGTGCCCGGTTGCGCGCGAATGATAGCCCATGCGGTATAGCGCATAGAGCATTGTGTTTTCGCTCATACAGGCGTTCGGTTTATGCTGATTCGGGAACAGATACTGTCCGTCACCAGTGAGCGGCTTCAACTGCTCCAACACCGCGAGCGTTTGCCGCGAAAGCGGTACAATGTGCGGCGCGCGCATCTTCATCCGCTCGGCGGGGATACGCCATTCGCAATGCTCAAGATCAAACTCCGACCACTCCGCCCCGCGCAACTCGCCCGTGCGAACGAATGTCAGTGCCAGCAGCTTCAATGCAAGCTTTGTTTGCGACTGCCCGTCGTAGGTTTCGAGCTGATGCAGATATGCCGGCAGATCGGCCGCTGAGAGGGCCGCCCTGTGCTCGCGCTTCGGTGCTTTCAATGCACCTCGGAGGTCGGCCACTGGATTGCGCTCGCAGCGACCGGTTACAACGGCGTAGCGGAATACGGCGCCGCAGCGTTGATATACGCGCGATGCCACTTCGAGCGCACCGCGCGCTTCGATTTTGCGTAGCGCAGCCAGCAGTTCGGGCGCGGTTACTTCAGCGATCGAGCGAAAGCCAATTTCCGGGAATGCATCCGCTACGAGCGAATCGAGTACCCGGCCAGCATGGTCGGGAGTCCAGCGGTTACGTTGCTGTTCAACCCATTCCCGCGCGACGATTTCGAACGTATTTGCAGCGGAGATTTGCGCCGCTCGCTTGTCCTCTCTGCGCGCGTGCGCAGGGTCGTGTCCATCAGCAAGTCTGCGCTTGGCTTCATCTCGCGCCGTGCGTGCAGCCGCCGCGCGTACTAGCGGATACACGCCAAGGGCCAGCAACTTTTCCTTGCCGGCGAAGCGATATTTCAAGCGCCAATACTTGGCGCCGTCCGGTTTGACCAGCACATACAATCCTCCACCGTCGGCCAATTTGTACGGTTTAGAGGAGGGCTTCGCGTTGCGAATTTGCACGTCTGAAAGCGGCATCCAAGATACCCCCAGCAGATGGAGGTACCCCCGCTGCAGACGGCCAGTACCCCCAATGACGACCTTCGATACCCCCAAAAATATCCCTAATGTACTGGGATGTCAAAGGGCGTTCTGGGTCCGCTTGCGGCCCTGCGTTCGCTGTTTTACCTATGGAGAAAGGGGTAGATATGGACTTACTGGGACGTTCTGGATTTCTGACTTGGTGCCGAGAAGAGGACTCGAACCTCCACAGTGTTGCCACCGCCAGGACCTGAACCTGGTGCGTCTACCAATTCCGCCATCTCGGCACGGGAGGGCGCAGAATGTAATTGGAAAGTGCTGCTTTGTCAACGCAGTGTGCGCTTTCCAAACCCTAATCTTTCCATGAAAACAAACAAGAAAACCGAAACCAAAAGCCGCAAGAAATCCGCCGCGCCCACGCGCGGCACGGACGTACGCAGCAACGACCCGCACCTCGAGCGCGAGCAGTCGCGCTACGAACATCCGCTTCCCAGCCGCGAATACGTACTCCAGGTCCTGCTCGAGCAGGGCGTGCCGGTTTCCGAGGACGGGCTCGCGCAACTGCTCGGCGTCGCACCGCACGAGATGGAAGCATTCGTGCGCCGGCTGGCGGCGATGGAGCGCAGCGGACAGGTCATGCGCAACCGCAAGAACGCGATCTGCGTGGTGGAGAAGCTCGACCTGGTGAACGGCCGGGTGCAGGGCCACCCGGACGGGTTCGGTTTCCTGATCCGCGACGATCGCGGCGAGGACCTGTTCCTCAATCCGGGAGAAATGTCCAAGGTGTTGCACGGCGACCGGGTGGTGGCGCGCGAGGGCGGACTGAATGCGCGCGGCCGGCGCGAAGGCCAGATCGTCGAGGTGCTCGAGCGTGCCAACCAGAAAGTCGTGGGCCGTTACCTCGACGAACACGGCATCGGCGTGGTGGCGCCGGAAGACCGGCGCATCAGCCAGGACATTCTCATTCCTGCCGGCGCGACCGGGGGCGCGAAACCCGGACAGGTCGTGGTGGCCGAGATCATCGAGCAGCCGAAGCCGCACGCGCGGCCCATCGGTCGCATCATCGAGGTGCTCGGCAATTACGCCGATCCCGGAATGGAAATCGAGATCGCGCTTAGAAAGCACGACTTGCCGCACGTGTTTTCCAGGGAAGTCGAAAAGGCGGCTGCGAAGTTTCCTGCGGGCGTGACGGATAAAGACCTTAAAGGGCGCGTGGACCTGCGCAACCTGCCGCTGGTCACGATCGACGGCGAGACCGCCAAGGATTTCGACGACGCGGTCTATGCTGAGCGTCAAGGCAAGGGTTTCAAGCTGTGGGTGGCCATTGCCGACGTCAGCCATTACGTGCACCAGGGCGACCCGATCGATCTCGAAGCGCGCCTGCGCGGAAACTCGGTGTACTTCCCGCGGCGTGTCATCCCGATGTTGCCCGAGGTGTTGTCGAACGGCCTGTGTTCGCTGATGCCGGAGGTCGACCGCCTGTGCATGGTGTGCGAAATGGACATCTCGGCGCGCGGCGACATTGCGGCCTATCGCTTCTATCCGGCGGTGATGCATTCGCGCGCGCGGCTCACCTACACCCGCGTTGCGGAGGTGCTCGAGAATCCGCACGGCGAGCCTGCGCGAGAGCTGGGGCAACTGGTTCCCCAGCTGCAGTCGTTGCACGCGCTGTATCAGGGCCTCACCAAGGCGCGCGCGCAGCGCGGCGCGATCGACTTCGAAACCGTCGAGACCCAGATGTTCTTCGACGACCAGGGCAAGATCGAACGCATCGTCCCCACCCAGCGCAACGATGCCCACCGCCTGATCGAGGAATGCATGCTGGCCGCCAACGTCTGCGCTTCCGATTTCCTGTCCAGCCACGACCATCCGGCGCTGTACCGCGTGCACGAAGGCCCGACCCCGGAAAAGCTCGCGGCGCTGCGCGAGTTTCTGCGCGAGTTCGGGCTGCAGCTTACCGGCGGCGACCAGCCCCATGCCAAGGACTACGCCCGCTTGCTGGAAAAAATCAAGACGCGCCCGGACGTGCAACTGCTGCAGACGGTGATGCTGCGCTCGCTGCGCCAGGCGGTGTACAGCCCGGACAACGTCGGTCATTTCGGGCTGGCCTACGAGGCCTATACCCATTTTACTTCGCCGATCCGCCGTTATCCCGACCTGCTCATCCATCGTTCCGTCAAGGCCGTGCTGGAAGGCAGGCGTTACGACCCGGGCGACTGGCACGAGATCGGCGTGCATTGTTCCGAGACGGAACGCCGTGCCGACGAGGCGACCCGCGACGTCGAGGCCTGGCTCAAGTGCTATTACATGCAGGATCGCATCGGCGAACGTTTCACCGGCACCGTCAGCGGCGTGACCAGCTTCGGTGTGTTCGTCGCGCTCGACCAGGTGTACGTCGAGGGCCTGGTGCACATCTCCGAGCTGGGTTCGGATTATTTCCATTACGATGCCGCCAAGCATCAGTTGCTGGGAGAGCGCACCAGCAGGCGCTTCCGGCTCGGCGACCGGGTGTCCGTCAAGCTGGTGCGGGTGGATCTCGAGACAAGCAAGATCGACTTCGTGCTCGATGAGTCGAAGTTGAAGGGAAAATGAGCGGCAGGCGGGCGATACACGGACTGCACGCGGTCACCGCGGCGCTCAAGCGCCGGCCGGAGGCGGTATTCGAGGTGTTTCTGGATCCCGGCCGGAACGATCCGCGTGCCCGCAGGGTGGCGGATCTGGCCCGGACAGGCGGCGTGCGCCTTCACCATGCCGACATGGCGCGCCTCGACGGACTGGCAAAAGGCGCACGGCACCAGGGGGTGGTCGCCTTTGTCGAGGAATCGGCCCCGGCCGGTTCGATGGAAGAGGTGCTGGAAAGCGCGACCGAGCCGCCGTTGCTGCTGGTGCTGGACGGAGTGCAGGACCCGCACAACCTCGGGGCCTGCCTGCGGGTGGCGGACGCGATGGGGGTGCATGCGGTGATTGCGCCCAAGGACCGGGCGGTCGGCCTCAGCGCGACGGTGCACAAGGTCGCGTCAGGGGCGGCGGAAAGCGTGCCCTTCATCGTCGTCACCAATCTGGCGCGTGCGCTCAGAGACCTGAAAGATAAGGGAATATGGGTACTAGGCGCGGCCGAAGCCGGCGCCACTACCCTGTTCGAAGCCAGGCTTTCCGGTGCGCTGGCAGTGGTGCTCGGCGCCGAGGGTCAAGGATTGCGACGGCTAACTCGCGAGACCTGCGACGAATTGATTGCGATCCCGATGCTGGGCCAGGTGGAAAGCCTGAACGTGTCGGTGGCGGCGGGAATCTGCCTGTACGAAGCCCGGCGGCAACGTCACGCCGCCTCAAGCGGGGCGGTAAACCCTTGAGCGCGCATAAAAATGCTTGAGGCAGTCAGGCTCGCGCTGCTATAATTTTTTGTTAGCTCCGGTCGTTTTGATCGGAGCAATTCGCACGCTTGCCAGTTCACGCCCGGCCATGCCGGAGTGAACAATAAAAAAATCCGGTTCCGCCGGATTGGAAGGGTGCCCGTGTATCGGGTTCCGGCGAGCGGAGGCTCAACCCTTACAGGAGAAGTTCATGTCGGTCACCATGCGTCAGATGCTCGAAGCCGGAGTTCACTTCGGGCATCAAACCCGTTACTGGAATCCGAAGATGGCCCCGTTTATCTTCGGCCATCGCAACAAGATCCACATCATCAACCTCGAGAAGACGCTGGCCATGTACCAGGAGGCGGTAAAGTTCGTGCGCCAGCTGGCCTCCAACAAGGGCAGCATCCTGTTCGTCGGCACCAAGCGTCAAGCGCGCGAGATCATCCGCGAGGAAGCGCTGCGCGCCGGCACGCCCTTCGTCGATCATCGCTGGCTGGGCGGCATGCTCACCAATTTCAAGACCGTGAAGCAGTCGATAAAGCGCCTGCGCGACATGGAGCAGATGGTTCAGGACGGCTCCATCGAGAAACTGTCGAAGAAAGAACAGCTCAATTTTCAGCGTGAGATGGTCAAGCTCGATCGCAGCCTGGGAGGCATCAAGGAAATGAACGGATTGCCGGACGCGCTGTTCGTCGTGGACGTGGGTTACCAGAAGGGCGCGATCACCGAAGCCAACAAGCTCGGCATACCGGTGGTGGGCGTGGTGGACACCAACCATTCCCCTGACGGTGTGGACTACGTGATTCCGGGCAATGACGATGCCAGCCGCGCTGTGCGCCTGTACGTGCGCGGCATTGCCGATGCGATCCTCGAGGGCCGCAGCCAGATCGTCCAGCAGATCGTCAGCGACGAGTTCGTGGAGGTGGACAGTTCGGAGGAACAGACGCCGGCCTGACCCGGGCAGTCAAAAAAAAGGGGCGAAGGCCCTTTTTTTTTAACCGAAGATTAAAAAACCGCGCGCGAGGCGCGCAAACAAGAACCAGGAGCAATCGAGAATGGCGGAAATCACCGCAAACATGGTCAAGGAACTGCGCAGCCGCACCGGGCTCGGCATGATGGAATGCAAGAAGGCGCTCGACGAGGCCGGCGGAGACATGAACAAGGCCGAGGACCTGCTGCGTATCAGGAGCGGCGCGAAGGCGAGCAAGGTCGCCGGCCGGGTCGCGGCCGAAGGTACGATCGGCATTTACCTGTCGGGCGAACGCAAGCTGGGTGCATTGGTCGAAGTCAACTGCGAAACCGACTTCGTCGCCAAGGACCAGAACTTCGCCGGGTTTGCAATAGCGGTGGCGGAGCTGGCGGCAGCGGGAAACATCAGCGATATCGAAGCACTGGCGCAGGCACGGCTTGCCTCGGGCGAGAGCGTCGAGGCGGCGCGCCAGGCGTTGGTGATGAAGCTCGGCGAGAACATCAGCGTGCGCCGGGCCGCAGTTCACAAGGCTAGGGGCCGGCTCGCGCACTATTTGCATGGCACCAGGATCGGCGTAATGGTCGACCTGGAGGGGGGCGACGAGACGCTCGGCAAGGACCTGGCGATGCACGTCGCGGCTTCCAAGCCGATTTCCGTGTCCCGGGACCAGGTCCCGGCGGAGCTGATCGCACGCGAGCGCGAGATCGCCAGGGCCCGGGCGCTTGAATCCGGCAAGCCGGCCAACCTGGTCGAAAAAATTGTCGAGGGCGGCGTGCAGAAGTACCTTGCCGAGGTCACGCTGCTGGGCCAGCCTTTCGTCAAGGACGACAAGACCACGGTGCAGAAGCTACTCGCGGCCAAGGGCGCGAAAGTGCATGCGTTCACGCTGCTCGTGGTCGGCGAGGGCATCGAGAAAAAGGCAGCCGATTTCGCTGCCGAAGTGATGGCGCAGGCCAGTCAGGCCAAGAAGGACGAAGACGAAAGAGACCCGCAGCCTAACTGATCCGCGCAATGAAGCCAGCCTACAAGCGCATCCTGCTCAAGCTGTCGGGCGAGGCCCTGATGGGCGACGATGCCTATGGTGTCAATCGCGAGACCATCGACCGCATCGTTTCGGAGGTCAAGGAAGTTGTGGGGCTCGGGGTCGAGGTGGGCGTGGTAATCGGCGGCGGCAACATCTTTCGCGGCATGGCGCCGGCGGCGGCCGGCATGGACCGCGCCACGGCGGATTACATGGGAATGCTGGCCACGGTAATGAACGCCTTAGCGCTGCAGGACGCGATGCGCAGGCAAGGGCTCAAGAGCCGGGTGCAGTCGGCGATCAACATCGAACAGGTCGCCGAGCCCTACATCCGCGGCAAGGCGATGCGTTATCTGGAGGAGGGCCGTGTGGTGATCTTCGCCGCCGGTACCGGCAACCCGTTCTTCACGACCGATACGGCGGCAGCGCTGCGTGGAATGGAAATGAACGTGGACATCGTGGTGAAGGCCACCAAGGTGGACGGCGTGTATACCGACGATCCCAGGACCCATCCGGACGCGATGCGTTACCAGCGCGTCAGCTTCGACGAAGCGATCGTCAAGAAGCTCAAGGTGATGGACGCCACCGCGCTGACCTTGTGCCGCGACCAGAAGCTGCCGATCTGCGTGTTCAGCATTTTCAAGGCAGGCGCGCTCAAGCGGGTGGTGCTCGGTGAAGACGAAGGCACGCTGGTCCACGCCTGAGAAGCTGAAGGAGGGAGTCCATGACAATTGCAGACGTGAAGAAGTCGGCGGATCAGAAGATGCACAAGACGCTGGATACGCTCAAGGCTGATCTCGGCAAGATCCGCACCGGTCGTGCTCATACCGGCATCCTGGACCACATCCAGGTCGACTACTACGGCAATCCCACGCCGCTCAACCAGGTAGCGAACGTGTCGCTGATCGATGCCCGCACCATCGGCGTCACGCCCTGGGAAAAGAAAATGGTCGCGGTGATCGATAAGGCGATCCGCGAGGCCGACCTGGGGCTGAACCCAGCGACCATGGGGGACACGGTGCGGGTGCCGATGCCGGCGCTGACCGAGGAACGCCGCCGCGACCTGACAAAGGTCGTTAAGGGAGAGGCGGAGAATGCACGGGTGGCGGTGCGCAATATCCGCCGTGACGCCAACACCGCGCTCAAGGAACTGCTCAAGAGCAAGGCAGCGTCTGAAGACGACGAACGCCGCGCCCAGGAAGACATCCAGAAACTCACCGACCGCTACATCGCCGAGATCGACAAGGCCCTGGCGGCCAAAGAAACCGACCTGATGGCGGTCTGACACAAACGTGTTCACCAGCGCCACCATTGCCGTTCCCAAAGTCCGCGCCGTCCCGCGCCATATCGCCATCATCATGGATGGTAACGGCCGCTGGGCCAAGAAGCGCTTCCTTCCGCGCGTAGCGGGTCATCGCCGCGGGCTCGAGGCGGTACGCGCGGTGACCAAGGGCTGCATCGAACGCGGCGTCGAGTACTTGACGTTGTTTGCGTTCAGCAGCGAGAACTGGCGCCGTCCCAAGGACGAAGTCTTGTTCCTGATGGAGTTGTTCGTGATGGCGCTCGAACAGGAGGTAACCAAGCTCCACGCCAACCGCATCCGCCTCCGGGTGGTTGGCGACCTGTCGAGCTTCGAGCCGGGCCTGACGACTCTGATCAGGAACGCGGAGCAGCTGACCGCCGGCAATGACCGGCTCACACTCACCATAGCCGCCAACTACGGCGGGCGCTGGGACATCCTGCAGGCGGTGAACCGGATGATGCGGGAACTGCCGAATCCGCAGGATGCGTACCGCGAGGCCCATCTTGCCCCGCACCTGTCGATGAGCTATGCGCCCGAGCCCGACCTGTTCATCCGCACTGGCGGCGAGCAGCGCATCAGCAATTTCCTTTTGTGGCAGTTAGCCTATACCGAGTTCTACTTCACGGACGAGTTGTGGCCGGATTTCGACGCCGAGGCGCTGGCTCGCGCCATTGACTCCTACCGCAGCCGGGAACGCCGGTTCGGCCGCACCAGCGAACAACTCGGCGCGGAGTCTGTGCCGGCCGGAACCGTGCGTGGAACCGTTGGGAAAAAGCGCTGATCCGGCTGCGGCGGGAACCGCCGCTACCGCGCCCCGCCGGATGCTCAAACAGCGCCTGCTCACCGTCGTGGTGGTCCTACCGCTGCTGCTCGCCTGCATTTTTCTGCTTCCCAATCCCGGCTGGGCGCTGCTGATGACCGTTCCCACGACGCTGGCCGCGCTCGAATGGTCGAAGCTTTCCGGGTATGGGCGCCGCGCTCGCGCGATGTTCGTCGCCGCGGTGCTGGCCAGTTGCCTGCTGCTGATCGCGGTTGCGGCCGGACCGCGATCCCCGGCCATGGTGATGAATCTTGCGACGGTACTGTTCGTGCTGGCGCTGCTTTTCTGGGCCATCGCGGTGCCGGTCTGGCTCTACAGTAAGTGGCAGGTATCGCATCCGCTGCTGCTTGCCGTGGCGGGCTGGATCGTACTGGTCCCGGCCTGGCTGGCGGTGGTGCGGCTGCAGCAGTCGGCGTGGTTGCTGCTGGTCGTGCTCGGGGTGGTGTGGATCGCCGATACTGCGGCGTATTTCGCGGGCCACCGTTTTGGGCGCAACAAGTTGGCGCCGCAGATCAGCCCCGGCAAGACCTGGGAAGGCGTCATCGGCGCCTACATCGCCGTGCTCGGCTATGCGCTGGCGGCAAGCCTGATCCTGCAGCCATCCGCGAACGGCTACGATCATCTGGCCGTGCTGCTGTTCGCGTGCGTGCTGACCGCGTTCGGAATCGTCGGCGACCTGTTCGAATCATGGATCAAGCGCCAAGCTGGTGCCAAGGACAGCGGTCAGTTGCTCCCCGGCCACGGCGGCGTGCTCGACCGCATCGACAGTCTGACCGCGGCTTTGCCGTTCGCTGCGCTGTACTTCATCCAGGTGGTGTGGTCAGCGTGAAGCGCTTGGCCATCCTCGGTTCCACCGGCAGCATCGGCGCCAACACGCTGGCGGTGGTGGAACGCCATCCCGATCGTTTCGAAGTGACGGCATTGTCCGCCGATCGCCAAGTGGACCGGCTGCTGGCGCAATGCCTCAAGTTCCAGCCGAAATATGCCGCCATGGCGGACACGGCGGCTGCGGATCAACTGCGCGCCAAGGTGCGCGCAGCCGGATTGAAATGCGAAGTGCTGGCGGGCGAGTCTGCGCTGGCGCGCATCGCTGCTGCGCCCGAGGTCGACGCAGTGATGGCGGCGATCGTCGGTTCTCCCGGTTTGCCCTCCACGCTGGCGGCGGCGCGTGCCGGCAAGCAGCTCCTGCTCGCCAACAAGGAGGCCTTGGTCATGGCGGGCGCACTGCTGATGGACGCGGTGCGGGCAAGCGGCGCGGTGCTGCTGCCGATCGACAGCGAGCACAACGCGATTTTCCAGGCGCTGCCGCGTGGGTTCGACGGCGACTTCGGCCGCGCCGGCGTCAGGCGCCTGTGGCTTACCGCATCGGGCGGGCCGTTCCTGCGCGTGGCGCCGGGGCAGTTGGCGCAGGTCACGCCCGAGCAGGCGTGCGCGCATCCCAACTGGGTCATGGGCCGCAAGATCTCGGTGGACTCGGCCACATTGATGAACAAGGGACTGGAAGTGATCGAGGCGAGTTTCCTGTTCGGCGCGAAACCGACGCAGATCGAAGTGGTCATACATCCCCAGAGCATCGTGCATTCGCTGGTCGAGTACGTGGACGGTTCCGTGCTTGCGCAACTCGGCAACCCGGACATGCGCACCCCGATCGCCCATGCGCTCGCCTATCCGGAGCGCATCGATCCGGGCGTCGAGGCGCTCGACCTGTTTGCAGTCGCCGCGCTCGGTTTCGAACGCCCGGATCTGGACCGCTTTCCCTGCCTGAGGCTGGCGTACCGGGCGCTGCAGGCGGGCGGCAGCGCGCCGATCCTGCTCAACGCCGCGAACGAGGTCGCGGTGGCAAGCTTCCTCGAACGCAGGCTGGCGTTCTACCGCATCCCTGAACTGGTGGAAGAGGTGCTGGACCGGGTGGCGGCTACTCCGGTGCAATCTCTGGAAGACGTGCTGGCCGCCGATGCACTTGCGCGACGCACGGCGATGCAGAAACTTGAAACCGTTGCCCATTGAATTGCCGATGTCGCTGCTCTCGACCCTGATCGCATTTGTCGTCGCACTTGGCGTGCTGATCGTTTTTCACGAATTCGGCCACTATCTGGTCGCGCGGCTGTGCGGCGTCAAGGTGCTGCGTTTCTCGGTGGGATTCGGCACGCCGCTGTGGAAGCGCAGGCTCGGCCGAGATGGCACAGAATGGGCGATCGCCGCGTTTCCGCTCGGCGGTTACGTGAAAATGCTGGATGAGCGTGAGGGCCCGGTGGCGGCGCAGGAGCGCCATCGCGCCTTCAACGTGCAGCCGGTGGCGAAGCGTTTCGCCATCGTTCTCGCCGGACCGGTCGCCAATTTCCTGTTGGCAATCCTGCTCTACTGGTTGCTGTTCGTTCACGGTCTGCCGGGGATCCGTCCTGTCGTCGGCGCTCCGCTGCCTGACACACCGGCGGCGCACGCCGGGTTTCACGCCGGGGACCTGATCAGGCGCATCGGCGACGCGCAGGTCAGCACTTGGCAGGACGTACGCTGGGTGTTGCTTGAGAATGCCCTGCGCAAGGAAGCGGTGCGCATCGAACTGCAGAGCGAACACGGCGACATCAACTTCGGGCGGCTGGACCTGTCGGGGATAGGTCCGGAACACATCGACGACGATTTGCTGCAGTCGATCGGCATCACCCGCTATCAACCGCCGCTCAAGCCGGTCATCGGCCGGCTTATCGCTGGTGGCGCGGGCGAGCGCGACGGACTTAAACCGGGCGACGAAGTGGTAGAAGTGGACGGCCTGCCCATCGTGCACTGGGATGAGCTGGTGTCGGCGATCAGCGCGGCGGCCGGCCGCGCGCTGACGTTGCGCGTCAGGCGCGCGGATAGGGTGCTGCAGCTCACTGTCACTCCGGAAGCCAAGACCGAAGGCGGCAAGACCGTGGGGCGCATCGGCGCGGCCCCGCACGTCGACGAGGCCGAGACGAAAAGACTGGTCACCGAGGTACGTTATGGCCCGGTTGCGGCGGCTGTGAAGGCGATTGAGCGCACCTGGGAAGTATCCCTGTTCACACTCAAGATGCTCGGCAAGATGATCGTTGGCGAGCTGTCGCTGAAGAACCTGAGCGGCCCCATCACCATCGCGGACTACGCTGGCCAGTCGGCGCAGATGGGTTGGCTTGCGTATCTCAGTTTTCTGGCCCTGATCAGCATCAGCCTCGGCGTTCTCAACCTTTTGCCGGTGCCGTTATTGGATGGCGGACACCTCATGTATTATGTCGCCGAAATCGTCAAGGGCAGCCCGGTATCGGACCGGGTGATGGAAATAGGCCAGCAGCTAGGAATCGTTCTGCTGTTCAGCTTGATGGCGTTTGCTATCTATAACGATTTAAACCGCCTGTTCGGTGGCTGAGAGCGGATGAAGAAGCGTCTGCTGCTACTGGTCTTATTGAGCTTCGTCAGCCTACCCGCCCTCGCTTTCGAACCCTTTCAGGTCAAAGACATCCGCGTCGAGGGCATTCAGCGCACCGAGGCGGGAACGGTGTTCAGCTACCTGCCCGTCAAGGTCGGCGATTCCATTGATCAGGAACGCGCGACCGCCGCCGTCAAGGCTCTCTACGCCACCGGATTCTTCAAGGACGTGCGGCTCGAACAGGATGGCGACGTGCTCGTGGTCGTGGTCGAAGAGCGGCCGGCCATCGCGCAGATCGCCATCGCCGGCTCAAAGGAGTTCGACGCCAAGCAACTCAAGGAAGGGCTGAAACAGATCGGCCTCGCCGAGTCGCGGATATTCGACCGCGCGCTGCTGGACCGGGCGGAGCAGGAACTGAAGAGCCAATACATCAGCCGCGGCAAGTATGGCGTCAGCATTACCACCACCGTGACCCCGCTGGAACGCAACCGGGTGGCGATAAATTTCGACATTACCGAAGGCCAGGTGGCGAAAATCCGCCAGATCAACATCGTCGGCAACAACGTATTCAAGGACGACGACCTGCGCGACGAATTCGTGCTGCGCACCCCCGGATTGCTCACCTGGTACAGCAAGAACGACCAGTACTCGAAGCCCAAGCTGCAGGGCGACCTCGAGGCGCTGCGCACCTTCTATCTGAACCAGGGTTATCTCGAGTTCACCATCGATTCGACCCAGGTCTCGATTACGCCCGACAAGCGCGACATTTTCATCACCGTCAATGTTACGGAAGGCAGGAAGTTCACCGTCACCGAAGTGAAACTCGCCGGCGAACTGATCGCGCCGGAAGCGGAACTGCGCAAGCTGATCAAGCTGAAAAAGGGCGATGTGTTTTCGCGCGAACGGCTGACCGAGACCAATAAGCTGATCAGCGACCGGCTCGGTAACGAAGGTTATGCCTTTGCCAGCATCAACCCGGTTCCGGAGATTGATCGCGAGAAGAGCGAAGTGGCGTTCACGCTGTACATCGACCCGGGCCGCCGCGTGTATGTGCGGCGCATCGGAATCAGCGGCAACACCAATACTCGGGACGAGGTCATCCGCCGCGAAATGCGGCAACTGGAAAGCGGCTGGTACTCCACCGAGAAGCTTAGCCGCTCGAAGCAGCGCATCGACAAGCTCGGATTCTTTTCCGACGTGCAGATCGATACACCGGGCGTACCCGGAACTTCCGACCAGGTCGACGTGGAAGTCAAGGTAAACGAGCGCGCCACCGGGAATCTCACTTTCGGCGTCGGCTATTCCACGGCGGAGAAGGTAATTCTGTCGGCGGGCGTGTCGCAGAACAACATCTTCGGCACGGGAAACGCGCTGTCGCTTCAGGTAAACACCGGCAGCATCAACCGCACTTATGCGCTTTCCTACACCAACCCATATTTCACCGACGACGGCGTGAGCCGCGGCTTCGACGTTTACCAGCGTGACGTGGACGCGTCATCTCTGGCGGTGGCCAGCTATAGCACGTCCACGATTGGCGGGGGCGTGCGCTTCGGCGTGCCAGTGACCGAGTACGATACGGTCAACTACGGGCTTGCCTACGAGCGCACCAAGATCGGCCTGCAGCCGGACACGCCGCAGCGTTACGTGGATTTCGTGAACGAGTTCGGCGAGGAGACCGACACGATTCTCGGCACCGTCGGCTGGGCGCGCGACAAGCGTGACAGCGTGATCTACACCACCAGAGGCACGTTCCAGCGCATCACGGCAGACGTGGGTTTGCCCGGCGGCGACCTGACCTACTACCGGACCAGTCTCCAGCATCAGTGGTATTATCCCCTGTCCCGGGAATACACGCTGCATTTCAACGGACAGATCGGCTACGCGGACGGATACGACAACAAGCCGCTGCCGTTCTACAAGGTGTTTTATCTCGGGGGTGTAAACTCGGTGCGCGGCTACGAGACTGCATCCATCGGCCCGAAGGACTCGAACGGAGATGCGCTGGGCGGCAGTCATCTGTTGCTGGCCAATCTCGAGTTTCTGTTCCCGTTTCCGGGGCTCGCCAAGGACCGTTCGGTGCGGCTGAGCCTGTTCGTGGATGCAGGTATTGTCGGGGAGAAGTACGACTTCGACCAGATGCGCTACTCCACCGGACTGGCATTCAACTGGTTCTCGCCGGTCGGTCCGTTGAAACTGAGTTTCGGCAAGGCGCTTAACCCGGAGCCGGACGACCGCCTGCAACGCATACAGTTCACGTTGGGCACGACATTTTGAATCGGGCCGCCTGAGCAGGCGGCGCTTGCTCCATACAGACCAGAGGAGAACGGAAGTTGAACAAGATCTCGCTTGCGATTGCCGTCGTGGCGCTCTTGGCGAGCTCGAACGTGCCCGCCGCCGGTGAGCTGAAAATCGGCTTCATCAAGACCGATCGGGTGTTCAGGGAAGCGGCGCCGGCTGTCAGGGCGCTTAAGAAAATAGAAAAGGAATTCGCGCCCCGTGACCAGGAAATCCAGAAGCTCGCGAAGCAGACTCGTGATCTGCAATTGGTCCTGGAGAAAGAAGCGATGACCATGAGCGATTCAGATCGTCGCGACAAGGAGCAGGAGCTGGCGCGCTTGACCCGGGAGTTGCAGCGTATGCAGCGAGAGTTTCGCGAAGACCTGAATTTGCGCAGGAACGAGGAGATGGCCGCAGTGCTGGAGCGCGCCCAGAAGGTGATACAGCAGATCGCGGAAACGGAAAAATTCGACCTGATCCTGCAGGAAGCGGTTTACATGAGTCCGCGCCTCGATATCACCGACAAGGTCATCAAGGCGCTCGCGGACAAGTAGCACGTTTCGGTGTGCGACGGCCCATCCCCGGGAACCATGTCTGAGTCCGCGCGTCCGGCAGCGCTCAACACGACGACGCTCGCATGACAGAGGACGCCCCCAAGACTTTCAGCCTGGCGGAGCTGGCCGAACACTTTGGCGGCAACGTGGTCGGCGATGCCGCCACTCGCATCCGTCAGGTGGCGCCGCTGGAGACCGCGGGGCCGGAAGAGCTGTCCTTCCTTACCAATCGCAAATACCAGAAGCTTCTAGCGTCCACGCGCGCCCGCGCCGTAATCCTGGGCGAAGAAGCGCGCGACGCCACGGCCCTGCCGCGCATCGTCTGCAAAAATCCCTACGCCTATTACGCGCGCGTCGCGGCGCTGGTCAATCCGGAGGCCACGCCACAATCCGGGATCCATCCGCAGGCCATGGTGCATGCTGGCGCGCGCGTGGCCGCGTCCGCGTCGGTCGGCGCCGGCGCGGTAATCGAAGAGGGAGCGGAAATCGGTGACGGTGCCGTGATCGGCGCCAACTGCTTTGTCGGGCGCAGCGTGCGCATCGGCAGGCGCACGCGCCTGCATGCTAACGCCACCGTGTACCACGATTGCGTGATCGGCGACCGGGTCATCATCCATTCCGGTGCGGTGATCGGCGCGGACGGATTCGGCATGGCTATGGACGAAGGCCGCTGGCTGAAGATCCCGCAAATCGGCCGCGTGGTCATCGGCGACGATGTCGAAGTTGGCGCTAATACCGCCATTGACCGCGGTGCGCTGGACGATACCGTGATCGAGGAAGGCGTCAAGCTGGACAACCAGATCCAGATCGGACACAACTGCCGCATCGGCGCGCACACCGCCATTGCCGGCTGCGTCGGCATTGCCGGCAGCACACGCATCGGCAGTTACTGCCAGCTCGGCGGCAATGCGATGATATCCGGCCACCTGACTATCGCCGATCGAGTGATCATTTCCGGCGGGACGCTGGTGGCCAAGTCGATCACGAGACCGGGCACGTATACGGCCGTCTTCCCGATGTCGCCGCATGACGAATGGCTCAGGAATGCATCGCTGATTCGCCATCTGCACGAAATGATGGATAGAATCCGCAAGCTGGAAAACGATATCAAAAAAATGGAGGGGAAATGACCGTGAACGCGATGGAAATCCAGCAGATCATGGATCATCTCCCGCATCGCTATCCGATGCTCCTGATTGACCGCGTGTTGTCGGTCGAGGCGGGCAAGGATATCGTCGCGCTGAAGAACGTGACCATCAACGAGCCGTTCTTCAGCGGCCATTTTCCCCATCATCCGGTGATGCCCGGGGTTCTCATAGTCGAGGCAATGGCGCAGGCCGCCGCGATCCTCGCGTTTAAAACCTTCAACCTCAAGAGCGACAGCGACAGCGTGTACTACTTTGTCGGCATCGACGATGCGCGCTTCAAGAAACCGGTGTTACCGGGTGACCGGCTGATCCTGAAAGCGCAGATCCTGCGCAATCTGCGCGGCATCTGGAAATTTTCAGCGCAGGCGCTGGTGGAGGACACGCTGGTATCCGAAGCGCAACTGCTGTGCACGATGCGCGACCTTCCAGCGAACGGCGGACAATGATCCATCCGACCGCGATTGTCCACAAGGACGCGAAACTCGCGCCGGACGTCGAAGTCGGGCCATTTTCCATCATCGGCGCGCACGTTGAAATCGGCTCGGCCACCAGCATCGGCGCGCACACGATGATCGCGGGACGCACCCGCATCGGTACCAACAACCGCATTTTTCACCATGTCGTGCTCGGCGAGATCCCGCAGGACAAGAAGTACGCCGGCGAACCGACCACGCTCGAGATCGGCAACGGCAACACCATCCGCGAGTTCTGCGCTTTCCACACCGGCACAGCACAGGACGCCGGCGTGACCCGGCTCGGAGACGACAACTGGGTCATGGCTTACGTACACCTGGCGCACGATTGCATCGTGGGCAGCCACACCATCCTCGCGAATTGCGCTCAACTCGCGGGCCACGTTCTCGTCGGCGATTACGCGATAGTCGGCGGCTTGACCGGCGTGCACCAGTTCTGCCGCATCGGGGCGCACGCGATTACCGGCGCAGGCACGGTGGTGCTTGCCGATGTGCCACCGTATGTGACCGCGATGGGCAATACTGCGGAGCCGCATGGGATCAATTCGGAAGGCCTGCGCCGGCGCGGATTCAGCGCCGAAGTCATCAACAACATCCGCCGCGCCTATAAGACACTGTACAAGTCCGGCCTGACACTGGACGAGGCAAAACGGGCGTTGCGTGAACAGGCCGCGGCGTGCAGGGAAGTGGCCATCCTCATGGATTTCCTGGACGCCTCGAAACGCAGCATCATCCGCTAGTGTCCTGTTCTGCTAATTCGTGGGATAACTCTCGAACCTTGGAAGCCAGTCCCATGATCCATTTGACAGCAATCCATCATCGATCGGAAAACCCGCGAAATCCGCGTCAGGCAAGGCGCGAGTCCTTGACAGTGGAAGGCCCCACGGCGAGGACTCGTAACACAGCATGGCGCCGATTCTCGTCGGGTTTTCAGCCGCGAATTAGCGGAACGGGACACTGCATGCCGGCCTGCCAATGAACGAATCATCCGGCCGGAGCATCCGCGTTGCCTTCGTGGCGGGGGAGGCTTCGGGCGACCTGCTCGGCGCTCATCTGCTGCAGGCGCTTTCCGAACAAGTGTCGCGGCTCGAGGCTTTTGGCATCGGCGGGCCGAAGATGCAGGCGGCGGGGCTGGACCCGTGGTATCCGATGGAACTACTGGCCGTGCGCGGCTATGTAGAGGTCCTCAGAAGCTTGCCCAAGCTGCTGCGGGTTCGCCGCGATCTCAGGCGCAGACTGCTTGCCGACCCGCCCGACCTGTTCATCGGCGTCGACGCGCCCGATTTCAATCTCGATCTCGAGCTTGCCCTGCGCTCCCACGGCATCACCACGGTACATTACGCGAGTCCATCGATCTGGGCATGGCGCGGCGAGCGCATCCACAAGATCAAGCGCGCCGTGTCCAAGATGCTGGCGCTGTTCCCGTTCGAGCCGGCGATCTACGAAAAGGCCGGCGTACCGGTCGCCTATGTAGGCCATCCGCTCGCCGACGAACTGCCGGAGTACCCCGACAAGGACGCGGCGCGCGAACAGATGCGGTTGTCGCCGAAACAGACGGTGGTAGCGTTGTTACCCGGCAGCCGCCAAAGTGAAGTGCAGCAGATGGGAGAGCTGTTCGCGGCCACAGCCAAGCTCGTTGCTGAACAGGTGCCGGACGTACACTTCCTGGTGCCGCTGGTGAGCCGCGAGACCCGCATGATTTTCGAGAAAGCGCTTTACCATCAGGGGGCAGAGCAACTGCCTGTCACCATATTGTTCGGGCACGCGCACATGGCAATCATCGCGGCCGACGCGGTGCTGGTGGCCTCGGGTACCGCCACGCTGGAAGCGGCGTTGCTCAAACGCCCCATGGTAATCACCTACAAGATGCCGCCATTGTCCGCGTGGATCATGCGCAGGCGTGGGCGGCTGCGTTTTGTCGGGCTGCCGAATATCCTTGCTGGCGAGTTCGTTGTTCCGGAGATACTCCAGGAAGATGCCACGCCGGTAAATCTGGCCCAGGCGCTGGCAAACCAGTTGCAGGACAAGGAAGTGCGCAGACGGCTGGAGCACCGGTTCCTCGAGATTCACCGCATGCTCAAGAAGGGAAGTGCGGCGCGCGCGGTCGAGGTGATCCTGCCGTTGCTGGCTGCCATCAATCCGCGGGGGCGCGTCGCAGACGCCCCTGCCCGGGAAGGGGCGCGCGCGTGACACCATCGGTAATGCCCGGCCTACTCATCTGCGGGGTGGATGAGGCGGGCCGCGGCCCGCTGGCAGGCCCGGTATTCGCCGCCTGTGTGGTGCTGCGCCACGACGATGCGATCAGCGGTCTCGCCGATTCAAAGAAGCTATCACCCTCACGCCGCGAAGAATTGGCGGTGCAGATTCGGAGACGCGCCGCAGCCTGGGCCATCGCCAGCGCCTCCGTGGAAGAAATCGACACCCACAACATCCTGCGAGCCAGCCTCCTGGCGATGCGGCGCGCGGTGGAACAGCTTGCCGTCGAGCCGGACCAGGTTCTGGTGGACGGGCTTCATTGTCCGCAAGTGCGTTTTCCGGTCACGGCGGTGGTGCGCGGCGACGACACAATTGCCGCCATTTCCGCCGCCGCCATCCTCGCCAAGACCGCGCGCGATGCGCTCATGCTCGAACTGCACGCGCGCTACCCAGACTACGGCTTCGACCGCCACAAGGGCTATCCCACCTCCGATCACCTCGCCGCACTGCGGCGTTGTGGCGTTTCTCCCGTGCACCGGCGCAGCTTCGCCCCCGTGCGTGCGTTGTGCCTTACTGAACCCTGAAACATATCACCGCAAAGACGCAAAGAACGCAAAGGAAAACCACGGGGAGATATGAAAAGCGAAACGGGGAGTGGTCCGATCGACGGACTGACCAGCTCGAGTTGGTCCCGGTTATGAAAATGCCCACCACACAGATGTCAATAGGAACGCGAAAGAGTCCGCGTCGGACCAACCAATTGCAGCCCGGCACGCGCTTTTTTCGTTCCCGTATTTTTGCTTTTCTTCGCGTCCTTTGCGTCTTGGCGGTGAAAAGTTCTTAGTAGACGTGACGCTGCAGGTTGGCCTGCAGCAGAATCGTGGTGGCCAGTTCCTCGATCGAACGCGACGTGGTGTCGAGGATGGAAATGGCCTCCTGGCGCATCAGCTTTTCGGCCTCGCGCAATTCATGCTCGCAATTCTCCAGGCTGGCATACGTGCTGCCCGGACGGCGTTCGCTGCGGATGCGTTGCAGGCGGTCGGGCCGGATGGTCAGGCCGAACAACTTGCTGCGGAAGTCGCGAATCGCCGCCGGCAGGGCCTTGGCGTCGAAGTCCTCCGGGATCAGCGGATAATTGGCCGCGCGAATGCCGAACTGCAGCGCCATGTACAGGCAGGTCGGTGTCTTGCCACAGCGGGACACACCCACCAGGATCACGTCGGCGTTGACGAGATCCTTGGTGGTCTGGCCGTCGTCGTGCGTTAGAGCGAAGTTCACCGCTTCGATCCGGCTGAAGTACTCGTTGCTGCGAACGCTGTGCGACTTGCCCACCGTGTGGGAAGACTGTACTCCCAGTTCCTCTTCCATCGGCTGGATGAATACCTGGAAGCAGTCGATGTAAAAGGCGTTGGCTCGCTGGATGGCGCTGCGGATCGCCTGGTCCACCAGCGTGCTGAACACCAGCGGGCGGGCACCGTCCTTCTGCGCGGTCTGGTCGATCTGCCGTACCGCGTCCTCCGCCTTCTCCGGCGAATCCACGAAGGGAAGCGTAATCTCGGTGAACGACACGCGGTCGAACTGGGTTAGCAGGCTGTGTCCGAGCATCTCGGCGGTGATCCCGGTGCGGTCCGAAACGAAGAAGGCGGTGCGTTTGAGCGTCATTGTTGTAATGCACAAGAAACGGATCAGCCGGTAAAATAACATCTTTTCAACTTTCTCCGTCCCCGGACAGCAGAATGAGCAAGCCACGCCTCGTGATCCAGTTTGAAGAACTGCGCATGTCCGACGTCGAGAGTGTCGGCGGCAAGAATGCCTCCCTTGGGGAGATGATCAGCCAGTTGGCTCAAGCGGGTGTACGGGTTCCTGGAGGCTTTGCCACCACCGCAGCCGCTTATCGCGATTTTCTGTCTGCGAACGGGCTCGCGGGCAGAATCGAGCAGATGCTCTCCGAATTCGACGTCGATGACGTGGCCGCGCTGGCTGCGGCCGGCGCGCAGATTCGCCAGTGGATACTCGAGGCGCCTTTGCCGGCGCGCCTGCAGTCGGAAATCGGCGCGGCTTACCAGGCACTCGTCAAAGGGCAGGGCGGCGACGCCTCTTTCGCGGTCCGTTCCTCGGCCACGGCGGAAGATCTGCCGGACGCCTCCTTCGCCGGCCAGCAGGAGACATTCCTCAACATTCACGGCGTCGACAACGTCCTGCTGGCGATCCGCCACGTATTCGCTTCGCTCTATAACGACCGCGCCATTTCTTACCGGGCGCACAAGGGCTTCGTACATTCCGTGGTGGCGTTGTCGGCTGGCGTGCAGAAAATGGTACGCAGCGACAAAGGTGCTGCCGGCGTGATGTTCACGCTCGATACCGAATCCGGGTTCGACAAAGTGGTGTTCATCACTTCCGCATATGGACTTGGCGAAACCGTAGTGCAGGGGCAGGTCAACCCCGACGAGTTCTATGTTTACAAGCCGGCGCTGGAATCCGCCCACCCGGCGATCCTGCGCCGCAATCTCGGCACCAAGGCGCTGCGCATGGTGTTCACAGACAGCCGGGCCGCCGGCCGCTCGGTGCAGACGCTCGAGGTGCCGGAGTTCGAACGCAGGCAATTTTCGATCAGCGACCGCGAGGTCGAGGAACTCGGCCGTTACGCGATGATCATCGAAAAGCACTACGGCCGACCGATGGACATCGAATGGGGCCGCGACGGTGTCGACGGCAAGCTCTACATCCTGCAGGCCCGTCCTGAGACGGTTAAGGCCAGGGAAGAAACGCAGGAACGCTTCCGCCTGAAAAAACGCGGCGACGTGCTGGTCACCGGTCGCGCGATCGGCAATCGCATCGGCACCGGCACGGTGCGGCTGGTGAAGAACTCCTCCGAAATGGACCGGGTGAAGCCCGGCGACGTGCTGGTGACCGACATGACCGACCCGGACTGGGAGCCGGTGATGAAAAAAGCCTCGGCCATCGTCACCAACCGCGGCGGACGCACCTGCCACGCCGCCATCATCGCCCGTGAACTCGGCATTCCCGCGGTGGTGGGCTGCGGCGATGCCACCACCAAGCTGGAACAGGACGAACACGTGACCGTATCCTGCGCGGAAGGCGATACCGGCTACGTCTATCGGGGGATCCTCGATGTGGAGGTGCTGCACATCCAGCTCGACAAATTGCCCACGGTGCCAGTGAAGATCAGCATGAACGTCGGCAATCCGGAACTGGCGTTCGACTTTCAGAGGCTGCCCAATGCCGGCATCGGCCTGGCGCGGCTGGAGTTCATCATCGCGCGCATGATCGGCGTGCACCCGAAAGCGGCGCTGGCCTACCCGAAGGTGGATGCCGAGCTGAAGAAGGCGATCGACGCACTGGCGGCAGGCTACCCGGATCCGGTGACTTTCTATGTCGAGAAGCTCACCGAAGGCATCGCCACGCTGGGGGCGGCATTCTTTCCCAAACCGGTGATCGTGCGCCTGTCGGATTTCAAGTCCAACGAGTATTCGAGCCTCACCGGCGGCAGGCAGTACGAGCCGGAGGAAGAAAACCCGATGCTGGGCTTTCGCGGCGCTTCGCGCTACATCGCCGATTCCTTTCGTGACTGCTTCGAGCTGGAATGCCGCGCGCTGAAAAAGGTGCGCGACCAGATGGGATTGACCAACGTCGAGATCATGGTGCCTTTCGTGCGTACGGTGCACGAAGCGGAGCAGGTAATCGCGCTGCTGAAAAAGAACGGCCTGGAGCGCGGCGTCAACGGCCTGCGCATCATCATGATGTGCGAGATTCCCTCGAATGCCATCCTCGCCGACGAGTTCCTGCGACACTTCGACGGCTTTTCGATCGGCTCCAACGACATGACCCAGCTTACGCTCGGGCTGGACCGCGATTCAGGCATCGTCGCAGGGCAGTTCGACGAACGCGATCCGGCGGTGAAGGCGATGCTCGCCATGGCCATCCAGGCTTGCCGAAGGGCCGGCAAGTATGTCGGCATCTGCGGACAGGGGCCGTCGGACCATCCCGATTTGGCGGAGTGGCTGATGGACCAGGGCATCGACACGATTTCGCTGAATCCGGATACAGTGATCGAGACTTGGATGTTCCTGGCCAAGCATGCGGCCAAGCAGGTGGCAGCGGCCTGAACTGAATCAACACGGCGCCGCCGCAATATTGTGTGACGGCGGTCCGGGATTGGGTTATCATTCGGCAGGCAAGTCGGAGCGAGTATGGAATGACCAAATTTATCTTTGTCACCGGCGGTGTTGTCTCTTCCCTGGGCAAAGGTATCGCTTCCGCGTCTCTGGCCGCAATTCTCGAATCCCGAGGCATCAAGCTCACCCTCCTCAAGCTCGACCCCTACATCAACGTTGATCCCGGCACCATGAGCCCCTTCCAGCACGGGGAGGTGTTCGTGACCGAGGACGGCGCCGAGACCGACCTTGACCTCGG
>DASYUW010000142.1:0-1510 GCA_036000845.1 Burkholderiales bacterium
TTTCGGCCCGGTGAAGGATTACGAGTGCCTGTGCGGCAAGTACAAGCGCCTGAAGCACCGCGGCGTGATCTGCGAAAAATGCGGCGTGGAAGTCACCCTGTCCAAGGTGCGCCGCGAGCGCATGGGCCACATCGAACTGGCTAGCCCGGTGGCGCACATCTGGTTCCTGAAGAGCCTGCCGAGTCGCCTGGGGATGGTGCTCGACATGACGCTGCGCGACATCGAGCGCGTGCTGTATTTCGAGGCATTCGTGGTCACCAACCCGGGAATGACGCCGATGAAGCGCGGCGACCTGCTGTCCGAGGACGCCTATCTGGAGAAAGTCGAGGAATTCGGCGACGAATTCCATGCTGCGATGGGCGCCGAGGGCGTGCGTGAGCTGCTGCGTCACCTCGATCTCAACAAGGAAATCGACACGCTGCGCAAGGAACTCGAGGGCACCGACTCCGAAACCAAGATCAAGAAGATCGCCAAGCGGCTGAAAGTGCTCGAGGGCTTCCAGAAGTCCGGCATCAAGGCCGACTGGATGGTGATGGAAGTACTGCCGGTGCTGCCGCCGGAATTGCGGCCGCTGGTGCCGCTCGATGGCGGACGCTTCGCGACTTCCGATCTGAACGACCTGTACCGCCGCGTCATCAACCGCAACAACCGGCTGAAGCGCCTGCTGGAACTCAAGGCGCCGGAAATCATCGTGCGCAACGAGAAGCGCATGCTGCAGGAGGCGGTGGATTCGCTATTGGATAACGGCCGCCGCGGCAAGGCGATGACCGGCGCCAACAAGCGCCCGCTCAAGTCGCTCGCCGACATGATCAAGGGCAAGGGCGGCCGCTTCCGCCAGAATCTGCTGGGCAAGCGCGTCGACTACTCCGGCCGCTCGGTGATCGTGGTCGGGCCGCAACTGAAGCTGCACCAGTGCGGACTGCCGAAGAAGATGGCGTTGGAGCTGTTCAAGCCCTTCATTTTCCACAAGCTCGAGGTGATGGGCATCGCGGGCACCATCAAGGCAGCCAAGCGCGAGGTCGAGAACGAGAACCCGGTGGTGTGGGACATCCTGGAAGAGGTGATCCGCGAACACCCGGTGATGCTGAACCGTGCCCCGACGCTGCACCGCCTGGGCATCCAGGCTTTCGAGCCGGTGCTGATCGAAGGCAAGGCGATCCAGCTGCACCCGCTGGTTTGCGCGGCGTTCAACGCCGACTTTGACGGTGACCAGATGGCGGTGCACGTGCCGCTGTCGCTGGAAGCGCAGATGGAAGCGCGCACGCTGATGCTGTCCTCGAACAACATACTGTCGCCGGCGAACGGAGACCCGATCATCGTGCCGTCGCAGGACATCGTGCTCGGCCTGTACTACATGACCCGGCAGAAAATCGGCGCGCGCGGCGAGGGCATGATTTTCCGCGACGTCGCCGAAGTTCAGCGCGCCTACGACAACCGGCAGGCGGAACTGCACGCGCGCGTACTGGTGCGCATCAAGGAGTTCGACAAGGACGAAGCCGGCGACGTGACC
>DASYUW010000143.1:0-10055 GCA_036000845.1 Burkholderiales bacterium
CTGTGTCAATCAATGTAAACGGAGCGCTTATACGGCTGCTCCCGCAAACGGGCGTACCGCTAACGAGTCACAGCCGTCCGGCTACACGGCGTCCTCGCCGTCTTGCCCTCGACCCGAATCGCCTCGGTCGCGCATGCGGGATTTAGTCAGAACTTCCCTTCGGACAACTAACCTGGAATATCCGCCGATCCTCCAGGCGGACGGCCGACAGGCGCCGGCCCCACAGGCAACCCGAATCCAGCGCCAGAAGATTTTTGTCGGCCAGCAAACCGAGCGCCGACCAGTGACCACAGATGATGGTCGCGTTGGCGCTCTTGCGTTTCGGAACCGCAAACCACGGAACGTAACCTTCCGGGATGTCGTCGAGCCGGCCCTTGTGACTGAATTCCATGCGGCCGTCGGCAGTGCATATTCTCAGCCGGGTCATCACATTGATGATCACGCGCAAACGCTCGTATCCGGTCAACGCATCATCCCAGCGATCCGGCTGATTGCCGTACATGTGCGCCATCAGGCTCCGGTACCCGGGCGCGCGCAGAACTTCCTCGACCTCGTGACCGAGGTCGAGCGCCTTGGGCACGCTCCAGGAAGGCAGCAATCCCGCGTGGACCATGGCGTACTCGCCTTCCACGTGCATCATCTGCAGCCCCCGCATCCATGCAAGCTGTTCTTCACGATCGGGGGCCTCGAGGATGGCGGTAAGGGTGTCGCCCTTGTGCACCTTCGCACGGCCCTCGGCGACCATCAGCAGATGCAGATCGTGATTGCCGAGCACTGTAACCGCACGGCTGCCGAGCCCTTTGACGAAACGCAGCACTTCCTGCGACTGCGGGCCGCGGTTCACCAGATCGCCGACAAACCACAAGCGGTCGCGCTCCGCGTTGAAACCGATTTCTTCGAGCAGTTCCCTCAGAGGGTCGTAACAGCCCTGCAGATCGCCTATCGCGTATGTCGCCATTTAAAAGCCGTGAATGGTGATTGGTGACTGGTGAATGGTATCCGGTAAACGGGGACAACCAGCGCCGACAGGAAACGCCGGGTCGGGAAAGCCGTCCGCAAACAAAAAGGGCGCGACATTTGCCGCGCCCAGATAGTCGTGCTCGGCTATCTACCAGTCACCAGTCACCAGTCACCAGTCACGGCATCATTTCGACTGGCTGATCAGGTAATCGACTGCGGCCTTGATGTCGGCGTCGGGAACGGAAGCCGCACCGCCCTTCGGCGGCATCAGATTTTTCCCCTTGATCGCGTTGGTGTACAGCACATCCTTGCCTTGCGCGATACGTGGCTTCCACGCGGCCTTGTCGCCGGTCTTGGGAGCGCCGGCGACTCCGGCGGCGTGGCACATGGCACACGCCGCATCGTAGGTATTCTTGCCGTCTGCCGCGCCGCCTGCCGGCTTCGCCGCAGCGGTCGAGGTCGTCGCGATGGATTTTGCCGCGGTCGCGGGCACGGGGGCGCCGGCTTCCCCGATGACGACTTCGCCGACCGGCTTGAGCCGTCGTGCAACCGCTTCTTCGCTCATCGCCGAACTCTTCGGATCAACCTTCAGCCCGCCGGTGACGAACACTGCAATCATGACGATCCCGAGCACCGTTACCAGGAAGCAAAGCACGATGACGACGATCAGTTGCTTCGGCGTCTTGATCGGCGATGAGTGCTCTTTTAAGTGGACTTCGGCCATGAAAAAACCTTTGCTTTGACGCGTTGGAGGCGGCGAATTATAGGTTATTCGCGCTGCCCGAAACAGGACCCCGATGGACGCAAAACCCCGTTTGCCCGTAAACTAGCGCCTCATTGCGCCCGTAGCTCAGCTGGATAGAGTGTCGGTCTCCGAAGCCGAAGGTCGTGGGTTCGACTCCCGCCGGGCGCGCCAGATTCCTCAGCCGTTCTTCCTCGTTTCCCCGCAGTCCAATTGAACGAATCGAGTGGCCTCGGCGCCCTGTTCCTGAGCAGTTTTCTCGCCGCAACGCTGCTTCCGGGCGGTTCCGAACTGGTTTTCGCCGGTGTTCTCGCGAGCGGTGCAGCGACTATGTGGCCGGCACTGGCGGTGGCCACACTGGGCAATACGCTCGGCGGCATGAGCTCTTATCTCGTTGGGCGGCTGGTGCCGGACAAAAAAATCGCCGCACAGGCGCTCGACTGGGTGCGGCGCCATGGTGCGCCGGTACTGTTGCTGTCGTGGGTGCCTCTGATCGGGGATGCGCTGTGCGTGGCGGGCGGCTGGCTGCGGCTCAATCCGTGGTGGGCGGCGCTGTTCATTGCGCTGGGGAAGTTCGGACGGTACTGCGTGATCGCGGGGTTGGTTGCCTGATGCGCATGCCGCCGTTGCTGCGCTGCGATAGAATCGTTGCCCCAGCATAAGTAATCTTGAAGATGCAGCCGATTGCCCCGTTCGCGTCCACCGGCGTACGCCTGCGCGAAATCCCCTACAACTACACGTCGTTTTCCGACCGCGAGATCGTCATCCGCCTGCTCGGCGCGCCGATGTGGCAGCAGCTCGACGAGCTGCGCAGCCAGCGTCGCACCGGACGCTCTGCGCGCATGCTCTATGAGGTGCTCGGCGACATCTGGGTAGTGCAGCGCAATCCCTACCTGCAGGACGACCTCCTCGACAATCCGAAACGGCTGGACGCACTGATCGAGGCGTTGCGCCACCGTTTGCGGCAGATCGAAATGCGCCGCCTCGAACATGACACCGTCTCGGAGGAAGTCAGTGCAAAGGTGGCGCACTTGATCCATGCAGCGCAGCAGGCGGTCGATGCGTTCGAGCGCGAGTTCGAAGAAACCGCAAAGTTGCGAAAGCGCGTCATGCGTCGTCTTGCGCGAGTCACCCGCCGCGACAACATCGCCTTCGACGGTTTGGCGCGGGTGTCGCACGTAACCGATGCCACCGATTGGCGGGTCGAGTACCCGTTCGTAGTGATCCATCCCGACACCGGGGAGGAGGTGCAGCCGATCGTCAAGGCCTGCATCGAACTGGGGCTCACCATCATCCCGCGCGGCGGCGGCACCGGTTACACCGGCGGCGCGGTGCCGCTCAGCAGACTTTCGGCGGTAATCAATACCGAGAAACTGGAGACGCTCGGCCCGGTCGAGATGTCCACGCTGCCCGGAGTCGATGCGCCGGTGGCGACCATACGTTGCGGCGCGGGTGTGGTGACAAAAAGAGTGATGGAAGTGGCGGAGGCGGCCGGCCGGGTGTTCGCGGTGGACCCGACATCGGCGGATGCCTCCTGCATCGGCGGCAACATCGCGATGAACGCCGGCGGCAAGAAAGCGGTGTTGTGGGGCACGGCGATCGACAACCTGGCTTCGTGGAAGATGGTGACGCCGGATGCGGAATGGCTGCTGGTGGAGAGAATCGGCCACAACCTGGGCAAGATTCATGATGCCGAGGCCGCGCGCTTTCGCCTGACGCGCTTCGGCGCCGACGGCAGGACGGCGCGCGGCGAACCCGAAATGCTGGAAATTCCCGGCCAACGCTTCCGCAAACAGGGCCTGGGCAAAGACGTGACCGACAAATTCCTCTCCGGCCTGCCGGGCGTGCAGAAAGAGGGTTGCGACGGCCTGATCACCGAGGCCACTTTCATCTTGCACAAGATGCCGGCACACACTCGCACCGTCTGCCTGGAATTTTTCGGCCAGGTTGCCAATGCCGTGCCCTCGATCGTCGAGATCAAGGCTTATCTCGATCGACACCCGGGCGGCGCGATCCTGGCCGGCCTCGAACATCTGGACGAGCGTTACGTCAAAGCCGTCGGTTATGCCACCAAGGCCAAGCGCGCCGGCCGCCCGAAGATGGTGCTGCTTGCGGACATCGTCGGCGAAGACGCGAACGCGGTGGGCGAAGCCGCCTCGGCGGTGGTGCGCATCGCCAACGCCCGCGGCGGCGAAGGCTTCATCGCCGTCTCCGCCGAGACGCGCAAGCAGTTCTGGCTCGACCGCGCGCGCACCGCGGCGATCGCGAAGCACACCAACGCCTTCAAGATCAACGAGGACGTGGTCATTCCGCTGGACCGGCTCGGCGATTACTCGGACGGCATCGAGCGTATCAATATCGAGTTGTCGCTGAAGAACAAGATCCGCCTGATGGAGGCGCTCGAGGATTTGTTCCAGGGCGATTTGCCCGTGCATCAGGAAGCCGAGAAACTCGCCCAGTCCGAGTTGCTCGGCGGCCGCCCGGCGAACGCAGTGGAGACCGTGCGCGCTGCCCGCGCCCGCTGGCAATGGCTGTTCGAGCATCTCGACGCGCCGCTCAGCGACTACGTCGCCAGGAACGAGGGACGAGGGACGAGGGACGAGGGACGGGCGGCGGGGAAAGAGAGGCTAGGGACGGAGATCTCGCCCCTCGCCCCTCACCCCTCACCCCTCACAGTTTTCGGCGCCCTGCAAAGCCACAGCCTTCAAGTGTCCTGGAAAACCGAAGCTCGCGAGCCGCTGATGCAGATCTTCGACGGCCGCGCCTTCGACGCGATCCGCGCCGAGATCGACGCCACGCACAAACGCGTGCTCAAGAGCCGGCTGTTCGTCGCCCTGCACATGCATGCCGGCGACGGCAACGTGCACACCAACATCCCGGTGAATTCCGATGACTACGCGATGCTGCACGAGGCCAATGTCGCGGTGGCGCGCATCATGAAGCTCGCCAAGTCGCTCGATGGCGTGATCTCGGGCGAGCACGGCATCGGCATCACCAAGCTCGATTACCTCGATGCGAAGGAAGTGAACGCGTTTGCCGGCTACAAGCGGCGGGTGGACCCGGAAGGCCGCTTCAACAAGGGCAAGCTGCTTCCCGGCGGCAATCTCGATGACGCCTACACCCCGAGCTTCAACCTGCTCGAACTGGAGAGCCTGATCCTGGAGCAGAGCGCGATCGGCGAGATTTCTGATTCGATCAAGGACTGCCTGCGCTGCGGCAAGTGCAAGCCGGTGTGCTCGACGCACGTGCCGCGCGCCAACCTGCTCTACTCTCCGCGCAACAAGATCCTCGCCACCTCGCTGCTGATCGAGGCCTTCCTGTACGAGGAGCAGACCCGCCGTGGGATTTCGCTCAAGCATTTCGACGAGTTTTCCGACGTCGCGGACCATTGCACCGTGTGCCACAAATGCCTGAATCCCTGTCCGGTGGACATCGACTTCGGCGACGTCTCGATCGCGATGCGCAACTTCCTGCGCCGCCAGGGCAAGAAGAAATTCAATCCCGGCACCGCGGCCTCGATGCTGTTCCTGAACGCCACCGACCCGAACACCATCAAGCTCACCCGAAAGCTGATGATCGACTGGGGTTACCGGGCGCAGCGCCTCGCGTACCGGTTGGCGAAATCATTCGGCCTGATCCAGGAGCAGGTGAAACATCCGCCGGCCACCCTCGGCAAGCCGCCGATCAAGGCGCAGGTGATCCACTTCATCAACAAGCCGATGCCGGGCGGCCTGCCGAAGAAGACGTCGCGTGCGCTGCTGGACATCGAAGACAACCATATCGTGCCGGTGATCCGCGATCCGAAGAAAGTCACCGAAGACTCGGACGCGGTGTTCTACTTTCCCGGCTGCGGCAGCGAGCGGCTGTTCGGCCAGGTCGGGCTCGCCACCCAGGCGATGCTCTACGAGGTCGGCGCGATAACCGTGCTGCCGCCGGGCTACCTGTGCTGCGGCTATCCGCAGACCTCGGCGGGCGAGGCCGAGAAAGGGCAGAAGATCAGCACCGACAACCGGGTGTTGTTCCACCGCGTGGCCAACACGCTCAATTACCTCGACATCAAGACCGTGGTGGTGTCCTGCGGCACCTGCATGGATCAGTTGCAGCACTACGAATTCGACAAGATATTCCCCGGCTGCAGGCTGCTCGACATCCACGAATACCTGCTGGAAAAGGACGTGAAACTGGAGGGTGTCACCGGCGTGCGCTACATGTACCACGACCCCTGCCACACGCCGATGAAGACCTACCAGCCGATGAAGGTAGTGAACCAGTTGATGGGCTCGGAGGTGAAACTGAACGATCGCTGCTGCGGCGAGTCCGGCACGCTGGCGGTGACCCGTCCCGACATTTCCACCCAGGTCCGTTTCCGCAAGCAGGAGGAAATGCAGAAAGGCGTGGACGCGATCCGCAACCAGGGTCACGACGGCGCGGTGAAGATACTCACCTCATGTCCTTCCTGCCTGCAGGGACTGGCCCGCTACGGCGACGACACCGGCGTGGATGCCGACTACATCGTGGTGGAGATGGCGAAGCACCTGCTCGGCCCCGACTGGATGAAGCGGTACGTCGAGAAGGCCAACCACGGCGGCATCGAGCGGGTTCTTCTGTAACGCATTTTCAAAAGCGTCGACGCGTCAAGGGCGCGCGGCTTTACCGCGCCGCCCGCTGGGTGGGTTGTTACGTGTCGAGCCTATCCGAAGAAGCAGGCGTGCTTGTCCTCAAATTAACGCCGGCGCTTCCCGGCGCGCGCCGTTTTTGCGCGCGTCCGTGTGGAACGGGTGGCCAGCTGTTTCTTGCGAAGCTTCTTGAGCATGCCGATGTATTGCTGCTCAAGTGCTTTGAAATACTCGCGTTCGTCCGAAGATAGAGTCTTGTGTTCCGCCGGACGTGATTCGACCGGAGGATCTGCTTCGTCTATTTCGATGAATCTCAGTGTGACTGCATCACCCGTTTGAATTTCCATGTGACCGATCCAATCCAAATGATCGTCCTGCGCCCCTTTTCTCGAGGTAAGTCCGCCAACGTTGAGATGCATATGCGGTTTCGTGGTCTTCCCGGAGAAGTCCCAGGCGCGCGGCCCGAGCGAGCCTCCAGCGGTGAAGTTCGCCGTAAGCACGCCCAAGTCCTGAGCTCCGGCGACGCATACTCTTACCCCGTTTTTCAGTACTTCCATCGCAAGCATGGTGTGTCCTCGAAAGGTTAGATGGGTGTTGCACTCTGCCGCTCAAGACTTGCAGCGTCTTTAATTCTGCCATGAAGCTTGAAAGTGGCCTCGACAGCCCTTACGGCCGCCCACGCCACGATCAGCGCCAAAATAATGTTGTTTCCCCCGCCTGCGGCGGCGCGGAGCGCCGTCCGCTGCATGCCTGTGTTGGGCGGCACGGGCCTGAGAAACCGGCAGTGTGCCTTGATCACCGCCGCTGAGCCACATGGTTCTGTGCCTCTTTCAGGGCGGGCTGTCGCGTCCCGCCATCAGCAACTTCGAGAAGCTCTTGATAGAAGGTGCGCGCCAGGGATTCGTCACCGAGCGCGCGTGCCGCCCGGGCGGCGCCCAGCAGTCCGTTGAAACGCCTCGGATAGAGTTCCATTGAGCGCTTGTACGCCGCGAGTGCTTCCCCCGGCTGCTTCTGCTCCATGAGAAGGTCGCCCAATAGTTCGTGGGCGGGGAGAGTGGGTCCCGGCGTCACGGCGTGCTTCGGCGTCGAGCCCTCAAGCTCGGCGGCCTCCCGCATCAGCGCAACGCTGGATTCCCTTCGCCCTTCCACGTGGGCGAGCCAGGCGTTCAGCTCGAGGCGAAGCACTCGGATGTTCCGGGCAAACAGGTCCTCCCCCGCCTTGCGGGTCGCAGCCTCGAGTTTCTCAAGACGTTCGCCGGCTGCTCTGGCCTCGTTGATTTTGCCCAAGCGCGCCGAGCCCAGACCGCGCGCGAACCGCGCGATGGCTTCCGGCCAGGTGAAACGGTCCCAGTCGAGGGTCGCGGGCTCGCGGGAAACGAGCTGCGCAGCCTCATTCCAGGCGCGCCGCTCCAGTGCGTAGCGGGCCTGTGTAGACGCCAGGTGAAAAGCCGTCTTGAAAGTGGATTCCAATCGGGCGGTTGTGCGCAGCCGCTCCAACTGCGCGGCGGCTTCATCGTCCGCGCCTTTCTGGAGATAGGCATAGACGAGGTACTCGATCGCATGGGGGAACTCGTCCCAAACGAATTGTCCATGGTCCCCGGCGGGGTGCTCCAGGGCCGCCTCGGCCGCCCGCCGGTTTCCTCGAATCACCCCGTTCCAGTCGCCGAGGCGGGTATAGATGTGGGTCGGCATATGGAGCGCGTGTGGATTGCGCGGAGCGGCCGCCTCGTACTTGCGCGTGATCTCCAGCGATTCCCGTTCGCGACCCGGTACGTCGTTGGCGTGGACGAGATAGTGCATCGCGCCCGGATGGTCCGGATTCCGCTCGTACACGCCGAGGAGGATTTCAGCTGCCCGGTCCGAATGCGCTCGGGAAATCGTATCGGAGGGAGCGGTGGCCAAATGCGCCAGGGCGTAGAACGCGGCCGCCTCGGGGTCATCCGGAAAGGAGGCATAAACCTTCTCTGTAGCCTGTTCCCACCGGCGGATGCGGAGCCAATAATCGGACGACGCCGGCTCGAGGAAGAACGCCTCCGCCGCGGCCACGAAGAGCCGTTCCCGCTCCGTCGGCGGCTGAAGGGTCTTGGCCTTCTGCACGGCCTCCCATCCCCGCTGAAGCGCTTCGGGTCGCGGCCGCGTCGGCCAGAGCGGCTGAAACAAGGTCATCGCGATGCCCCAATGCGCCATCGCGCACTGCGGATCGGTCGTCGTGACCCGCTGGAATGCCTCCCGTGCTTGCGGATACGTCATGTGATGCAGGAGGGCGACCGCGCGATTGAACTCCACTTGGGCTTGTTCGGAGCAGGTGATGGGAAAGTCAACCGTGCCCAAGGGGTGGCCGGCGTGTTGCTGGGCCTGGTTTCTGGTTTCGCCCGCGCGCGCGCCAAGCAGGACGACCATCAGACCGGTAGCGAGGTACAGGAGGGCAGGACGAGATGTGCGCCCCGCTGGCTTGCTTGGTTTCCGCGGAGGGAGTTTGCCGTTTGTCATATTCGCTTATGCATTCGCTTCGCGGCTCATCCTGAATCCGCGAGGGTCTCAGTGCCGACCAACGCTCAAGCTCAGGGGCGCCTTGTTAGATGCCATACGTGAACCCACAATGCTGGCATTTTGCCCGGCGCAGCAAGAAAAAGGGACTGGGGAGCGCGGGACGGCCGCACTGCGGGCAAGGAAGCCTTGAGAGCCATAGCCAGATCAGCAGGCAAGGGACGAACCACGCCAGAAGTAGACCAACCACAGGGGAAGATGGCTCGCGGCCTGTGATGAAGCGCCAACCTGCGACAAAGGGAACGCCGACCGGTATCCAACCGAGCAGCCAAACGAAGAAGAGATTTCGACGCCGTATAGCCTCTTCCCAGAACGCGCCTTCTTCCATAGGACTTAACGTCCGCGGTGAAATGCGCGTGCGAGCGGAGACGCGTCAAAGCGTAACCGTCACGCGCAAGAACGTCGCGGGAATGGAGGTCATGTCCTTGCGTGAGCTCTTGTTCTGCGTCTTGAACAGGTCCTCGAGCTGCCTCTGCAGATCCGCAACGCGGCCGCTCTTGTCTGCGGCTTCGAAGGCATTCATGGTCGGCCCGTAGTAGCTCTTAAAACGGTCGACGAACTCCGCCGGCGTGCCGGGACAGTTGAAGGTAAACGTGTCACGCGCGAAGGATAATTTCTCTGCCGGAACTCCGGCAGCGACAAAGCGCTCGGTGACACTGCTCTCGACGCCCCAGGTCATCGGGCTGACGAAGCCTTCTGGCGGCGGCGGCGTGAACGCCGAGCTGATCTTCAGGATTTGCGCGACCAGCGTCGGATCGTTGGGGATCCAGTTGCCCATGATGATGCGTCCCCCCGGCCGGGTGACGCGGACCATCTCTTTCGCCACATCGAACGGCTTGGGCGCGAACATCGCGCCGAAAATGCTTACGAGCAGGTCGAAGCTCCGATCCTGCACTCCCTGCATGTCGGAGGCATCGCCTTCCTGAAACCTGCAGTTGGCGAGACCCAGCTCTTTTGCGCGCTTGTTGCCCGCGGCGACGAGGTTGCCCGCGATGTCGACGCCCAGTACGTCGGCGCCGCGTTTCGCCGCAGGGATGGCGGTGTTTCCGTCACCGCATCCGAGGTCGAGCACCTTGAGGCCTTTCGTGATGCCGAACGTCGCGACGAGCGCTTCTCCGCTTTCGCGCATGGTCTCCGCGATGCTCGTGAAGTCGCCCTTTTCCCACAGCGCTTTGTTTGGATTCATTTAA
>DASYUW010000144.1:0-16376 GCA_036000845.1 Burkholderiales bacterium
CTTTGTGACCTGAACGCATACGACGTGCGCCCCGTGATCTTCCGGGCCGGTATTGCAGCAGCCGTCGCGGAAGAAACCGGTCACCGGATCGTTGCAGCAATCGGCGAGCGGCCCGCCGAGCACGTTGCGGGCGCGATTGCCGCGCCGGGAAGTCGGATCGAATGGCATGATCCCGATTATTTCGCCCGTACGAATTTCATGGTGCCGCCATCGGCCGGCAGATCGAGAAACAGGTTTTCGCCCCTGACGCGCTGAGCGACTGCTGCTTCCAGCGTCTGGAGGTAGCGGTCGGAGAGAGACCCGGCCGGACAGGCGGCACGGGTAACTCCGGTGATCTTGATGCTGAAGCTGCGGCCGTCGAATGTATAGCTGGCCTGACCACGGTTGCAATCGGCAAGAACCTGCGCCTTGCCGCCCGCCTGCAATTGCAGCCTGTAGCGCTCCGGCTGATTGACCGAGATTTTCTCGGCGGAGGAGATCAGTCCTTTCCATTGCCAGCCCCCGACCGGAGAAACCGCACCTGTCACCGGTGTGGTAATCGGCGGCGATGCTGCCTTGGCAAGCTTCAGCAGTAGGCCCTGGCTGCCGAATTCAGCAGCGGATGCCGCCGTGGTGGCAAGCGTATCTCCCTGCTTCAGCAGTCGAACGGTAGAAGGTTCTACCTGCTTGCCGTCACGGCGCTCGACGATGACCTCGATCTCTTCGACCGAGATGGCGTTCCAGCGGCCCTCCTCGGTGATCGGCGGACGGTTGTTGCGGTAATCGGAGCGCCAGGTCATTTTTCCATCGGCGGCGAGCCGCAACTCGACCCTTCGACCCGGGCCGGACGCGGGGGGTGTCTCGCCGCGATAGATTGCCACCGCCGGAGCGGCGAATGCGGCACTGCGAGGCAGCAGCAGGAGCGCGGCGAAAACAACTGCAACGGCAATCACGAGACGCGTGAAATGGGGAACGCGGGTCATTATGGCGGCTGTCCGTCGGTCACTTAAAGGCAATCTTCGCGCCACCGGGTGCCGGTGACAAGCCTTGGTTACTTTCCGCCAAGAACCCGGGCAAACACGTCGCGGTCCACGTTCGCGCCGCACAGGATCACCGCGGCTTTGCGTCCTGCCAGCCGGTCGCGCTCCTTGGTTGCGGCGGCAAGCCCGGCTGCACCGGCACCTTCGGCGACGTTGTGCGTTGCCGAATACATCAGCCGCATTGCCTCCTCGACTTCGTCGTCGGTAACCCGCACCACGCGCGCCATCCCGTGCCAGAGAATCTCCAGCGCCTCCGGTTCGGGAGTACGGCAGGCCATGCCGTCGGCGATGCGGGTGCTGACCGGGTGCTCGACCGCGCGCTTCTGCTCGAACGAAAGCGCGTACGCGGGCGCAAGCTCGGAGACCACGCCGACGATTTCCGTTTTCAGCTTCAGGGCCTCGCGTGCGGCAATCATCCCGCAGATCCCCGATCCCAATCCGATCGGCACGTACGCGACGTCCAGATCCGGCACCGCACGCAGCAGTTCCAGCGAATACGAAGCCACGCCCTGCACCAGCAGCGGGTGGAACGAGGGCACCATGTGCAGACCACGCTGTTGCGCAATCCACATCGCGCGTTCGCGTGCCGCCTGGAAATCCGCGCCATGTTCGACCAGCCCGACCCCGAGCGCCCGCATCGCCGCGTTCTTCTCGATGCTGTTGCCGTGGGGCACGACGACAGTGGCGGACATTCCGTACCGCCGGGCGGCGTAGCCGACCGACTGCCCGTGATTGCCGCGGGTGGCGCTGATGACGCCGGCGGGCTTGTCCTTGTGTTTGGCGAGATCATGGAAGTAGGTGAGACCGCCGCGCAGTTTGAAGGCACCGGTAGGAGTGTGGTTCTCGTGCTTGATCCAGATTTCCGCGCCGAGTTGCGCTGTGAGCAGCGGCCAGGAGTATTGCGGAGTCGGCGCCATCGTCTCGTATACGATCGACGCGGCGTGCTCGAGTTGCTTCAGCTTGGGCAGGAAATCGGACATGTGGTCAGCGGTTGAACCGCAACGTTCGCGCCGTCTATGGAGCGGTGCGGAACTCCGGTCGGACGTGCACCGGAAAATTCACCGAACTGGCGATGAAGCATTTTTCGTGGGCGTTGTGGTGCAGGCGCCGTGCGGTATCGAGGCTCGACGGCGCCGTCACGGTAATGGTCGGATGTAATGTGACTTCGACAAAGTGACCGCCTCCGTCCGCGGTTTCCTCCATGGTGCCCGACGCATCGTCCTCGTATTCGAGTACCACGACTTTGTTCACCGCGCAGAGATGCAGGTACCAGAGCATGTGACAGCCGGACAGCGAAGCGACCAGCAGGTCCTCGGGATTGTAGCGGCCCGGGTCGCCGTGGAACGCCGGGTCCGAAGATGCCGGCACGACCGGCTTCCCGCGTGCGCTGATCTCGTGGTTGCGGCTGTAGGCCCGGTAAGCGGATGTTCCCCCGCCCTGATTGCCGGTCCAGCGGACCGTGGTTCGATAAGTGTGGGTCTTTGCCGTCATGCCATTCCTTTCGTGTTTCAATTCTGCACGACAACTTTTCTCAGCCGCTCGATGCCTTGCGCAAGGCGTTCCTCGCTTGCCGCGAAGCACCAGCGTACGAAGCCCTCGCCCTCCGGACCGAAGGCGATTCCTGGTGCCAGGCCCAGTCGCGCGTCGGCTACCAGCTTCTTGCAAAACGCCAGGCTGTCGGTAACGCCATGCACTTTAAAGAAGGTATACATCGCACCGGGTGGCAGCGTCGCCTCGATTCCGGGAATCTCGCGCAGCCGCGCCGCCAGAAAGTCGCGCGCCTTTCGCAGGCGCGTGAGCGTGTGCGCGACTACCGGTTCGCCCTGCTCGATCGCGACGATGCCGGCCCGTTGAACAAAACACGGTGCGCACGATGTGTTGTATTCCAGCAGTGTACCGAGGTTGGCAATGAGTTCTTTCGGCGCCATGATCCAGCCCAGCCGCCAGCCGGTCATCAGCCACGACTTCGAGAATGTGTTGGTGCTGACGACGCGGTCGCGGGTGGCGGCGATGTCGAGGAAGGAGGGCGCCGCACCGTTGCCGTAATAAAGCCGCTGGTAGGCATCGTCGCTGAGGATCCAGATGCCGTGCCTGCGGCAGTGTTCGAGGATCGCGCGCTGGGCCTCACGGTCGATGGTCCAGCCGGTCGGATTGTTCGGCGAGTTGATGTACACCACTCGCGTTCCGGGCTTGAGCGTCTCCAGCAGGCGCTCGAGGTCGAGCGTCCAGCCTTCTGGCGTGAAGCTGAGCGGGAAAGTGACGGTTTCGGCACCGAGGATTTTGGGAATCTCCACCAGGTTAGGCCACACTGGCGTGACGATCACGACCCGGTCGCCCGGCCCCACTAGAGACTGAGTGGACAGCATCAGCGCGGACATGCCGGAACTGGTGACCGCAATGTTGTCGGAGGTGATATCCCCGGCTCTGCCACGACGATGCAGGCGAGAGAGGTAATTGCCGATCGTGTCGCGCAATTCGGGAATGCCGAGATTCTCGGTATAGAAAGTCTCCCCTCGTTCAAGGGCATCGATTCCGGCTTGGCGGATGAAATCCGGAGTGACCTCGTCGGGTTCGCCGAACCAGAAGGCGATCACATCTTTTTTGCCCATCCCGGCGTTAGCGACTTCGCGGATCTTCGAGGAGCGAAGCTGCTGGACTGCGGGGCGGGCGGCAAGGGAATGCATGCGCATCTCATTAACTATCGGAAAGTCCGGCATTTTCTCATACCAGAGGCCCACCGCCTTACCCCAGCCCTCTCCCTGACCACTCAGAGGAGGATCAACGGGTCTTGGCGGTTGGGTGTGCGAGCAAATGACATGGAGGTTCGACCGGCCAATACCCTAGAGTGGTCAGGCGGAGAGGGTGACAAGTCTCACCTGTTGCTTTTGAATTAGAAACTCCTTCTCCGCTCTGGGGAGAAGGCGGGGAATGAGGTGCAAAAAAAAGGCCGGTCACCATAAAGAGTGACCGGCCGAAGCGGCGGGGGATCGCCCCGCAAGGGGCTTTCCCCGTCCGCACAGGATCGTCACGACGCGGCGCCGATCGCGTCCGGGTAAACGCCAATACGGCGCTGGATGATCTGGTCGCGCCTGGTTGCGCTGTTACGAAGCGCGGTTACCAGCAGGAGATCAGTGGCAACTTCCGGTTTCGGAGGGGTACTGAGGGGAATGCGGGTCAATGCGGCTGCGAGCGCGGTAGCCAGATTCTGGGTCTTCATTGTTCTCTCCCTTGCCTGTGGCGGTTGATCGGCTGCGACATGAGACGGCGCCATCGTGGCGACTTGCCTGGTGCCGGGAAAGCGCCGCAATGGGTGTTGCTACCTGATATTCGCTTGGTATCGCATAATTAGACTTTCCGGCTTTTTCAGGGGGAGCCATGTCCCAGACCGCGGCGGTGGTGGAAGCGCTAAAGCGGGCGCTCAAGGCCAGAAAGCTCACGTACGCGCAGGTGGCCAAGACGCTGCAGCTCTCCGAAGCGAGCGTAAAGCGCATGTTCGCCGCCAATCACTTCACCCTGGAACGCTTCGAGCAGGTCTGCCAGTTGGCCGGCATCGGTCTGACCGACCTGGCGCGCGAGGTGGACAGCGAACGCAACTACCTTTCCCAGCTCACGCTGGAGCAGGAGCGCGAGATCGTCGGCAACCCCAAGCTGTTCCTGGCCGCGGTGTGCGCGCTCAACCACATGACGCTGGAGCAGATCACCGAGATCTACGACATGCCCAAGTCCGAATGCATCCAGTTGCTGCTCAGGCTGGACCACATCAAATTCCTCGAACTGCTGCCGAAGAACCGCATCAAGCTGCTGGTGACGCGCACTTTCTCCTGGCTGCCGAACGGGCCGATTCTTCAGTACTTCAAGACGCGCGCAGCGCCCGAGTACTTCCGCTCGCGCTTCGATGCGCCGGGCGAGTTCATGATGGTGATCAACGGCATGCTGTCCCCCGCATCCGGCAGCCAGGTGATTGCCAGACTGCGCCGGCTTGCCGCGGAGTTCTCCGAGCTGCACAACGACGACATGAACCTGCCGCTGGGGTTGCGCCGCCCGGCGAGCATCGTGCTGGCGCTGCGGCCGTGGGAACTGGATGCATTCCACGCGTTGCGGCGCAAGCGCAAGGCAGGCGCCGCAGCGTGACCGGCTCCCGCGCGCTGTGCTAGCATCGCCCCCCTCAGGAGGACCTATGAGCGCACAACAACTGCAGAATTACATCGCCGGCGAATGGATCGCGGGCGCCAGCTCTTCCAAGGACGTCAATCCATCGGACATCAGCGACGTCATCGCCGAGTACGCGCAGGCCGATAAGGCGCAGACCGAACGCGCGATCGAAGCCGCGCGCGCGGCCTTCCCGGCCTGGGCCACTTTCAACGTCCAGGCGCGTGCCGACCTTCTCGACAAGGTGGGCAACGAGATCCTCGCCCGCAGGGAAGAACTCGGCAAGCTGCTGTCGCGCGAAGAGGGCAAGACGCTGCCGGAGGGCATCGGCGAAGTGGTGCGCGCGGCCAACGTATTCAAGTTTTTTGCCGGCGAAGTGCTGCGCCGCTCGGGAGAACTGCTGCCCTCGGTGCGTCCCGGCATCGACGTCGAACTCACCCGCGAGCCGATCGGCGTGGTTGGCATCATTTCGCCGTGGAACTTCCCGGCGGCCATTCCGGCGTGGAAGATCGCCCCGGCGCTCGCGTATGGCAACACCGTGGTGTTCAAGCCCGCCGACCTGGTGCCCGGCATGGCGCACGCGATCGCGAAAATCATCGTGGACGCCGGCGTGCCCAAGGGTGTGTTCAACTTCGTCATGGGGCGTGGCAGCGTGGTTGGCGAAACGCTGGTCAACGACAGGCGCGTGGATGCGATCACTTTTACCGGCTCGGTGGAAACCGGCAAGCAGGTGGCGGCGAAAGCGGTGGCGCGCATGGCCAAGTTCCAGCTCGAAATGGGCGGCAAGAACCCGCTGGTGGTGCTGGACGATGCCGATCTGAAAACCGCGGTCGAATGCGCGGTCAACGGCGCTTTTTTCTCAACCGGTCAGCGCTGCACCGCGAGTTCGAGGCTGATCGTCACCAAGGGCATCCACGACAAGTTCGTGGGCGCAGTGGTCGAGCGCCTGAAGAATCTGAAAGTGGACAACGCGCTCAAGCAGGGCACCGAGATGGGCCCGGTGGTGGACAAGAACCAGTTGAACCAGGATCTCCACTATATAGAGGAGGCGAAGGAGGAGGGGGCACGGCTCGCTTTCGGCGGCAACCTGCTCAAGCGCGACACCGAGGGCTTCTATCTGGAGCCCGCGCTGTTCACCGATACGGTGAACAGCATGCGCATCAACCGCGAGGAAGTGTTCGGTCCGGTGGCATCGGTAGTGATGGTCAAGGACTACGACGAGGCACTGGTGGTCGCCAACGACACGCCGTTCGGGCTTTCCTCCGGCATCGTGACGACCTCGCTCAAGCACGCTTCGCATTACCGCAAGAACGCGCAGGCCGGGATGGTGATGGTGAACCTGCCGACTGCGGGGGTGGATTACCACGTGCCATTCGGCGGACGCAAGGGATCGAGCTACGGTCCGCGCGAGCAGGGCCGCTACGCGGTGGAGTTCTTTACCACGGTGAAGACCAGCTACGTGCTGGCCTGATGAAAAAGGGCACCGCAAGGTGCCCTCTTTGTATTTCCTGGAGGATGTTCAGAAGGAGAACAGGACGCCGGCCTCGGGGTACAACTGCGAACAATCGTTGTATGTGGACGGATCGCAACCCGATATCTTCTCGTAGACCACGCCGACGTTGAACGCCGCGTTCGAGCTGAACGGCATATAGACTCCGCCGCGCGCCCCGTAGGTGTTCCGGTCCGGAGGGCCGTCATAGATCGTGCGCGAGACGAATGCGCCGAAATAAGGTTTCACCGGATCAACCCGGGTGAACGTGTAACGCACTTCCGGCGTGAACTTGTAGATATCGGGCTCGTTGCCAACCCACATTTCGGCGCTCACGCCGAGCATCAGTCCTTCGGAAATCATGTAACCCACCGTGCCGCCCAGGGTCGTGTACTCGCGGTCGAGTGCGCGACCGGCGCCGAGGTAGATCGAGCCGGTGACGTTGCCGCGGCCAAAAGGCTCGGCAGCCCGGACCTGTGCGGGAAAGCAGGTGAGGAGTGCGCCGATCAGCAGAACCGCCGTGACTATCGCCAATCGCGCATTGAGTCGTGGATCTGATTCGGAAATCCCAGTGCGTGCTGTCATGATTCTTCCCTGTGATTGATACAAGCGATTCGACGTCCCGGCAATGCCCAAGTTCCGCCAATGCGTTGCGAACAATCTGTCCGCTGTGTCGCCTTGCAGCGACGCAGGCGGGGCGAGTGTCCTGCGCGACGCATCGGCCCTCAGAACAGCGCGCGCTGCTGCGCATTGGCATCCACTACGCACAGGGCAGTCATGTTCACCAGCCGCCGCACCGTCGCGGTCGGCGTGAGGATGTGTACCGGCTTGGCCGCACCCAGCAGGATCGGCCCCACGGTCACTCCTTCGCCGCCGGTCATTTTCAGCAGGTTAAAGGAAATGTTCGCGGCATCGAGATTGGGCATGATCAGCAGGTTCGCTTCGCCCTTCAGCCGGGATTCCGGATGCACGTGGTTGCGGATCGACTCCGAAAGCGCGGCGTCTCCATGCATTTCGCCTTCGACCTCGAGATCCGGTGCGAGCTGCTCGACCAAGTCGCGCGCCCGGCTCATTTTCAGCGCGGCCGGCGAGTCGTCGCTGCCGAAGTTGGAGTGGGACAGCAGGGCGATCCTGGGGACCACCCCGAAGCGCTTTATTTCCTCGGCCGCCATGATCGTTATCTCGGCCAGTTGTTCAACGCCCGGGTCTTCGTTGACATAGGTGTCAGAGATGAACAGGGTACGCTTGGCCAGCAGCAGCACGTTCATCGCGGCGAAGATGCTCGCGCCGGGTTTGAGGCCGATCACGTTGGCGATATGGCGCAGGTGGTCCTTGTGGCGGCCGAACGTGCCGCACAGCATCGAATCGCCATCGCCCCTGCGCAGCAGCATGGCACCGATCAGCGTAGTGGACTGGCGCACATGCGCCTTCGCGTCGTCGGGGGACACGCCTTTGCGGTTCATCGCCTTGTAGTATTCGGTCCACACTTCCCGGTAACGCGCGTCGCTCTCCGGGTTGACCAGTTCGAAATCCTTCCCTGGCTTGATGCGCAGACCGAAGCGTTCGAGTCGCATTTCCACCACTTCCGGCCGCCCGATCAGGATCGGGCTGGCGAGGCGCTCGTCCACCACTACTTGCACGGCGCGCAGCACGCGCTCATCCTCGCCCTCCGCGTAGATCACCCGCCGGGGTGCGGCCTTCGCCGCCGCGAACACCGGCTTCATCACGAACCCGGAGTGGTAGACGAAGTTGGTGAGCTGCTGGCGGTAGGCGTCGAAATCCGTGATGGGGCGCGTCGCCACGCCGCTGTCCATCGCCGCCTTCGCGACCGCCGGCGCGATCCGGGTGATGAGCCGCGGATCGAAGGGCTTGGGAATGATGTACTCGGGCCCAAATGACAGTTCCTGCCCTTCGTAGGCCATCGCCACCACGTCTGACTGTTCGGCTTGGGTGAGTTCCGCGATCGCCTTCACGCAGGCGAGCTTCATTTCCTCGGTGATCTTGGTTGCGCCGACGTCGAGCGCGCCACGGAAGATGAACGGGAAGCACAGTACATTGTTCACCTGGTTCGGATAGTCGGAGCGGCCGGTGGCGATCACCGCATCAGGCCGCACCGCCTTCACTTCCTCGGGCAGGATTTCCGGCGTCGGGTTGGCGAGCGCCAGCACCAGCGGCTTCTCCGCCATGGTCTTGATCCACTCCTGTTTCATCGCGCCCGGGCCCGAGAGACCAAGGAAGATGTCCGCGCCGGGCATCGCGTCGGCAAGCTTGCGCGCGTCGGTCTTGCGCGCGTAACGCGCCTTGTTCGGCTCCATGCTCTTGTCGCGGCCTTCGTATATAACGCCTTTCGAGTCGCAGACAATGATGCTCTCGCGTTTCAGCCCGAGCTTCACCAGCAGGTCGAGGCATGCGATCGCCGAAGCGCCTGCGCCGGAGCACACCAGTCTTACCTTCGAAATGTCCTTGCCTACGACCTTGAGCCCATTGGTCACGGCCGCGCCGACAATGATCGCGGTGCCGTGCTGGTCGTCGTGGAAAACCGGTATCTTCATGCGCTCGCGCAGCTTGCCTTCTATGTAGAAGCACTCGGGCGCCTTGATGTCCTCGAGATTGATGCCGCCCAAAGTGGGTTCCAGCGCAGCGATCATGTCGACCAGCTTGTCCTGGTCGTTCTCGGCCAGTTCGATGTCGAACACGTCAATGCCGGCAAACTTCTTGAACAGGCACGCCTTGCCTTCCATCACCGGCTTGCCTGCCAGCGGGCCGATGTTGCCCAGGCCGAGCACCGCGGTGCCGTTGGTTACCACGCCGACCAGATTGGCGCGCGATGTCAGTTGTGCCGCGCGCGAAGGATCCGCCTCGATGGCCTTGCAGGCGTATGCCACGCCCGGCGAATAGGCGAGCGCGAGGTCGCGCTGGTTGGTGAGGCTCTTGGTGGGGACGACGGAGATTTTTCCGGGGGTCGGCTGCTCGTGGTATTCGATCGCCGCTGACTCAAGTTCCAAAGACATTCTTTTCTCCTCTGGGTATTGTTGTGGGTTCGCTGCACGAACGGGCGGCGAAACCGTCTTTTTCGGCTGGCTGCAGCCGATAAGATACTGCGGGTTGCGGTCCGATGGGTGGCTTCGTTGTCCCGGAAGGCGAATTGCGCAGGAACGAGGTTTATGATGCGCAGGGTCAGAATGCGCGGACAGGTACCCGGATTGCCGAGCCGATGAAACGTGAGACCCCGGAACAAGTCACCGCGTCGAAACCGGTGGCGATCGCGCGCCTGCGCGCGCTGGCGGTGTTGTGGCGTTACGCTACACCGTACCGCGCGCGCATTCTCGTCTTCGCGTTGGCGCTGGTGGTCGCGGCGGCATGTTTCCTAGTAATCGGACAGGGGCTCAAGCAAGTCATCGACCGCGGTTTCTCGGGCGGCGATCCGCAGGCGCTCAATCAGGCGCTGTTCTTCCTGCTGGGCGTAATCGTGGTGATGTCGGTCGCGACCTGGGTGCGTTTCTATCTGATTTCATGGCTGGGCGAGCGGGTGATCGCCGACATCCGCCGCGAAGTCTTCTCGCGTCTGCTGAGCCTGTCTCCCGGCTGGTTCGAGCAGGCGCGCACCGGCGAGGTGATCTCGCGGCTGACCACTGATACCGCGCTGCTGGAACAGGTGGTCGGCACCAGCGTGTCGATGGCGCTGCGCAACGGGCTGTTGGGGTTGGGCTCGCTGGCGATGCTGATGCTGACCAGCTGGAAGCTCACGGCTCTGGTGCTGCTGATGGTGCCGGTGGTGATCGGGCCGATCGTGGTCTTCGGGCGGCGCGTGCGCAAGCTTGCCCGGGCCAGCCAGGACCGCGTGGCGGACCTCGGCAGCTATGTGGACGAGGCGCTGCACGAAGTGCGCACGGTGCAGGCCTACGGTCACGAAGACGAAGACCGGCGCCTGTTCGGGAGCCGCGCCGAAGCCGCGTTCGATACGGCGCGCAACCGCATCCGGGTGCGCGCCTCGCTGATCTCCGCGGTGATCGTGCTGGTGTTCACAGGCGTTGGAGTCATTCTCTGGATCGGCGGGCATGATGTTCTGGTTGGCAACATCACGCCCGGCGAATTGTCGGCGTTCGTGTTTTACGCCGCGATGGTGGCGAGCGCGGCAGGCGCGTTGAGCGAGGTGATCGGCGACTTGCAGCGCGGCGCTGGCGCGGCCGAGCGGCTGATCGAGATCCTCGACACCCGTGCGGACATCATCGCACCGGCCCAGCCGCTCGCATTGCCAGAACCGCCGATCGGGTCGGTGCAACTGCAGGCGGTGACTTTCCACTACCCGTCGCGTCCCAACCAGGCGGCGTTGCAGGATTTTTCTCTCGATGTCCAGCCGGGAAAGAGTCTCGCTCTGGTCGGTCCTTCGGGCGCGGGGAAGTCTACCGTGTTCCAACTCCTGCTGCGATTCTACGATCCCGAGCGCGGCACGGTGCGAGTCGACGGCGTGGACGTAAGGCGTGTCGATCCGCAGGCGTTGCGCAGGCGCATCGCACTGGTGGCGCAGGAGCCGGCCATTTTCGCAGCCAGCGTCGCCGAGAACGTGCGCTACGGCCGCCCGGACGCCTCCGGCGAGGAAGTTCGCCGTGCCTGCGATGCAGCGTTCGCGACCGAGTTCGTCGAGAAGTTGCCGCAGGGATTCGATTCCTGGCTGGGCGAGCGCGGCGTGCGGCTCTCCGGCGGCGAGCGGCAGCGGCTGGCGATCGCCCGCGCGATTCTCTCCGGCCGGCCGATCCTGCTGCTGGACGAGGCAACCAGCGCGCTCGATTCGGAGAGCGAGCGCATGGTACAGCTCGCGCTGGAGCGGCTGATGCGGGCGCGCACTACGCTGATCATCGCGCACCGGCTGTCCACGGTGAAAAGCGTGAACCGCATCGCGGTGATGGATCAGGGCCGCCTGGTCGGTGCGGGTTCGCACGACGAACTGCTGACCGGGAATCCGCTGTACGCGCGTCTGGCAGCGCTCCAATTCGTGGCATAGCAGCCGTCGCCGGCTCTCCTGCTAGAATCCGCGGCGTTCCCAACCCTGCCCGGCGATCGAAACGATGACAAGCGCCCTGTTTTCCCCAATCGAGCTGCGCGGCCTGCGCCTCCCCAACCGCATCGTCGTGTCGCCGATGTGCCAGTACATGTCCGTCAACGGCTCGGCGAATGACTGGCACCTGATGCACCTCGGACAGTTCGCGATGGGTGCGGGCGGCCTGCTGTTTACCGAGGCTACGCACGTGTCCGCGGTCGGGCGCATCACTCATCGCTGTCTCGGACTCTACAACGACGAGAACGAGACCACGCTCAAGCGCGTGGTGGATTTTTGCAGAAAGTTTGGCGTGGCGCAACTCGGGGTCCAGCTGGCTCATGCCGGCCGCAAGGGCTCGGCGCATACCCCTTTCGAGGGTGGCAAGCTGCTGGCGCCGGATGAAAATCCGTGGGCCACGGTGGCGCCTTCGGCGCTGCCCTTCGGTCCCGGCTGGCACGTTCCGGCAGCGCTGACGAAAACTGGTCTGCAGGAAGTAAAGCAGCAGTTCGCGGACGCGGCGCGGCGCGCGGTGCGCATCGGCTTCGACGTCATCGAACTGCACGGCGGCCACGGCTATCTTCTGCACCAGTTCCTGTCGCCGATATCCAATCGGCGCAACGACGACTACGGCGGTTCGATGGCCAATCGCATGCGTTTTCCTCTGGAAGTGTTCGAGGCCGTGCGCGCGGTGTGGCCGGATGATCGTCCGCTGGGCATACGGGTATCGGCGACCGACTGGATCGAAGGTGGCTGGACGCCGGAGGAAACGGTGGCGTTCGCACTGGAACTGAAAGCGCGCGGCTGCGACTTCGTAGACGTCACTTCGGGACAACTCGATCCGCGCCAGCAGATCCCGATGGCGCCGGGCTACAACGTGCCGTTCGCCGAGAAGGTAAGAAGGGAAACCGGCGTCGCGGTGATGTCGGTGGGAATGATCTCCCGGCCCCGGCAAGCCGAAGACATTGTCGCCGGCGGAAAGGCCGACTTGGTGGCGATCGCACGCGCGATGATGGATAACCCGCGCTGGGCCTGGCATGCGGCGCGCGAGCTCGGCGCCGAAGCGCCCTACGCGCCCAACTACGTGCGCTGCAGCCCGGCAGTGTGGAAGCCCTGACAAGAGGAACTGGTTTCCTTGGGCACATCGCGTGTCCAAGGTCGCATTGAACTACGGAACCGGCATGTCCGCCGCCGGCGGCTCGATGTATACCTGCGTGGAGAGATAAACAAGCTCGCCGTCGATGCGGTAGCGCACTTCGCCGAACGCCGCGGCGAAGCCCTCCGGCAACAGTTCGACGTCTGCGGTGAAGGCGCCGTTCCTGCCCATCAGCGGTTTCTCTTCCCAGTGTACCGAACGGAAGTCTCGCGTCGCAGAACGGGCAACCCACATGACCGCGCTCTCCGGAGCCGGATCCGCGGTGAACGACAGTTGCAGCTTCTTGCCGTTCGAACCGTGCTGCCAGGCGAGTCGCGGCAGCGGCCGGCCGGAGGCGACCAGCCGGAAAAATCCCGTGAGACTGCCAATGGCGCGATCGCGATCTTCGAGCCGATGCCCCGAGTTCGGCAGGTACAGCGCATATTTCGGACCGCGCAGGTCGTCCCAGTACAGGTTCAATGCGTCCAGCGGCCAGTACCGGTCGTTGGTGCCCATGATGAGCAGCTTCGGCATGGCGAGTCGCTCCCGATACGCGTAGGGATCCACCATGCCAAACAAACGGCGCCCACGCTCGGTCTCCATCTGTGCCGGCAAGTTGCGTCGCGTGTAGTCCTCGAGCTGCTTGCTATACGCGCCCCAGGTCTCCAATTGGTGCGGCATATGCTTTTCGAGGTTCAGCATGTCGATCACCGCCGGCACGACCGCGGCAATGCGCGGGTCGGCTGCGGCAGCGAGCCAGCTTGTCCAGCCGCGTTTCGATGCGCCGGACACCACGAAGGTCCGCACCGGAGCGCCCACTGCCGTCCCGGCGAACGCCTGCAGCGCATCCATCGCCTTGACCACGCTCTTGGTCATCGGAAAAAGCAGCGGCCATTCTTCATCCCCGGTCGCCAGGAACTGCACGAACGTCTCGGCGATCAAGTCGTCTTCCCTCTTGCCGTCGAGTAGCGGCTGGTTGGGCAGGTGATACAGGATCGCACAGGGTGCACGCGTGGCTCTGGCGAGCCTCAGACCGAACTGGATGTCGGACTCGTCGGCGTTGCCGCCCATGATGTACAGCAACATGGTGTGCGGCGTGTCGATGCGATTCGGGACGTAGACCTGGAGCTGATGTTCCCAGGTGATCCCCTTCCAGACCTGCGAGACCAGGTGCAGGTCATGGACGGTTCCATGCTCGCGGACTTCGCGGTTTCTCTCCTGCCACACGTACGCCGGCTCCGTGCGCTGCAGGTACTCGAGGAGATCGGCTCTGGCCGGCGCAACCGCGGGCAGGAACACGAGAAACCACAGCAGGCGGAGCAGACAACGCGCCATCATCGCTTCCCCCGTCTACACTCGCGAGTCGCAACAATTGCAGTGACATCCAATGGACGTGATCCGCACATAACCTGGTCGCTGCGGGACCAATGATAAACTCCAACCGATCGAACTTCTCTCATGCTTATGGACAGCAAAACTCCCGGCAAATTCATCGCGCGAAAGAGGGGCGTCGAGGTAGTTGCGCGTCCGGTCGAGTACATGCGCATTCCCCTCTTGGGCGCCACACTTCGGCCCCGACTGGAACAAGAACGGCCACATTGTCTGCGCGAAGAAGCGGACTACCTGCGTGGCGCAGGTGATCGCAGCGCACGCCCGTCGGGCGGCACGGGGGAAAGCCGGTGACATCGATTGCACATATCGTGCCGGCGCGCAGCCGTGATCTCGGCGGATTCGAGGTCAGGCGCGTGTTGCCCTGGGGCGGCGGGCGCATGGTCGGGCCGTTCATTTTTCTCGATCAGTTGGGGCCGGTCGAATTCGCGCCGGGGCAGGGGATCGACGTGCGGCCGCATCCGCATATCGGGCTGGCCACGGTCACCTATCTGTTCGAAGGCGAACTGGTGCACCGCGACAGCCTGGGCGTGGTTCAGACCATCCGTCCCGGCGACGTCAACTGGATGACCGCGGGACGCGGCATCGTCCATTCGGAACGCACCAGTCCGGAGATGCGCGCAGGCGGCCAGCGTATGCACGGGCTGCAATCCTGGGTGGCATTGCCCGGCGAATACGAGGAAGCCGAACCCGCGTTCGACCACACTCCCGCCGCGAAGCTGCCGGAGCACGACAGGGATGGCGTGAAGCTAAGGTTAATCTCGGGACGGGGGTTCGGCCTTGCTTCGCCGGTGCGGGTGTTTTCCGAGATGTTCTACGTCGATGCGGCGATGAGCGCGGGTGCGGCTCTGGACATCCCGGACGAGTACGCCGAACGCGCAGCGTATGTCCTGCAGGGGACCGTTTCGGCGGAACGGCGGGACTTCGGCGCCGGCACGCTGCTCATTTTCACCGCAGGATCGAGGGCGCAACTTGTGGCGAAAGGGGCGAGCCGCGTTGCCCTGCTTGGCGGGGTCCCGCTCGAAGGCAAGCGCCAGATCTGGTGGAATTTCGTCTCGAGCTCCAGGGAGCGCATCGAACAGGCTAAGCGGCAATGGGCAGACGGAGCCTTTCCGCCAGTACCCGGCGAGACCGAGTTCATTCCACTGCCCGAACGCTGATGCTCAGGCTGGCAGCGGCGCGACGACCTGGTCGTAAGGATGGCGCCTGCTGATCAGCCGCGAATGCGCGAATACGTCGAGCGCTGTTTCATAGTGTGACCGGTCTATGCCGACGTCCCCCGCCCAGCAACCGAGCCTCTGATAGCAGGCGATCGCGGCTATAAGCGCTTCGCGGCGGATGTCGGGGAAAAAGGACTGTTCGACCGCGGCGACTTCGTCGGGCGGCGCGCTGTTTACCCACTCGCGCGCCTTGCGGTAGGCGCGCATGAAGCGTTGCGTGTCCGCTCCCGCGATCCATGCCGGCGCAGCGGCCAGGCTGCTGAACGCCACCGGCCCGAGCGCCTCGCCGACCGACGCCACGACCTGCGCCACACCTTCGTGCTCGAGTTGCTGGGGGTAGGGCGCCTGCTCGTGGAAGTAATCGCCCTGGCCGGCGCGGAAAGCCGCCATCATCTGCCCGGTGTTGCCGTCATCGAGCCCTTTCAGTGCGGCGATGTTCACGCCTTTCCTGTGCAGGGCGTAAGCGAGCATTGCCTGCGGCTGTCCGCCGTGAACGAACATGAAGCGGCCGGCAGTGAGTTTCTCCCAGCGAAAGTCCACGTCGGGCCGGCGCGCGGCGATCAGAAAGCCGTCACGCTGGTTGATCTGGGCGAAGTGCGCAAACGGCGGCGTTTCTCCACGCTCGAGGTAAGCCCAGCTTCCCGAAACCGCGGTCTGCGATACCTGGATCTCGCCTGAGACGATCATTTCTCCGACGCTCCGGGCCGGCGGCATAACGGCATAGGTCGGTTCGAAGCCTTCGTCCGCCAGGAACCCGCCCGCGATCGCGCTCAGGATCGGGCTGTAGAACGCGGAGTGACGGTAGACCATCAGGTTCAGGACTGTCATGGAAAAGAATTTCCTATCGCTTTGATGACTGATTCCTGCTTTGTTAGTGCTGCGTTTACCAATAATTTTCTACCGTGATGTGCCCGGGGGCTTTTCTGCGGTTTTTCTTCAG
>DASYUW010000145.1:0-8635 GCA_036000845.1 Burkholderiales bacterium
GCTGCGTTACGGTGGTGAAAAGAATCCGCGTGTCCTGGAGGAATTCCGCCGGGCGGTGAACAGCTTGAGATGAAATTCAGCCAGGCATGACTGGATGGCGGTTTCTAGAGCAACGTTTCCCTCGATATCCCGCTGCGGCGCAGAATCTTCCGCAGCGAGGCGAGTGCCTCGATCTGGATCTGGCGCACTCTTTCCCTGGTCAGGTTCAGGCTCTGCGCCAGTTGCTCGAGGGTGTGGATCTCCGAGCCGTTGAGCCCGTAGCGCCGCTCGATCACGCTGCGCTGGCGTTCGTTCAACTGATTCAGCCACTCGCGCACGTGAGCCTCGATTTCTGCGTTCTCCAGCCTGATATCCGGTTGCTGGGTGGTTTCGTCGGCGATCGACTCACCGACCGAAAGCATGGGATCAATCTCAAGGGGCGCATCCAGAGACGTCATGCGCTCGTTGAGCGACAGCAGGCGGCGCACGTCCTCGACCCGAAAGTCCACCAGATGCGCAACGTCATCCGGGCTGGGATCGCACTCGGAATGAGTCTCGAGATGGCGCATCGCCCGCAGCACAGTGTTCAGTTCCTTGATCACGTGCACGGGCAGGCGGATGGTGCGCGACTGATACATGATGGCGCGTTCGATACTCTGGCGGATCCACCAAGTGGCATAGGTGGAGAAGCGGAAGCCGCGTTCGGGATCGAATTTCTCGAGCGCGTGGATCAGGCCGAGGTTGCCTTCTTCAATCAAGTCCAGCAACAGCAGCCCGCGACCGGCATAGTGCTTGGCGATATTCACCACCAGCCGCAGATTGTGTTCGATCATCTTCTGGCGTGACAGGAAATCCCCCTGCCTGACCAATCGCGCGTACCTGACTTCTTCTTCCACCGTGAGCAGCGCGTTCTGCCCGATGTCGTTGAAATAGAGCTGGGTGACGTCGCTCAAAATGTCGGTGCCGAAATAGTCATCGACTGCGGGCTCTTCGACGGGCACGGGTTCCTCGACGCCGTCTTCCTGTGAAGAATAATTCTCCTCGTTCATGAATTGCGCCCAGGCAGATACTGCAGCGGGTCGATCGGTTTGCCGAGCCGGCGAATTTCGAAATGCAGGGCGACCCGATCGCCGTCGGAATTGCCCATTTCCGCGATCTTCTGGCCCTTCGCCACCGATTGCCCTTCCTTCACCAGGATCTGGCTGTTGTGAGCGTATACGCTCAGGTACGACGTATTATGCTTGATGATAATCAGTTTGCCGTAACCGCGTAGACCACTGCCGCTGTACACGACCTTTCCGGGCGCACTCGCGAGCACCGCTTGCCCGGACCGGCCTTCGATTCCGACACCCTTCTGGTTCGTTCCTTCCCCGAAAGCGTAGATCAATTTTCCTTGGGTCGGCCACTCCCAAACCAGCCTCACGTCGGCACTTCCGGCTTCTTTGGGCGCCGGCGTTCCAGGCGCCTTGACTGCCGGCTTGGCGAAAGGCGCTGCCGTGGGCGGCGGAGACGGCGTCGTCACGGGCGGTGACGCTGGTTTGGGCGTCGCCCGTCTCAACTGCGCCAGCGCCTGTTCCGAGTAAGGCAGCTTGCGTGCTTTCGGCTCGGTCTTGAGCGGTACCGCTACCGGCGTGGGCGGGATCTCCACAGGCAGCGGCACCGCCTGCGGCACCGCCAGTTCTCCAACGCTGTCCGGCGGGAACAGCCGTAAGCGTTGATCCAGACGAATCAACGCCGGATCCTCCAGGTTGTTCCAGGCAGCCAGTTCACGGTAATCCTGCCCGTAATCCAGCGCGATGCTGTAGAGCGTGTCGCCTTTCTTGACGACGTGGAATTCGGGGCGCCAGTCGCCTTCACGGTAAGGCTTGACGAGCGGCTCCTCCGTGGCTGCGGAAACCGGTGTCTCAGCTTTCGGGACCGTCGATGCGGCCGGCGGACCCGCATTAGGAGGCGCAGCCGTCTGGGGTGTGCTGGCAGTTGGACCGGTGATTGCAGCAGGAGCGGTGGCAACTGGCGCGGCCTTGGTGGGTGCGATGGCCGGAGGCGCGGCCGGCACGTTCCGGGACGCATTCGGTGAACGTTCCAGCACCGGAGCAGCGGTAGGCATGGATGCGCAACCCGCTCCCAGCGCTGCGATCAATGCTGCGAGCATGAGCGGCAGTGACATCCCCTCGCGACGGAAAACGAAGTTCAAGTCGACACTCCTGCAATGAGCGGAACAAAATTCACGTCGTCCAGCACCGATTGGCTAAATCCGTCGTGGCCGCGCTCGACCAGCACCAGACGCTGCTCGCGCGTGCCCAGCGGCAGAACCAGCCGTCCACCTTCCACCAATTGCGCGGCCAGCACCTCGGGTATGTGCGTCGCCGCCGCCGCCATCACGATGGCGTCGAACGGGCCGCCGTCTTTCAGTCCGAGATGGCCGTCGCCATGCCTGAGTTTGATGTTGCGGATTCCAAGCTCGCGCAATCTCACTCGCGCCTTTGACAACAGACCGGCAAGACGCTCGATCGAATAGACTTCGCGCGCCACCCGCGACAATACCGCCGCCTGGTAACCGCAACCGGTACCGATCTCGAGCACTCTGCCGAGCGCGCGGCCGGCGCGCGCCAGTTCAACCATGCGGGCGACGGTGAACGGATTGGAGATGGTCTGGCCGAAACCGATGGGCAGGGAAACGTCGTCGTAGGCTCGACTCGCCAACGCCTCGTCAACGAACATGTGGCGCGGCACATCCGCCATCGCACCCAGCACCACTTCGTCCTTTACGCCCAGGTCGCGCAGGCGTTCCACCATGCGCATGCGGGTGCGCTGGGAGGTCATGCCGATGCCGCTGATCCTACTGTTCATGTCGTGTCGAAATGACCGCCGTGCCAGTACTCTAGATAAGTGCAGGTTCTTTCAGCCAGTCGCGCACGCTCTCCAATCTGGCGTAATGAGTAAGATCGATCTGCAGCGGCGTCACTGAGACCATCCGGTTCGCAACCGCGTCGAAATCCGTGCCCTCGCCCGCATCCTCCGCGTCGCCTGCTGCACCTATCCAGTACACCGTTTCGCCGCGCGGGTTGGCGGACCTGATCACTGGCTCGGACTTGTGCCGCCGTCCCAGCCTGGTCACCACTGTTCCCGCCAGTTGATCCCAGGGCACATCCGGGATATTGACGTTGAGCAACACCGGAAACGAAATCGGCTGGCGACGAAAACGCTCGACCATGTCACACACCGCCCGCGCCGCGGCCGGATAGTTGCCCGCGGCCTTGCTCGCAAGCGACACCGCAATCGAGGGAATGCCCAGGAGAAAACCTTCTGTCGCCGCCGCCACCGTTCCGGAGTATATGGTGTCGTCACCCATGTTGGCACCATGATTGATGCCCGAAATCACCATATCCGGGAGCCGGTCCAGCATGCCCGTCACGGCGAGGTGCACGCAGTCGGTAGGCGTGCCGTTGACGTAGTGAAAGCCGTTGTGCGAGCGCCTGACCTGCAGCGGACGATCGAGGGTGAGCGAATTGCTGGCGCCGCTGCGGTCGCGCTCGGGTGCGACCACGACGATCTCGGCACGTTTTGACAACGCCTCGGCGAGCACGGCGAGGCCGGGCGCGAAGTACCCGTCGTCGTTGCTCAGGAGAATGCGCATCGGAGAGAAGGACTGCGAATCAGGCTACGGTCGAGGGCGCCCCGCGAAACAACAGACCTGGAAACCGGATGTTCCCGTCCGTGCATTTTTCTCGCGAGCCCGCCGCCCCTCGTCTGTTCCGCGAAATATTTGGTCGGGGCGAGAGGATTTGAACCTCCGACCACCTGCACCCCATGCAGGTACGCTACCAGGCTGCGCTACGCCCCGAATCGAGAGCGGATTATAGCAGAGGCCGCGCGCTGAACACTTCAGGCGCGCAGGATGTCGAGAAGACTCTGGATTTCCCGGCGCAGCAGCGCGGGATTGAATCGGGAAGAAGACGCCTTGAGCTGCACTGCGGCCTCGTCCAGCCGTGCCCGAGCACCGCTGATGGTGAAACCCTGCTCGTACAGCAGTTCGCGGATGCGCCGGATCAGCAGCACTTCGTGGTGCTGATAATAACGGCGGTTGCCGCGCCGCTTAACCGGCTTCAACTGGGTGAACTCCTGCTCCCAGTAGCGCAGCACGTGCGGCTTGACCCCGCACAATTCGCTGACTTCACCGATGGTGAAGTAGCGTTTTGCGGGGATCGGAGGCAGCGGGGTCTTAGGACTGCTGCTGTTGTGGTTGCTGCTGTCCACCGTAGTTCTTTTCCACCATCGCCTTCAGTTTCTGGCTGGCATGAAAGGTCACGACCCGACGCGCCGTAATCGGGATTTCCTCGCCGGTTTTGGGATTGCGGCCCGGCCGCTGCGGCTTGTCGCGCAACTGGAAATTGCCAAAGCCGGACAGCTTCACGCCCTCCCCGGCCTCGAGTGCGATGCGCACTTCCTCGAAGAAGGACTCCACCATGTCTTTGGCTTCGCGCTTATTCAAACCGACTTTCTCGAACAACAGATCCGCCAGGTCTGCTTTGGTCAGTGTCATGACTTCACCTTATTGTCTCAGCTTGGCACCGTATTCTTGTTCCAGGACCTTGCGCAGACCCGCAATCGCGGCGTCCACCTCGGCATCCGTCAGAGTCTTTTGAGTATCTTGCAATAACACACGGAAAGCAAGACCTTTTTTCCCATTTTCGATCCCCTTGCCCCGGTACACATCGAACACCCGGACCTCATGAACGATGGCCGGTTTCGCCCGCAAAAGCCCGTCCAGAACGGCCTGAACCGGAATGTTCTCCTCAAAGGTGTAGGACATGTCACGCCACACCGGCGGGAATTTTGAAACTTCCTGGTACTCAGGTAATTCCCGCGCCAGCAGTGGTTCGGCATCGATTTCGAAGGCAACCAGCGGCTCGGGCAATTCGTACTTCTTCTGCCATTTCGGGTGCAATTCGCCGATCCAGCCTATGACCAGATCATCCAGGATGACTCGGGCCCCGCGCCCAGGGTGCAACGCCGGATGGGTAACCGGCTCGAAGCGCGCGCGCTTGGGGGCGATAAGCGTTTCCAGGTCGTTCTTGACGTCGAAGAAATCGACGCCGTGCGTCGGAATTCCCCACTGTTGCTCGACCGCAGCGCCGTATGCAACGGCCGCCAGGCGCATTGGCTGCCGGATGCCGGCGACATCGAGTTCGCCATCCTTGACAGTGGGATCGCGCAGGAACGCCCGCCCCACCTCGAACGCGCGTACCCGCTCAAGTTTGCGGTTTAGATTGTAGGCGACATTTACCACCAGCCCGCCGATCAACGTGGAACGCATGACCGCCATCTGGCCGGCGATCGGGTTGAGCAACCGGATCGGATCGGAATTGCCGGCAAAATCCACCTCCCAGGAGGCGTCCACGAAACTGTAGTTGACCACTTCCTGGTATTCCGCGGCCGCCATCTGCAGCCGCAGGTCGTGCAGCGAGCGCCGGCACTCGGAAAGCGGCAACATTGCACTCGGCGCTACCGGCGGCTGCGCGGGTATGCGTTCGAAACCATACACCCGTGCCACTTCCTCGATCAGGTCTTCCTCGATTTCGATGTCGAAGCGATACGAAGGCGGGGTGACCAGAAAGACCTCCTCCGCACCCGCGCCCTCGCGCCGGAACGTAAGGTTCAGACGGCTGAAGATTTCGGCAATATCGTCCGCGCCGACCAGCACGCCGATGACCTTGCGCGCGCGCGCCACCCGAATGCGCACCGGGAGGCGTTGCGGCAACTGTGCCACGGTGTCGTTCGCCGGCCCGGGCTCGCCGCCGCAAATGTCGAGGATCAGCCGGGTGGCGCGCTCGATTCCCTCGACGTTGTTGTTGAAGTCGACGCCACGTTCGAACCGATGCGAGGCGTCGCTGACGAAGTTGTAGCGCCGCGCACGTCCGGCGATTGCGTCCGGAAAAAAGAACGCGGCTTCGAGGAAGACGTTACGGGTATCCAGGTCCGCCTTGGTACTGTCCCCGCCCATGATGCCCGCCAGACCGATCGGCCCGCTGGCGTCGGTTATCGCCAGCACGCTCTCGTCGATCTCCACGACCTGTTCGTTTAGCAGTTTGAGCTTCTCGCCCTTGCGGCCAAAGCGCACGTCGATACCGTCGCTAAGCTTGTCAAGGTCGTAGACGTGCAGCGGCCGGCCGAGTTCGAGCATCACGTAATTGGTGACGTCCACCAGCGCCGAAATCGGACGCTGCCCGGCGCGCTCCAGCCGCTGCTTCATCCACTCCGGTGTAGATACTTTCGCGTTTACGTTGCGGATCACCCGCCCGGTGAAGCGTCCGCAGCCCTTCGGATCGGAAATCCGCACCGGAAACCAGGTGTCGTTCGTGGCGGGTACGGGATGCGTGTCCGGAGGGTTCAGCGGCGCAGCGGTAAGCGCCGCCACTTCGCGTGCCACGCCAAGCACCGACAGGCAATCGGCGCGGTTGGGCGTGAGCTTGATCGTCAGCACCCTGTCGTCGAGCGCCAGCACCTTGCGCACGTCGCTTCCAGGCGCTGCATCCCCCGAAATCACCAGCAGACCGCTGTCATCGTCCGAAAGTCCGAGTTCGCGTGCCGAGCACAGCATGCCGCGGCTTTCCACTCCGCGCATGGTCGTGGCCTTGATTTCAAGCGGCTTGTCCGCCGATGCACCCGGCAGCCTGGCGCCAACCAACGCACACGGCGCCTTCATCCCCGCAACCACGTTGGGCGCGCCGCAAACGATGCCGAGCGGTTGTCCGCATCCGACGTCGACCCGGCACACCGTCAGTTTGTCCGCGTTGGGGTGTTTCTCGACGCTGAGCACGCGTCCCACCACCACTCCGGTGAAGGGCGGCGCTACGCTCGCGCATTGTTCCACCTCCAGGCCCGACATGGTCAGCAGATGCGCGAGTGCGTCCGTGGTCAACGGTGGATCGACCAGCGTGCGCAACCATTTTTCCGGGAACTGCATTCTTGTCTGCTAACCGCCAAAACACCAAGAGCGCCAGGGACTAAGAGAAAAAAAGCTTCGCCAGTGGAAAAACACCGGAGGATTCAGTTTGTTCTGCCTTCTGCTCTGCATTTAGGATCTTCCTCGCGACCTGGCGGTTTAATTGAATTGCTTGAGGAACCGCAGATCGTTTTCGAAGAACAGGCGCAGGTCGTCGATCCCATAGCGCAGCATGGTCAACCGCTCAAGCCCGCTGCCGAAGGCGAATCCGATAAAGCGCTCCGGGTCGAGGCCAAAATTGCGCACGACGTTGGGATGCACCTGCCCGGCTCCGGAAATTTCCAGCCAGCGGCCCTCCAGCGGCCCGCTGGGAAATGCCATGTCGATCTCGGCGGAGGGCTCGGTAAACGGAAAAAACGAAGGGCGGAAGCGCACCTGCAGGTTGTCGGTCTCGAAGAAGCGGCGCAGGAAATCGGTATAAACGCCCTTCAAATCCGCAAAACTGATGTTTTCGTCGATCCACAGCCCCTCGACCTGGTGAAACATCGGCGAATGGGTCGCATCCGAATCCACGCGGTAGGTGCGTCCCAGCGCGATCACCTTGATCGGCGGCTTGTGCGCACGCGCGTAACGCACCTGGATCGGGCTGGTGTGGGTACGCAGCAGCAATCCACCCTCGAGGTAAAAGGTGTCATGCATCGAGCGGGCGGGATGGTTCTCGGGTTGATTGAGCGCGGTGAAGTTGTACCAGTCGGTTTCGATTTCCGGGCCATCGACGACGTCGAACCCCGCCGAACGAAAAATGCCTTCGATGCGCTGCCAGGTACGGATTACCGGGTGAATGCCGCCGCGGCCGCGGCCTCGCCCCGGCAGCGTGACGTCCAGGGCTTCCTGCGCCAGGCGGGCTTCGAGCGACTGCGCCTGAATGGCCTCGCGGCGCGCGGCGAGAAGCGCCTCAACCTTCTCCTTTGCCTGATTGATCAGCGCACCGGCGCTCGGGCGTTCCGTGGCGGGCAGCTTGCCGAGACCTTTCAGTTGTTCGGTGAGCGCGCCGGTCTTTCCCAGGAAGCGAGCTTTCGTCTGCTCCAGTTGTGCGAGATCGGCAACCCGCTCGAATGCGGATTTGGCATCGGCGATGATCTTTTCCAGGTTGTCCATGGGTCACTGCCGTCCGGTGAATAAAAAAGGAGGCCCTGAAGCCTCCTTAGTTTCGCTGCTTGTCCGAATCAGGCACCGAGGCTGGCTTTCGCCTGACTCGCAATCCTTTCAAAAGCCTGTTTGTCGAACACGGCAATGTCGGCGAGCACCTTGCGGTCCACCTCGACCGATGCTTTCTTAAGGCCGTTGATCAGCGTGCTGTAGGTCATGCCGAATTCGCGTGCCGCGGCATTGATCCGCACGATCCACAGTGCGCGGAAGTCACGCTTTTTCTGGCGGCGATCACGGTAGGCATACTGGCCGGCCCGCATCACCGCCTGTTTGGCGATGCGATAGACGTTGCCGCGGCGACCGCGGAAGCCCTTGGCTTTGGCGAGAACCTTCTTGTGCCGCGCGTGCGCGGTTACTCCACGTTTGACTCTTGGCATGGCTGTCCCCCTTACGCGTACGGAAGCATGGCACGGATATGCCCGTGGTCCGATGCCGTCACGGCAGTCGTGCCGCGCAGATGGCGCTTGCGCTTGGTCGACTTCTTGGTAAGGATGTGGCGCA
>DASYUW010000146.1:0-10279 GCA_036000845.1 Burkholderiales bacterium
GTGTTTCATCAGGCCGGCGATGCTGAGCTCCGGATCGCGGATCATCGCGATCGCGGCGTTGGCGACTTCGTTGAGGTTGTGGCTGGGGATCTCGGTCGCCATGCCGACCGCGATGCCGGAAGCGCCGTTCAGCAGCACCACTGGCAGCCGCGCTGGCAGCACTGTCGGCTCCTCGCGCGTGCCGTCGTAGTTGGGCGCGAAGTCCACCGTGCCCTGGTCCAGCTCGGCCAGCAGCACTTCGGCGAACCTGGTCAGCCGCGCTTCGGTGTAGCGGTAGGCCGCCGCTTCGTCGCCGTCGCGCGACCCGAAGTTGCCTTCGCCGTCGATCAGCGGGTAGCGCATGGTGAAGTCCTGCGCCAGCCGCACCAGGGCGTCGTACACCGACTGGTCGCCGTGCGGGTGCAGCTTGCCGAGCACGTCGCCGACCACTGCCGCGGACTTGGTGCGCTTGGTGCCTGCGCGGGTGTTGCTCTCCCACATCGAGTAGAGAATGCGGCCCTGCACCGGCTTCTGTCCGTCGCCCACGCGCGGCAACGCGCGGTCCTTCACCGTGGCAATGGCATACTGCAGGTACTGCGTCGAGGCGTACTTGCCGAGCGGGAGCGACTCGCCGAACTCGCCGGAGATCGGCGCGAAATGCGGCGGCAGCCCGCCGCCCCCGCCGTTCTGCGGCGGCGTTTCTCTTTTCATCTTTTTCTTCTCGGCGACGGGCGTTTCGCCGTTGCCGAATAAATCAGGTTGATCTGACATAAATCCTTGGGTGCTGGGTGCTGCGAAACAAACTCAAATGCGTGCTCGGTGCCGGGTGCTGGGTAAAATCCGTGACGAACGTGACGGTCGTGACGGCGTGACCTGTTACTCCGTGAAGTTCGTGAATGACGTGAATGTCGCAATTCTCATACGTACAACCTTTTTCTTTTCTCTTGTTTTCCTTTGCGTCCTTACTTGCTCTTCTTTGCGCCCTTTGCGTCAACGCTTCAAATGCCGGCCATCGGCCGGCTTTTTTGCAGCACGCAGCACTCAGCACCAACATCTCGTTTCACGAGATGTCCGCCTCCACCAGATTCCCGTACGTCTCCATCCATTCGCGCCGCTGCGAGGCGTTTTCGCGCGACATCATCATGTTGAAGATATCCACCGAGACGTCCGCGCCATCGTCGAGCATGACCGGCAGCATGCGGCGGGTGTCGGGATTGAGCGTGGTTTCCCACAACTGTTCGGGGTTCATCTCGCCCAGACCCTTGAAGCGGCTCACCGTCCACGAACCGGACTTCACGTCCTCGTCCTCGAGCTTCTCCTCGATGCCGGCGAGCTCCTGCTTGTCCAGCGCGTAGAGTTTGCGCGCCGGCTTGCCCTTGCCCTGCGAAGGCACGTCGATGCGAAACAGCGGCGGCTGCGCGACGAACACGTTGCCGTTGTCGATGAGCCTGGGGAAGTGCCTGAAGAAGAGCGTCAGCAGCAGCACCTGGATGTGCGCCCCGTCCACGTCGGCATCGGCGAGGATGATGATCTTCCGGTAGCGCAGCCCGGAGAGATCGACGTTGTCGCCCGGCTTGTGGTGGTCCACGCCTATCGCCAGGGCGATCGCCTCGATTTCCTTGTTGGCGTAAAGCGTGTCGGCGCTGTCCTGCCAGGTGTTCTTCGGCTTGCCCTTGAGAGGGAGCACTGCCTGGAACTCCTTGTCGCGCGCCTGCTTAGCCGAGCCGCCCGCTGAATCGCCTTCGACGATGAACAGTTCGTTGCGGTCGGGGTCTTCGGAAGCGCAGTCGGTGAGCTTGCCGGGCAGCACCGCCACGCCCGAGGTCTTGCGCCGCTCCACTTTCTGCGCCGCGCGGGTGCGCGCGTTGGCCTGGGCGATCACCAGCTCGGCAATGCGCCGGCCCTCGTCCACGTGCTGGTTGAGCCACAGTTCGATGGGATCGCGCACCATCTGTGCGATCAGCTTCACCGCGTCGCGGGAAATCAGGTCGTTCTTGACCTGGCCCTTGAACTGGGGATCGAGCATTTTCACCGCCAGCACATAGGAAGCGCGCGACCACACGTCCTCGGGCACCACTTTCAATCCGCGCTGGCCCATTGCGTGCAGGTCGATGAAATTCTTGATGGCGTTATAGACGCCTTCGCGCAAACCGGCGACGTGCGTGCCGCCGTGGCGCGTGGGGATCATGTTGACGTAGGACTCGGTGACCGGATCGCCTTCCGCGGTCCAGGCGATCGCCCACATTGCGCCCTCGCCTTCGGCGAAATTGTCGGACTCGGACTGCGCGGCAATGTAGCGTTCGCCGAGGAAGGTGCTCGCCACCGGATCGAGACCGGCGATCGCGGATTCGAAGTAGCCCTTGATGCCTTCGGGGAAGTGCCAGGTCTGGGTTCCGATCTTCTTGTTCTTTTCGATGCCGAGGCTGAACCTGACCCCGGGCAGCAGCATCGCCTTGGCGCGCAGCAGCGCAGCGATGTCGGCGGCGACGATCTTCGGCGAATCGAAGTACTTTGCGTCCGGCCAGAAGCGCACGCGGGTGCCGCTGTCCCGCGGGCCGACCTGGCCCAGTTTCTTCAGCGGGTCCTTCACCTTGCCGTTGGGCGCGAACACGATGCGATGTTTCGCGCCGTCGCGTTTGACTTCGACGTCGAGGCGGGTGGACAGCGCGTTGGGCACGCACACGCCCACACCGTGCAGGCCGCCGGCGATACGGTAGGCCGCGTCCTTGTCGGTCTTGCGGAATTTTCCGCCGGAATGCAGCGTGGTGAAGATCACCTGCACCGCTGGCACGTTCTTCTTCGGATGGATGTCCACGGGGATGCCGCGGCCGTCATCGGTGACTTCCGCCGAGCCGTCATCGTAGAGTACGACGGCGACATTTTTTGCAAATCCGGCGAGGCCTTCGTCGGCGGCGTTGTCGATGATCTCGACCAGCGCGTGGTTCGGGTTCGACGGGTCGGTGTACATACCCGGCCGGTGCAGGATAGGCGACAGGTCCTCGAGAATCTCGATGTCTTCGGCGGTATAGGCGTTGGGTTTCTTTGCCATGTCGGTTTTCAGTTCACGCGTTTATTCAACGCAAATAATCGGCCCGCACGGGCGACCGATACAGAGTGTGGGGATAGTCCGGAGGGCAGGAATCCGTGGATGGCCGGCCGGGCCATCCGGGAGGTGTTGCGGTCCGCTGCGGTACGACTCACGGCGCGTATTGTAGTGCGTCCCACGGGATCCTTCAGGCCTCTTTCAGCGCATGTCGGCGAGTTTCTCGAGCGCAGGTCCGGTCACGCGGAAGATGGTCCAGTCGTTGAGCGCCACCGCGCCCAGCGATTTGTAGAAACGGATCGCCGGTTCGTTCCAGTCCAGCGCGGCCCACTCGAAGCGCCCGCAGCCGCGGTCGCGCGCGATGCGCGCGACGTGCAGCAGCAACGCGCGCCCATAACCGTGCCGGCGCGATTCGGGACGCACGTAGAGATCTTCCAGCCACAGACCCTTGACGCCAAGGAATGTGGAGAAATTGTGAAAGTAAACCGCGAAGCCCGCCGGCGTGTCGCCTGCGAAACCGAGCAGGACTTCCGCGCCGGGATGCGCGCCGAACAGCGATTCGCGCAAGCGCGCCTCGGTCGCGGAGACCAGGTGGCTCAGGCGTTCGTACTCGGCGAGTTCCCTGACGAGTGCGAGCACGAGCGGAATGTCTTCCGGAGTGGCGGTGCGGATTTTGAACTCGGGTGCCGCTCTTTCGTTCATGTCGCGACTCCGATCAACGTGATTTCAGGATGCAACCTTCGAGCGGATGCGTGGCATCCGCCTCGGCCTGTCGGTCCTCACCTGCAACGCGGGAATGTCCAGGAATTCGTCGCGCACGAAATCGAGGAAGAGGCGCACCTTGCTCGACAGGAAACGCGCCGATGGATACACGGCATGAATGTCCACCGGCGGCGGCCCGTAGTCGGCCAGCACCTGCGTGAGCCTGCCTTTGTCGATATCTTCCTGCACGAACACGACCGGCATGTGCGCTATGCCGATGCCTTCGAGCGCGGCTGCGCGGATGGTTATGGCGCTGTTTGCGCGGAAGTCTCCCTTGACGCGCACCGACAGCGGTCCCTGCGGCCCTTCGAATTGCCACTCGTTGCTGAACAGGTAGTTGTAGGTGATGCAGTTGTGCGCGGACAGATCGGCCGGCGAGTGCGGCGTGCCCCGCGTGCGCAGGTAGTCCGGCGAGGCGACGCATACCCGATTGACCCCGCCCACGCGACGGGCCACGACCTGCGAGTCGGCGAGATCGCCGAAGCGGATGGCGACGTCCACCCCTTCCTGCACCAGGTCCACGAAGCGATCGTTCAGGGTCAGGTCCACCGCCAGTCCCGGGTACTTTTGCCGGAAGTGGAAGACCAGGGGAAGCATGTAAAGCTGGCCGAAGGCCACCGGGGCGTTGACCCGCAGCAGCCCGGTGGTGCGGTTCTGCAGATCGGCGAGGCTGCTTTCGAGGTCGGTGACCTCGTCGAGGATATGCCGGCAACGGTCGTAATACTTGCGGCCGGCTTCGGTCGGACTCAGCTGCCGGGTGGTGCGGTTAAGCAGCCGCACGCCCAAATGTTCTTCCAAAGCAGTGAGTTGCTTGCTGACCGTGGGCTGGATGGTGCCCAGCTCACGGGCCACCGCGGAGAAGCTCCCGGTCTCCACGATGCGGACATAAAGGCGCATTTGATACAGTCGATCCATCGGGAAATCAATTTATCATCTATTCTGCATAAATCCTATTCAAACCTTATAACTTGTAATAAATTATGCATAAGCCTATATTTCGGCCATGGCAATAGCCCAATTGGTGGAGGTTCGATATGGAAACGCTGCTTGAAACCTTTTTGCGCATGTTCTGGAATTCGCGCCAAGCGCCGATGGAGTTCGACGCGAACGCGACCGTAAAGATCGAAACACGGCTGCTGGACTTGGCGTCCAAGGATCACAGCACCTTCCCATACCTGCCGTAAGTAAAGCTGTCGAATCAGGTGATTAGGCGGGATGGCCGGGCCTGGGAAGGCCCGGACAGTGCGGACAGGGAAACGATTTCCTCCCCCACGTAACTCTCTCCTCCTCCTTGAGCTACGTGGTTTTAGAGGGGCGCCAAGCGCCCCTCTTTTTTTTCGTCCATCAGACAAAAAAGGGCAAGAAGGTCAAAGGTTAAAGGTCAAAGTGAAGGGCAAAAGCGGACGTCGATTCCGACGTTACTTTTACCTTTCACCTTTCGGAGTTCACCTCGGGGCAGTCACGGCCCTCGGCCAGTGGCTACCCGGCGGGCAGGGTCTCGGGTGCGCGAATCCCGTATCGCGCCGCCCAGTCCAACCCTTCCCAGGTGTTTCCCTTGGGACGGTACTCGCAGCCGATCCAGCCCTGGTAGCCGAGCGAATCCAGCAGGTCGAACAGGTAGGGATAATTGATCTCGCCGACTGTCGGTTCGTGGCGGCCCGGAACCCCGGCGATCTGGAAATGGCGCGTGAGGCCGATGTTCGCCTCGATGGTTTCGGCCAGGTGCCCCTCGAGCATCTGCATGTGATAGACGTCCAGGTGCAGATACAGGTTGCGGCTTCCGACCTGCTCCAGGACCCGCCGCGCGTGTTCGGTGTGATTGAGAAAGTAGCCGTGCATGCCCTGCGTGGTGTAGCTCGGGCCGTTCTTGACCAGGCCCATTTTCTTGTTGATCGGCTCGATCACCACCGCGATGCCGTGCTTTTCCAGGAGGCCGGCGGCGTAGCGCAGGTTCTCCACGTAAGTGCGTTCGGCGGCCTGGTAGTCTTGGCCGGGCCCGACCACCCCGGCCATAGTATGGACGGTGTCGCAACCCAACGCGCGGCCGTACTCGACGACCCGCAAAAGGCTGTCGCGGAATTCCTTTTCCCGTCCCGGCACCGCGGCCAACCCGCGGTCGCCGGCATCCCAGTTCCCCATCGGTGCGTCGAACAACACCATCCTCAGTCCATGCGCTTTCAGCCGTGCGGCGAGTTCGGCCGGCGGATGGTCGTAAGGGACCTGGAACTCGACGCCCTTGAAGCCGGCGCGGGCGGCGGCTTCGAAACGGTCGAGGAAGGGGACTTCGGAGAACAGGTAATGCAGGTTGGCGGCGAACTTTGGCATAGGGGGCGGGATTGGGGATCGGGGATTGGGGATCGGGGATCGGGGATCGGGGATTAGGGATTGGGACCGAACGATATCCTGGCTGGGCAATCATTATAGGGATGGCGACGCCAGCCTCCGGAACAAGGTGGCAACGGCAATCTTTTCTGTGTATACATTGCACTGGCGTAGAAAAAGTCAGTGGTCACTTCTATGGACACGCCATCGGAGGATGGACATGGGCAAGAAGGACAACAAGAAACCCAGCGGTGAAGGCAAGGGCAAGAAACGCGGCAAGAAAAAGAAAGGCTATGCCACGCTGCCGATCGAGGACGCGCTGGCCTGTCCGCCGTCGGCCAGGTTCTTCTACGAACTGGTGGTCGGCAACGGCATCGGCGAGGACGCGGTCAACGACGCGGTCGAAGCCTATCGGCGCGCCTGGGAATCGCGGCGCGAAAAAGCACTCGAAGCCGCACAGAAGCACGCGCACGATTGCGGTAAGAACTGCAAGTCCGGCGAGCACCTGATCCTCGGGCCCTTTTTCGGTCCGCAGGACTGGCGCGTCGAAGACGACGATCCGCAGCGCGCAACCACCTGGAGCTGGCTCGGCTTCCAATCGGTACACTTCTGCCGAAAGAACTGACCGGGCAGTCAGTCCTCGCGGCCGGGAACATTCGCAAGTTTTTCGTCGTCACGGATATCCACAATATCTGTGGATAACCTTGTGGATGGTTTGCGGCATTCTGCGCGAGACCGCTTTGCTGCTTAAGCTCTCGTTTGTGCTGCTCAATTATTCAACATCATTGTCACCTCGCAACGACAATCAAAAAGAAACTCTTCGGGAGGATTTTTTCCATGCGCATCACCGATGTCCGCACCATTGCGGTCGAAGTCAAATTGCCCAAGCCGGTGTTCGACGCCAATTACACGATGGCGACCAAGCCGGCGCTGCTGGTCGAGGTCGAAACCGATCAGGGACTTGTCGGTCTCGGAGAAGCGGCGCACTTCGGCGGACCGATGGCTTCGACCGCGCAAGTGATCGAGCACGAGTTGCGCGAAAATCTGATAGACCGGGATCCGCGGCAGATCGAATACCTGTGGGAGTTGATGCACCGGCGCGCGTACAAGCACGCGCGCGGCGGCATCGTCATCGCGGCGATCAGCGGAATCGACATCGCGCTCTGGGACCTGCGCGGCAAGATGGCGGGCATGCCGTTGTGGCAGTTGCTCGGCGGCTACCGCAAGCGTGTCCCCGCGTATGCGACCGGCGGCTTTTATTCCGAAGGCAAGGGCGTGCGCGAACTGGCGAAGGAGATGGAGTCGTACGTCAGGCACGGCTTCCGCGCGGTGAAAATGAAAGTCGGGCGCAACGCCGGCATCGAGTTGTCGCCTTTGCGCGTCATGGACAATCGCGGCCAATGCGAAGTCACGCTGGCGCGGGACCTCGAGCGCGTCGCTGCGGTGCGTGACGCGATCGGTCCGGACATCAAGCTGATGGTGGACGCCAACGGTGCCTGGGATGTCTCCACCGCGGTGAAGATGGGTCGTGCGATGGAACGCCACGACATCTATTGGTACGAGGAGCCGGTGTGGCCGGACGACGTCGCCGGCAGCGCCGAGGTCGCCGCCAAGGTCGGCATCGCGATTGCGGGCTATGAAACCTGCAGCTACGGCATCGTCGATTTCAACGACTACATCAAGGCGCGCGCCGTCCATTTCGTGCAGCCGGACGTGGCGTGGGCAGGCGGACTCACCGAATCGCTGAAGATCGCGCACATGGCACAGGCCGCGAACCTGCCGATCGCGCCGCACATCCACGGCTCGGCAGTGGCCGTCGCGGCGGCGGTGCACTTCCTGGGTGCGGTCAGGAACGGCTCGATGGCAGAAACCGTCTATCCCGCGCACGCGCTGATGACCGAGCTTGTCAGGGAACCCTTCTCGGTGGACAAGAAAGGCGAAATCGAATTGCCTGACCGCCCCGGACTCGGCATCGAGCTCGATCCGAGGATTGTGAAGAAGTACCTCGCTCGCTAGAAGACTAGATAAGATCAACGCGAACGACGGAGGACGCGGAGGACACGGAGGAAAGGCAAGAGCAAAAAATATGACGAGAGTAAAACCTTTGAATGGCTGATGATCCGCCGCAGTGAAAATTTGCAGCACAGGTTCGCGAACAGTCATCTCGCTTTTAACTCCAAATTTGCTTTCCCTCGTTTTTGGGTTTCCTCCGGCGCCGCCGACACGGCGTTGGCGTAGCCATCTGCGGCGGGAGGCGGCGCTTCGGCGCGCGCCCCGGACTCGTTAGGCGTAGCCCAGTTTGCGGGTAGGGGCGCACAAGGCTGTGTCGCACAATGTAGATTGGGGCGCTACGCGTCTGCTCCCGCAAGCGGGCCTGCGGCTAACGTGTCACAGCCGCCCCGCGAGCGGCCGACTACGTCGGTAAAGTGTCCGTACGCCGCTCCGCGTCCTCCGTGGTGAGCGCTGCTCTTTGGGTCTCCAGCGATTTCGCTCGTCGTCCGCGCGCGCCTTGACACGGCAGAGGGCGGCACCTATCCTCGGGCCCGGACAACGGCGACAACCACCACGCAGTCCCGATTCGCCCCCATGACCGACGCAATCATCTATCTGGCCACCAGTTTCTGGATCGGCGCGGTACACGCCGCGACGCCTGGCCACGGCAAGACCATCGCCGCCGCTTATATAGTCGGCGCGCGCGGCAAGCCGGTGGACGCCGTGATCCTCGGCATTTTCGTCACGCTGTCGCACACCAGCGGCATCGTGCTGGTGGGCGTATTGGCCTCGCTCGGACTGCCGGGAATGGTGCCGCAACGCATCGAGGCATGGATGGCGCTGATAACGGGGATTCTGGTGATCGGCATCGGTTTCTGGACGCTATGGACGCAGCGGGAACTGATGCTGCAGCTGCAGGGCGTGGCGGCGGCTCCGTGGGACGCGCACGAACACGCGCGTGAGCCTGCGCAAGAGCACGCCGAAATGCATTTCCGCCCGCACATCCACGAGGGCGAACACGGACATGGCCACCATCAACATGGACATGATCACGCACACGGGCACGATCATTCCCACGATCACGCGCACGACCACGCGCATCCGCATCACGACGCGGAAGCGGGTTCGCATAGCCACGGCTGGGGATTCAAGCACACGCACGACCTGAAGCTGGCGACCACCAACCGCCCCAGCCTGTGGGTTTTGGTCGGACTGGGTGTCGCCGGCGGATTGTTGCCCGATCCGGCGGCACTGGCGATCCTGCTGAACGCGCTGGCTCAGGGCAAGGTGATGCTGGGCCTGGGAACCGTGGTGGTGTTCAGCATCGGCTTTGCGGCGACGCTGGTGGTGGTCGGCGTGATCGCCGCGAAGGTGGGGCAGAAGATCCTCGACTGGCTCGCTGGCCCGTGGGCGGCGCGGCTGCAGATCTCGACCTCGCTGCTGATTGTGCTGGTCGGCGTGATACTTTCCTTCAAGGCCTGGACTACGCTCAGTACGTTCGCGTGAGACAAGCTTCGCAGGGAAGAGGGAAGTGGGGCGAGGGACGAGTAAAAACGAATTTTTCCTAGTCCCTAGCCCCTCGTCCCTCGTCCCTATCTTTTGGCGGCGTCCGCCGGCAGCATTCCAACGTAACCTGTGATATCGGTGTACCAGACGTTGCCGACCGGGTCGACTGCAACGCTGTACGGGCGGGCACCATCACGAGGCAGTTTGAACTTCTCGATTTTCCCGTCGCGCAACCGCCCCAGGCTGCCTTTCCTCAGCATCCCGAACCACACCGATCCATCCGGCGCGGCTGCGAGTCCTGTCAGCCCGGCACTCTCCGCGCCGAGGGGAAACTCATCGATGCGGTCATTGGCGAGCCGGCCGATCCTATTGCCGCGAAACTCGTTGAACCACACCACGCCGTTGCCGTCGACGGTGATATCGCCCGGCGAACTGCTGCGGGTCGGGATGTCGATTGCGTTCATCTGTCCGTCGGGGGTGATGTGCAATAACTGATTCGCGCTTTGCAACGTCGCCCACGCGCTGCCGTCCGGCGCCACGGCCACGCCCAGCGGCCCGCCACGAGCCGACTCGATGATGTGGCGCTTCACCTTGCCGTCCTTGATGCGGGTAATGCTGAATGCGGTGGCTTCCGCGAACCACACCGCGCCGTCGCGCCCGACCGCTATTTTTCCC
>DASYUW010000147.1:0-10336 GCA_036000845.1 Burkholderiales bacterium
GGGGTGCGCGTACTCCTTCGCCGCCGGTGCCGCTTCGATGCGGATCTTCGACCAGTCCACATCGAGCTCTTCGGCGACCAGCATCGGCAGCCCGGTGTAAACGCCCTGCCCCATCTCCGACTTGTCGACGACGACCGTGACCAGATTGTCGGGGGTGATGCGGATCCACTGGTTCGGTGCGAACGCCCTCTTCGTGTCTGCTGCGAACGCCTGGCTCGCCGGCAGCGCGAAGCCGATCGCAAAGCCTCCGCCCGCGAGCGCGGAGACCTTGATGAATTCTCTTCGAGTAATAGCCATGTGTTTATCTCCTTACGCTGAAACGCCGGCGGCCAGTTTGATCGCGGCGCGAATGCGGCCGTAAGTACCGCAGCGGCAGATGTTGCCGCTCATCGCGGCATCGATGTCCGCATCGGTCGGCTTTGGATTGGAATTCAGCAGCGCGGTGGCGGACATGATCTGCCCGGACTGGCAGTACCCGCACTGCGGAACATCGAGCGCCACCCAGGCGGCCTGGATCTTCCTGCCCGCCGGCGTGCTGCCGATCGCCTCGATGGTCGTGATCTTCTTGTCCACCGCCATCGAGGCCGGCGTCACACAGGATCGGATCGGCTGACCGTCGAGATGTACGGTACAAGCCCCGCACAGCGCCATGCCGCAGCCGAACTTCGTGCCGGTCAGTCCCACGGCTTCGCGTATTGCCCAAAGCAGCGGCATGTCGTCCGGAATGTCTACCTGGTGTGATCGGCCATTGATATTCAGAGTAACCATGGTCGCCTTTCGTCAGTTCGTGTTGAGAAGCTCGGAACCAGACGACGCCCACGCGGGGGCGTGGTCTGCCTCCGATCGAATCAGCGTTGCGGCGTTATCCGCGATCGCCCTTTCCGCCACTGCGGCCGATATTGACTTTGTCGGACCGCACCGACTGCACGCCTGCGAGCGCTGAAGTGCCACGCCCGTACTCCTGCACGGTCAAGCCGCTGGCAACCACACGCCCGGACGAGGCCGCGGATTGCGGGACGACGGCATTGCCCCGTCCGTATGTGTTGACGTCGGCACCGGCAGTCCTCACTGCGGATGCCGGCGCGACACCGGGCTGAGACGCATCGGCACTGGCACGTCCGTACCGGTCGACGGTCGCACCTCCAGTCTTGATGAATTGCGCCGAAGCCGCGGGCGGCGCTTCGGCCAGGACGGTGACAGCCGGCGTGGCAAGGACGGCAGCAACAAGCAGCGTACGAAGTTGGTATTTCATGAGCTCTCCTTACAATTGCGAGTAGATTAGAAAATGGCGATCGGATACGTCTTCCAGAGGCAACATGCCGGCTTCACCCCACATTGTGCTAGGGGCGTATTTCGGGCCGTTCATGCCGCCGACTGCGCGGGTGGGGACCGCTTCGGTTGCCGGCGATCCGCCGGACTGCGCGGAGCAACCGTTTTCGTCACCGCCCCACGCTTCGCCGCAGATCGCGGCAAGGCCGAGACTGGCGAAAAGAACAAACGTGGTTCGGTACATGATCGGTCTCCTGCCCGGTTGACGTGGGGCAAGGATGGGCCAAACATGTCGCAGAATCGTGTCCGGAGGCCCGGTGTTTTGTCGCGAATTGTGGCATGGCGGCCGTTTGGGATACTTTGATACACCTTTTCCGCCACGCCCCGGCCGCCGCTGTGCTATCAATAGCGGCGAGGAGAAACCTTTGGAATCCGCCCCGCACGTAGCCGTCGTCGACGACCACAAAGACATCCGCGAATTGGTCGGCCGTTATCTTGCGCAGCACGGCTACCGCGTAAGCGCGGCCGAAAGCGCAGCGGCGTTGCGCCGCCTGCTGGAGCGCAGTGCGCTGGACCTGGTCGTGCTTGACATCATGATGCCGGGAGAGGACGGCCTGTCGCTGTGCAAGCACCTGCGCGCAGCGACCAACCTGCCGATCATTCTCCTCACCGCGCTCGCCGAGGACACCGAGCGCGTCGTCGGACTTGAAATGGGCGCCGACGATTACCTGACCAAACCGTTCAATCCCCGCGAACTGCTCGCCCGCGTCAGGGCCGTCCTGCGGCGCACTCACAGCCTGCCGCCGCGACGCGGCCCTCAGGCGAGAACCCTGCGCTTCGACCGCTGGTCGCTCGACGTTGGGCGGCGCGAACTGATCGGCGAAGACGCGGTGGCCGTGCCGCTGAGCACGGCAGAGTTCCGTCTGCTCTGTGCTTTCCTCGATCATGCGGGAATGGTGCTGAGTCGCGATCAACTGCTGGACCTCACGGCGGGGCGGGCAGCGGATGCGTTCGATCGCAGCATCGACAACCAGGTCAGCCGGCTGCGCAAGAAGATCGAGATCGAACCGAAGAATCCGGCACTGATCAAGACGCATTGGGGCGGCGGTTACAGTTTCACTGCCGAAGTAAACCCGACATGAAACAGTTCTGGACGCGCAGCCTCGCCGGTCAGATGGTCGTGCTGTTGTTGCTGGCGCTGCTGTTGTCGCACGCAATCGGCTTCGTCATCTATCGCGACGAGCGTACCCAGGCGCTGCGCGGCGCGCTGAAGGAAGAGTTCCTAAGCCGGAGCGCCGCAGTGACGCGGCTGCTCGAGGCTTCACCGCACGAACTTCACGGCGAAATCCTGCGCGCCGGCGGTTCCGCCGTCACCCGCTACTGGCTGGCCTCGAATCCGGGCGAAGCAATGGCGTGGCAGGAACAGGCCCTGTCGCACCTCATGCAGGCGCTGCCGGCGCGACTTGCCGCGAGCGAGGCCACGGTGCTGCCCCCGACGGAGAACCGGTCTCCCAACACCAATCCCTACCTGGCTGGCGCCTCGCTGGTTGCTTCGCCCGGCGCGTCCTGGGAGGTCCTGTCGGCCGGGGCCTGGCCGCTTGCCCGCTCGGCGCAACTGCTGCAGCTCGACGACTGGAACGGATTCGGTCTCGCAGTCCAACTCACCAACGGGGCGTGGCTGAATGCCGTTTTTGCCAAGCCCGCGATGGTTCCGGCTTCGACCTACCGGACTTACATCTCTCTCGGCATTACCGCGCTGGCGCTGTCGTTGATCGCAATACTGATGGCGCGATGGATCGCGCGGCCGCTGAAGGATATTGCACAGGCGGCCGAGCGCGTTGGTCTCGGCGAGGAAGTGGCGCCGATTCCCGAATGCGGGCCCGGGGACATCCGCTGCACCGCGGCGGCGTTCAACCGGATGCAGTCACGGCTCCGGCGCTTCGTGGAAGACCGGACGCGCATGCTCGCCGCCATCGGACACGATCTGCGCACGCCGATCACTTCGCTGCGATTGCGCGCCGAGTTCGTCGCCGACGAAGAGACGCGGCAGAAACTGCTCGCCACGCTCGACGAGATGCAGACCATGACCGAGGCGACGCTCACCTTCGCGCGCGAGGATGCCGCGCGGGAGCCAACGCGCAGCGTGGACCTTGCGGCGCTGATCGAGAGCCTGTGTGCCGACCTCGCCGACATGGGATGGGACGTGACCTTCACCAACGGCGAAAGGATCCCGTACCGATGCCGGCCGGATGCTCTGCGCCGCGCGTTCCGGAATCTGATCGAGAACGCGGTTCGCTACGGCGAGCGAGCACGGGTAGCGCTCGCTTCCGGGGGTGAAGCGATCGAGATCAGCGTCGAAGACGACGGTCCCGGCATTCCTGAAGCGGATTTCGAGCGAGTGTTCGCCCCATTCGTACGGCTGGAAAACTCGCGCAACCGCACCACCGGCGGGGTCGGGCTCGGGCTGGCCATCGCCCGCACCATCATCCGCGGCCACGGCGGCGACATCGCGTTTGCCAATGGCAGCGGACTGCACGCCATGGTCCGCCTGCCGCGGAGCTGAGGCTTGCGAATGGTCGAAATGCAGTGCTGGTGCTGGGTGCTGGGTGCAGCGTGCTGAGAAGAGGCGCGGATTCTTTCCGGTAGCCCCTCGAGGGATACCTATCACCTAGCACGACTTCTCCGGTCCCTAACCTTTTCCAAGCACTGAGTACGCAGCACCAGCACGCAGCACGGCTTTCTGGCCTCTCCGTCCACCATCCGCGTCCGGAAGCGTTAGACCCCGCTAGACCCCTTTGGCCTTTACCGGCCACCAGTTACCAGTCACCGCCGTTCGGTAGTACATTCCCGCAATGGACACGTCCGCACCCCACCCCTCGCGAACACAGCCGCCGGAAAGAAGTGATGGCTCACCTGATGCCGTCGTCGACCTCTCCGGCGTGCGCTTTTCATGGTCCGGAGCACCGCCTTTCGTGATCGACATCGGCAGCCTGGGGGTCGCGCGCGGCGAGCGCGTTTTTCTGCGCGGACCGAGTGGCAGCGGCAAATCCACGCTGCTCAGTTTGCTCGCTGGCGTGATCACACCGTTGGAAGGGACTGTCCGTGTGCTGGACGGTGACATCGGCGCCCTCGGCGGTGCAGCGCGCGACCACTTCCGCGCCGATCACATCGGCTTCATCTTCCAGATGTTCAACCTCATCCCGTATCTGTCCGTGGTCGAGAACGTCTGCCTGCCTTGCGGGTTCTCGCAGCGGCGCAAGGAGCGTGCCGAACGTGAAGGCGGGACCGTTCGGGCCGAGGCGGTGCGGCTGCTCGAACATCTCGACATGGGGGACGCAGCAGTGCTGCGCCGCCCGGTGACGGAACTGAGCGTCGGCCAGCAGCAACGGGTCGCGGCGGCCCGGGCGCTGATCGGCGCGCCGGAGCTGGTGATCGCCGATGAACCGACCTCGTCGCTCGACGCCGACCGGCGTGCGGCCTTCCTCGACCTGCTGTTCCGCGAATGCGCGCGCGAGCAGGCCTCGCTGATCTTCGTCAGTCACGACGCGTCGCTCGCCCCGCTGTTCGATCGCGCCATCCAGTTCGCCGACATCAACCACGCGACCGGGCCCGCGCCGGCACGGGTCTGAAAGACTCTTCGATGATTCTCGCGCTCGCCGTCAAAAGTCTGCGCAACCGCAAGTTCACCGCGGTGCTGACGGTGCTGTCGATCGCGCTCGCGGTGATGCTGCTGCTCGGCGTCGAACGTCTCCGCAGCGAGTCGCGCGAGAGTTTCGCCGCCACGATCTCGGGCACCGACCTGGTGGTGGGCGCGCGCAGCAGCCCCGTGCACCTGCTGCTGTTTTCCGTATTCCGGATCGGCAATGCCACCAACAACATCCGCTGGGACAGCTATCGCGCCATCGCGCAGCGACCGGAAGTGGCGTGGACCATCCCCTTGTCGCTGGGCGATTCGCACCGCGGTTTCCGCGTGCTCGGCACGGCGCACGAGTATTTCGAGCACTTCCGCTTCGGGCGCGATCGCAAGCTCGAACTCGCACAGGGTCAACCTTTCGACCACACGCACGACGCGGTGCTGGGCGCGGACGTCGCCGCGAAGCTCGGCTATAAGCCCGGAGACTCGATCGTCATCGCCCACGGAGCAGGCGAGGTTAGCTTTTCGCTGCACGAGGATCAGCCGTTCCAGGTGGTCGGGGTGCTGGAGCGCACCGGCACGCCGGTGGATCGCACGGTGCACGTCACGCTGGAAGGCATGGATGCCGTCCATGCGGAAGCGTCTGAAGATGCGTTCGACCCACTCGCGACCGCAGTGCGTGCGGGCGCAGACGGGCACGACCGTCAGGCCGGAAAGAAAACGGAACGCGCGATCACTGCGTTCCTGGTAGGACTCAAGTCGCGCGGTGCGGCGCTGTCGATGCAGAGGATCGTCAACGAGTACCCCGGGGAACCGCTAACCGCGATCCTGCCCGGCGCCACGCTGCTGGAAGTCTGGGAGATCGTAGGTGCGGCGGAGAAGACACTGTTCGCCGTATCGGCGCTGGTGGTGGTGGTGGGTCTTGCGGGCATGCTGGTCGCCCTGCTCACCAGCCTGAGCGAACGCCGCCGCGAGATGGCGGTGCTGCGTTCGGTCGGCGCGCGCCCGATGCACATTTTTGCGTTGATCCTGGGCGAGGCGGCGTTTCTGACGCTGCTGGGAATCGCGCTCGGGATCGCAGCCCTTTATCTGGGGCTGCTGGCCGGCCAGCCGTGGCTGGAGTCCCGCCTGGGGCTGTTCATCGTGGTAGGCTGGCCTTCGCCTTACGAGTTCGCGCTGATGATCGTGGTAGCCGCGGCCGGTATGCTGATTGGCCTGATCCCTGCTTATCGGATCTACCGCTATTCGCTCGCCGACGGCATGACCATACGAATCTGACTCCGTGAGACCAATGCAATGACCAACAATTCCTGCTTGCGCGCTATCCTCATCCTGTCCTGTGCGCTGCTGGCGCCGGTTGCATGGGCCGACGCGCCGCGTCAATTGATGTGGAAGGACCTCGTCCCGCCGCTGTCAGCCGATCATCCGTTCGCCAACCTCAGCAGGCAACAAGCCCTGCAGTTGACTGACATCGCCGCAGTTCGCGACCGCAAGGCGCGCGGCGAAACGGTGTCGCCGATCGAACTTGCGGACGAGCAGGCAGCCGCGCGCAAGCTCCACCAGGCGGGCGTCGACGTGGACAACCTGCTGGCGAGGCGCAAGGAGATCGCCGAGCAGGGTCGCCTGCGGGCCCAGTCGGTCAACGCGGCTCTCGACGGCCAGACAGTACGCATTCCCGGCTATCTGCTGCCGCTGGAGTTCTCCGGCAAGGAAATCACCGAGTTCCTGCTGGTGCCGTGGGTCGGTGCCTGCATTCACACCCCGCCCCCGCCGCCGAACCAGATCGTGCACGTCAAGTCGGATAAACCGGTGGGCAACGTCACCCTGTTCGCGCCGATCTGGGTGACGGGCCGGATGTCCACCGCCGCAAGCAAAAAGTCGCTGTTCCTGGTGGACGGGGAGTCCAACATCGACATCGGCTACTCGATGCGCGCCAGCGTCGTGGAGCCTTACAAGGAGTAACCCTCCCCTCTCCCCCTCTCCCCGGCCCTCTCCCGCCAGGGGAGAGGGGGTAACGTCAGAAACGAAAACAACGCATGTGCCATGAGCGGCCAATGAATGTCGAAAAGAAAAGGCGACCAAATCGGTCGCCTTTCACTTTTCTGGCTCCAGGGCTCCCTCTCCCCTGGCGGGAGAGGGCCGGGGAGAGGGGGAACTTACTTGAACGCCGGAAGGGCGAGGGTAGTGGGCGCCGTCCCCGGCGGGTGTTCGTGCGGCGCGGGTTTGTTCATCACGGTACGCATCCGCAGGCTGTCCACACCGTCTTCCTTCACGTCCACCCGCAACACCGCCATGGCCCTGAACTTCAATTCAGGCGAGTACCAGATGGTCATGGTGCTGGTGTCGCCCTCCGTCTGGACATTGGCCACGATGAACGAGGTGTTCAGCTGCATCCACGGATTCTTGAGTGACGCAAACGACGTGGTGATGACCGGCTGGCCGTCGAGCTCGAGGGTAACGTAAGTCTGGTCGCTGCTGCCGCCGTGCTTCTCGATCGAAGCGACGCGAAACCAGCCGGCGCCGAGCACATTCATCGCGGCCTCGTCGCCCGCGGGCGTCGCCCCAACCTCGCGCTCGAAGGTCACGGCTTCTCCTCTCAAATCGCCTTCCACGCATGCAACGGCGACCGTCGCCGCGGCCCACATTGCAACGGCAACGGCGCATGCCAGGGGGGACAAAGAGCGTTCTGAAATCGCGATCACTCGGGTTCGCCTTTCTCGTTCCGGCCAGTCTAGCACCGTGCCGAAAGCCGGGGGTCCAAACCTTGTCAACGCTCGTATCGCCGGCCTTGGGCCGGTTGGTTCCGGCTCCTGTTTCCTATTGCCGATCAACATCGTACAATGGGTCGCACTCAATGAATTCGGTCCCAATGATTGATGCGCTGAGCCAACACTTCCCGGGCTACGAAGACTGGACCATCGCGCTCCTGCCGGTGCTCCTGTTTGCCTACTTCACTCCACTGCTCATCGCAGTCCTCCGCAAGCACCGCTTCACCACTGCGATCGGTCTGATCACCTTCTTGCTCGGCTGGACGGTCATCGGCTGGTTCGCTGCCATTGTCTGGGCAGTCAACAAGGACGTGCGGGACACACCCGAGGACCCGGAACCGGTCGCGGATCCTTTTTTCTTGATGAACGAGCCGAGCTGGAACGAGCTGGCGGCGGAAAGTCGGGCCGCAGAACAGGAAGCGGCGAAAAAGTGCCCGTTCTGCGCCGAAGAGATCAAGACGGAGGCGATCGTCTGCCGCTACTGCGGGCGTGACGTCGCACCGGCGTCGGCCAACGGCCAGCAAGGCGCCGCCGCCCCTGCGGTGTCGATCGAGCAGAGCTTTGAGGAACTGAAGTCTCTGCTGCAGGATCGCGACGAAATCTCCTCGAGGGAACTCGCCGAAGGCAAATTCCAGGCAGCGACGAACTACGTGGACCCGCGGGAAGAGGTCGCAAAAGAGCCCGTCGCGCAGGCAGGCAAGGAGGCCGTTTCGGCGGAAATGGACTGGGAAGCTTCGCTGTGGAAGAAGATGGGGATGGAGAAAAGCCGCCGTTGAGCCCTATCCGATTCGACGCACATCTTTAACAGGGTGAGACATCGGCCCGCGGCGGTGTGCGAGGGCATCGCGTATTTGCATCGCCCCCACCAACTGCGAAGTCCGCGGTCATGCTGGCGAGATTGGCCGACCTCATTGCGTCGCATCGAATCCTCGTCTCGAGGCTGCTTGCGATCGCGTTCTTCGCGCTCATGGCCGTCACGGAGAGCGCCCTCGAGGGGCGCATCATTTCAAGTGTCCTGTTCCTGATCGGACTCACATTGGTCGGGGCTGCAACTCGACTTCGTGCGGCGATACGACTATTCGGCTGCGATACAACGCAGGAATTTTTCCTGCGCCGGGAGAATTCACCAGCCAGCGTTTGGCGGATCATGACCTCAGTTCGGACCGCTGCCTAAATGGATGAAATGACCGGCAAGACGGCAATCCCGGCGCGATCGCCCATGCCGGCCTCGGATGGGATCGAAGCCGAATCCACGGCCCCGACGCGCCGCCCCTGGTGGCTGGGGTATGGGGTGGCGGTTTTGATCACGCTGGCGACCGTGTTCCTGCGCCTCGGCCTGGCGCCCTGGATCGGCGACCGACCGATGCTGGTCCTGTTCCTGATACCCATCATCATCAGTGCCTACCTCGGCGGTATGGGCCCGGGGCTGGTTGCCACTTTTCTTGCCGCCTTGGGTACGAGTTACTTCACCATGACGCCGACGCAGATCTTCTCCATCGCAAGGCCGCTGGACTTCGTGCAGTGGATGATTCTGATCATGTCGGGCGTTCTGCTCAGCGGGTTGAACGAAGCGCTGCATCGTTCGCGGCAGCGTGCGGAGGCGATCGCGGCGGAGCAAAAGCTGGTGGAGGAGCGCTTGCGCCTGATGGTGGAGTCCGCACCGCAGGGTGTATTGATGGCCGACAGCAGCGGCTCGATCACGCTGGTGAACAGGGAGCTGGAACGGGCGTTCGGTTACACGCGCGAAGAACTGCTCGGAAAACCCATCGAGATGCTGTTGCCGGCCGGCTTGCGCGAGCGGCACGTGGCTTACCGGACCGCCTTCGCCGCACGACCGGAGACCCGCGCAATGGGTGCCGGTCGCGATCTCCACGGCTTGCGCAAGGACGGCGTCGAATTTCCCGTCGAGGTAGGGCTGGTCCCGGTCCGGACCCGGGAGGAATCTCTGGTGCTTGCCGCCGTGGTGGATATCACCGCGCGCAAACGTGACGAGGAGGCGCTCACGACGGAGCGCACGCTGTTGCGTACGCTCATCGACGCGCTGCCCGACCTTGTCTTCACCAAGGACACCGCCGGCCGCTTCACGCTCTGCAACGCAGCCGAGCTCAAGCATCTCGGGTTCTCGCACGAGGAGCAGCTTCTCGGCAAGACGGTGTTCGACCTCTACCCGCGCGAGCTGGCGGAGATCTACCATGCGGACGATCTGCAGACGCTCGGCGGCCAGCCGGTACTCAATCGGGAGGAGCCGAGCAGGGACGCCGCGGGGAACCCCCGCTGGCACCTGACAATCAAGGTGCCGCTGCGCGATCGCGCGGGCGCGATCGTCGGCTTGGTCGGGATGAGCCGGGACATCACCGACCGCAAACGCGCCGACGAAGCGCAACGCCGCTCGCAAAAAATGGAGGCCCTGGGTACGCTGGCAGGCGGGATCGCGCACGACTTCAACAACATCCTGCTCGCAATCACCGGCAACACCAGGCTTGCCCTCGGCGACCTGCCGGATCATCATCCTGCGCGGGAAAGCCTGCTCGAAATCGACAAGGCGAGCGCCCGCGCTGCCGATCTGGTGCAGCGCATCCTCGCATTCAGCCGTCAGCAGGAGATCAAACGCAAAGTCGTGCAGCTGCAGCCGGTGGTCGAGGAGGCGCTCAAGCTGATACGCCCA
>DASYUW010000148.1:0-10439 GCA_036000845.1 Burkholderiales bacterium
CCCGACCCCGGGGTCGCGTGCCACCTTTCCCCCGCTGCACGGATCCGCAGACGCGTTGGCGCTCGCTGAACTGGCACGCAGCGCGCGTCCGCTGGCAATCATTACCGAGACCGCACAGGATGCAGAGCGGCTGCGCGAGGAAATCGCCTTTTTCGAGCCGACACTTCGCGTATTCCTGCTGCCGGATTGGGAAACCCTGCCCTACGACAGCTTCTCGCCGCACCAGGACCTGATTTCCGAGCGCCTGGCCACGCTCTACCAGATCACCCACGATGCCTTCGACGTCGCCGTGGTGCCGATCACCACCGCGCTGTACCGCTTGCCGCCGGCGTCCTTTCTCGCGGCCTACACGTTTTTCCTCAAGCAAGGCGAAAAACTCGATGCGAACTCGCTGCGCAGGCAATTGACGCTGGCCGGCTACTCGCACGTCACCCAGGTGGTCTCGCCCGGAGAGTTCAGCTTTCGCGGCGGCGTCATCGATCTGTTCCCGATGGGCAGTGCGTTGCCCTACCGCATCGACCTGTTCGACGACGAGATCGAGAGCATCCGTTCCTTCGACGTGGACACCCAGCGCAGCATCTACAAGGTCAAGGAAGTACGGCTGCTGCCGGCGCGCGAGTTCCCCACCGACGACAACGCCCGCACCACTTTCCGCCAGCGATTCCGGGAAAAGTTCGAAGGCGATCCCTCCAAGAGCCGCCTGTACAAGGACATGAGCCAGGGTTTCATCCCCGCCGGAATCGAGTATTACCTGCCGCTTTTCTTCGAGTCCACTGCGACGCTAGCTGATTATCTTCCCATCGGAACGCTGGTGTCCCTGCATCAGAACGTTGCCAAGGCGATATCCCAGTTCTGGCAGGACACCCAGTCGCGTTACAACCTGCTGCGCGGCGATCCGGATCGCCCGCTTCTGCCGCCCGCCGAGTTGTTTCTGCGCGAGGACGAGTTTTTCGGCAGCCTCAAACCGTTTGCCAGGATCGATACCGCTTCGGGCGCGAACAGGGAGGACGCCGGAACACTAGCGCCGACGAAGCCGCTGCCACCGGTGACGGTGGACCGCCGTGCCGAAAATCCGCTCGCCGCCTTGTCAGCGTTTCACAGCAACTACAGCGGACGTGTCCTACTGATCGCGGAAAGCATGGGACGGCGGGAGACGCTGCTTGGCCTGCTGAACGAATACCAGGTGCGGCCGAACGTCTGCGAAGGCTGGAAGGCCTTCAAAGATGCGACGGAGCCGCTGATGCTGACCGTAGGCCCGCTGCATTCCGGCTTCGTCGATGCCGGTGACGCCGTCGCGCTGATCACCGAGAACGAACTCTACCCGTCACAGGTTCGCACGCGGGCTTCGCGGGAGCGCCGCGTCGCCACCGAGGGCATGCTGCGCGACTTGTCGGAAGTCAAGGTCGGCGATCCCGTGGTACACGCCCAACACGGCATCGGCCGCTATCTCGGCCTCGCCAACATGGACCTCGGCGACGGCGAGACCGAGTTCCTAACGCTCGAGTACGACGGCGGCGACAAGCTCTACGTGCCGGTATCGCAGCTTGCGGTGATCGGCCGTTACAGCGGGGCGGCGCCCGAAGCTGCGCCGCTCCACAAGCTCGGCAGCGGCCAGTGGGAGAAAGCCAGGCGGCGCGCCGCGGTGCAGGTGCGCGATACTGCCGCGGAACTGCTGAACCTCTACGCCCAGCGCGCAGCGCGCCAAGGCCACACCTTCCAGCTCAAGCCTCACGACTACGAGGCGTTCCGGGCAGGCTTCCCGTTCGAGGAAACGCCCGACCAGGCGGCGGCCATCCAGGCCGTGATCGGCGACATGCAGGCCGGCAAGCCGATGGACCGACTGGTGTGCGGCGATGTGGGCTTCGGGAAAACCGAAGTCGCGCTGCGTGCCGCTTTCGTCGCCATCGCGGACGGCAAACAGATGGCCGTTCTGGTGCCCACCACACTGCTCGCCGAACAGCACTTCCAGACCTTCTCCGACCGCTTCGCCGATTGGCCGGTGAAGATCGCCGAATTGTCGCGCTTTCGTTCGGCAAAGGAAACCGGCGCCGCACTCCAAGGCCTGGAGCAAGGCCGCATCGACATCGCCATCGGCACCCACAAGCTGCTCTCCCGCGGAGTGAAGTTCAAAGACCTCGGTCTGGTGATCATCGACGAGGAGCACCGCTTCGGCGTGCGCCAGAAAGAAAAACTGAAGGCGTTGCGCGCGCAGGTGGACGTGTTGACGCTCACCGCCACTCCGATTCCGCGCACGCTGGCGATGGCGCTCGAGGGACTGCGCGATTTCTCCGTCATTGCCACCGCTCCGCAGCGGCGCCTGGCGATCAAGACCTTCGTTTCACCGCTCAGCGAGGGCCTGATCCGCGAAGCCGTGCTGCGTGAACTGAAGCGCGGCGGGCAGATTTACGTCCTGCACAACGAGATCGAGACCATCCGTAACATGGAGGCACGGCTGGCGAGGTTGCTGCCGGAAGCGCGCATCCGCGTCGCCCACGGCCAAATGCCCGAGCGCGAACTGGAACTGGTCATGCGCGACTTCTACCAGGGCCGCTTCAACCTGCTGCTGTGCACGACCATCATCGAGACCGGCATCGACGTGCCAACCGCCAACACCATCATCATCAATCGCGCCGACAAGTTCGGCCTTGCGCAGCTGCACCAGTTGCGAGGGCGCGTCGGCCGCTCGCACCACCAGGCCTACGCCTATCTGCTGACGCCGGATGAGGATGCCGTGGGCAGCCAGGCGAGAAAACGGCTGGAAGCGATCCAGATGATGGAAGAACTGGGCTCGGGCTTCTATCTCGCCATGCACGACCTCGAAATCCGCGGCGCCGGCGAAGTACTGGGTGAATCGCAGAGCGGCGAAATGCAGGAAGTGGGGTTCGCGCTCTATGCCGAGATGCTCAACGCGGCGGTGAAGTCGCTCAAGGCCGGCAAGGAGCCGGAACTCGCCGGCCACTTCAACCTCGGCACCGAGATCAACCTGCACGCCCCGGCGCTGCTGCCCGACGACTACTGCGCCGACATCCACGAACGCCTGGTGCTGTACAAGCGGCTCGCCAACTGCGAAACCCCGGAAGAACTGGAAGCCATGCATGAAGAACTGGTGGACCGCTTCGGCTTGCTGCCCGACCCTGCCAAAGTCCTGCTGGAGACCCACCGGCTGCGCATCGCCGCCAGGCAGCTTGGCATCTCCCGTATGGATGCCGGCCCGGAGAGCCTTCTGCTGCAGTTCATACCCAATCCGCCACTGGACCCCGCCAAGATCATAGGACTGGTACAGAGTCGCAAGAACTTCAAGTTGAGCGGGCAGGATCGGCTTCGTGTGGAAGCTGCAATGCCGGACGTTGCCGCCCGCGTGACGCAGGCACGCGCTGTCCTGAAAGAACTCGGCTGATTTTTCGGTCGTCCGCAGCCGCGGCGACGCGGCTCGACTGGATATCGCATTTCGTGAGTCCGAAAAGGCATTGGTTACGGCGTTGCGCAACCGGCGTGCCTTGTGCAACGCCTTGACTTCTCAGTCCCAGCGATGGTCGCGGACGTAGATTTTCCCGTCTTCGACCTTCACCGGAAACGTCGCAGTAGGTTCGTAAGCAGGTGGCGAGAGCGCCTCGCCGGTCCTGACGCAGAAGCGCGCGCCATGCCGCGGGCAGACGATTTCGTCGCCCTCGATCGGATTGCCGCTGGTAAGCACGGTGCCGTCGTGGGTGCACACGTCTTCGATCGCGTAAAACTCGCCGTTGACGTTGAACACCGCCGCCAGCGTGCCATCGAGATCGACAGTTTCGTAGTGGCCGGGCTTGATACTGACCGCCTCGGCAACAAAAACCCAATCACTCATCAAGAGGCAGTGACTGGTGACTGGTAACGGGTGACCGGTAAAGTCCGGTTACGGCGCATGACAAAACGCCAACCACAACATTCACGTCAGTCAAGATATTGACGATGGTCACGGCCTCTCAGACCGCGACCACTTCCATTTCAGGGTCGATGCGCCTGACCAGGCTCTCTATGCCGGCGAGTGTGCCGGAAATGGAACTGGGGCAACTGCCGCAGGCGCCCTGGTAGTGTACTTTCAGCGTGCTGCCTTCCAGACCGACAACGTAAAGGTCACCACCGTCGCCCTGCAGATAATGTCGCACTTCCTCGTCCAGCAGTTCATTGATCTGATCGAGCTTGAGCTTATCGGATTCAGATAGTTCCGCCGCACCCTCGCCCTTCGCCAGCCAGGCGGCCGCCTGGGCATACTCCTCCGATGCTTTCCCGGCAGCCGGCGCTTCGCGGATCGGCGCGGCGACCTGGCGCAACAACTCCTGCCAGTCGGCCTCGCCGTCCTGGGTCACGGTGATCCAGTTATCGACGTAAAAAACATTGGTGACGTGAGGAATCGCGAACAGCTTGGAGGCAAGCTCGTCGCGCTGCGCCTGTTCCGCGTTCTCGAAAGAACGCGCCAGACCACTGGTCAGCGGCTGCTTCAGAACGAACTTGCGTGCGTTGGGATTCGGCGTGTATTCGAGATCGGCGATTTTTGGCATTGGCTTAGCCTGCGGCGGGAACCGGGTCTTGGTCGCCCTCGGTGGAAACTACCGATTCGGAATGCAGTGCCGCTTGCAGCGTGTGCCACGGCAGGATCGCGCATTTCACCCGCGACGGCAGATCGCGCACACCGGCAAAAACCGTGAGCCTGCCGAGATGGTTGGGCTCACCGGCGATATCTAGGCTGCCGGTGGCCATGTCACGGAATTCCCGCACCAGTTGCTCGGCTTCCGCAACGGTCTTGCCCTTTACGTTGGTAGTCATCATCGACGATGAGGCCTTGCAGATCGCACAGCCTTCGCCCTCGAAGGCGATGTTCTCGACGCGCTCGTCGTCAAGTTTCAGCGACAGCCAGATGTGATCGCCGCACAGGGGATTCAGTCCTTCCGCCCTGTGGCTCGCATCCGCAATCTTGCCCCAGTTGCGCGGCTTCCTGTTGTGATCCAGGATCACTTCCTGATATAGCTGCTTGGAATCCATTGAAACCGGCTTAGCCGAATATTTTCTGTACTCTGCGAATGCCCGCGACCAGCGCATCCACTTCGGCAAAGGTGTTGTAAAGATAAAACGAGGCGCGCGCCGTCGCCGGGATGCCGAAGCGCTGCATCACCGGTTGGGCGCAGTGATGGCCGGTACGCACGGCCACGCCATCTTCGTTCAGAATGGTGCCGACGTCGTGGGGATGCACGCCTTGCACGGTGAACGACAGGACGGCGGCCTTGTTCCTCGCGGTTCCCACGATGCGCACGCCCTTGAGTTGTGTAAACGCCTCCGTCGCATACGTCAGCAAATCGTGTTCATGCGCGGTAATCCTGTCCAGCCCGACGCTTTCCAGGTAATCCACCGTGGCGCCCAGTCCGATGGCGGCGGCGATCGGCGGCGTTCCGGCCTCAAACTTGTGGGGGATGGTGTTGTAGGTCGTTTTCTCGAAGGTCACGGACAGGATCATGTCGCCGCCGCCCTCGAAGGGCTTCATTTTCTCCAGGAGCTGCGCCTTGCCGTAGAGAATGCCGATGCCGGTCGGTCCGCACATCTTGTGGCCAGAAAAGGCGTAGAAATCGCAATCCAGGTCCTGCACATCCACTTTCATGTGCGGCACGGCCTGCGCACCATCCACCAGCACCGGCACGCCCTTGCGGTGCGCGGTGGCGATCATGTCCTTGACCGGGTTGATGGTCCCCAGCGCGTTGGAGACATGGGTGATGGCGACGAACCTGGTATCGGTGTTGAACAGCTTCGCGTAGTCATCGAGCAGCAGTTCGCCGGCGTCATTGCACGGGATCACGCGCAGCCTTGCACCCTTCTCCTCGCACAGCATCTGCCAGGGCACGATATTGGAATGGTGCTCGAGCTGGGACACGATAATCTCGTCGCCGGCGCCCAGGAACGCCCGCCCGTAACCCTGCATCACCAGATTCACCGAGTCCGTAGTGCCGCGGGTGTAGATGACTTCGCGTTCTTCTTTCGCGTTGATAAAGCGCTGGATCTTGCGGCGCGCACCTTCGTATTCCGCGGTTGCCTTCTCCGACAGAGCGTGAACCGCGCGGTGGATGTTTGAGTGCTCGCTGGTCTGATAGCGCACCAGCCGGTCGATGACCTGCTTCGGCATCTGGCTGCTCGCCGCGTTGTCGAGATACGCGAGCGGTTTGCCGTTGACCTCGAGGTTCAGAATCGGGAAGTCCGCACGGATGCGCCCGACGTCGAGCGCGCCGGCCGGCTTTACCGCCTGTAGTACATTGCTTGCAGAAGTCATGGTCAGGATTTGATCCGGGTTTGTTCGAGAACGTGGTTTTCCAGCCGCTCCACCAGGGATTTCACCGGTATGCGCTCGATGATCTCGGCGGCAAACGCGTAGGTCAGCAGATTGCGCGCGGTGGCGTCCGACAGGCCGCGGCTCTTCAGATAAAACAGCTCATCGGCCTCGATCTGGCCGACGGTAGCGCCGTGCGCGCACTTGACGTCGTCGGCAAAGATCTCCAGTTGCGGCTTGGTATCCACGTGTGCCTTGTCGGAAAGCAGCAGGTTGCGTGATTGCTGCCCCGCATCGGTCTGTTGCGCGTCCCGACGCACGAAAATTTTGCCGTTGAACACCCCGTGTGCGCCGCCGCCGACCACGGTCTTGTGCAACTGCCGGCTGCGTCCGTGCGCATGCGCATGGTCGATCAGGCTGTTGGTGTCGGCCAGCTGGCGCCCGCCGATGAGCGCCAGGCCGTCGATCGAGAATTCGGTACCCTCGCCCGCCTGCATCACGTGGAGATTGTGGCGGGAAATGCGCGAACCCAATGCAACCGACCAGTTGGAATAACGGCCGTCGCGCGCAACCTGTACCGAGGTCCTGGCGATGTGAAATGCCGCCTGCGCTTCGCGCTGCAGTTTGACGTGCGCAACATGCGCATTCTCACCCACGGCAATTTCGGTGACCGCGTCGGTAAAGTAACCCCCGTCGGCCAACCCTACGAAGTCCTCGATCAGCGTGCACTGCGCGCCCGGTTCCGCGATCACCAGGACCCTCGGATAGGCAGCGCCATCGTTGCGGGTGGCGACGAACAAAAGGTGAATTGGCGCGATGCCGGCGTGATCGCGCCTGACGTGGATCAGTGCGCCATCGTGCAGAAACGCCGTATTCACCGCGGCGAAAGCGTCCTGTCCTGCTCCCGCAAGCGTGCCCAGCGTGGACTCGACCAGTCGGCCATGCGCCGCAAGCGCATCAGGAAGAGTGGCAACGAGAACGCCATCCGAAGGCACGATGAGCGATAGCGCAGCAGAAAAATGACCGTCCACGAAAGTCAGCCGCGTCGTCGCTTCCGGAATCTCGAAGCGGCGGAGATCGGCCGCCGAAACCTCACCCGGCTGCGCAGATGGCCGGTACGGGGCCTTGTACAGCGGTGACAGGTCGGTGAAGCGCCAGTCCTCGTCGCGCGTGGTCGGCACGGTGAGTGCATTGGCGCGCTCCACCGCCTGGGCGCGCAGCGTCTTCAACCAGCCTGCGCGGGCCTCAGGCACCACATCCCGGCCGTGTAGCAGGCTGTCGAGATAGTCGCTGCGGGTTTCGGTATTCATGCGATCAGACTCACGCGGCTTCTTTCGCGACCCAGTCGTAGCCGCGAGCTTCGAGCTCGAGCGCGAGCGACTTGTCGCCGGTCCTGATGATCCGCCCGCCTTCCATGACGTGCACGTAGTCCGGCACGATGTAGTTGAGCATGCGCTGGTAATGCGTTACCAGCACGATGCCGTTGTCGGGGGTATGCAGCTTGTTGATGCCGTTCGCCACCACCCGCAACGCGTCGATGTCCAGGCCCGAGTCGGTCTCGTCCAGCACAGCGAGCTTCGGGTCCAGAAGCGCCATCTGCAGGATCTCGTTGCGCTTCTTCTCGCCGCCGGAAAAGCCGGCGTTCAGGCTGCGCCCGAGAAAAGACGGATCAATATCCAGAAGTTTCATTTTCTCGCGCACGAGGTCGTCGAACTCGAGCGGATCCAGCTCTTCTTTCCCGCGCGTACCCTGCACAGTGTTGTAGGCCAGGCGCAGGAAGGCGCTGTTGGTCACACCCGGCACCTCGATCGGATACTGGAAGCCGAGGAACAGACCGGCGCGGGCGCGCTTTTCCGGTGCCAGGTCGAGCAGATTCCTGCCTTCGAACAGAATTTCGCCGCCGGTCACTTCATACGACGGATGCCCACTCAGAACTTTCGCGAACGTGCTCTTGCCCGAGCCGTTCGGTCCCATGATCGCGTGCACTTCACCGGCACGTACAGTCAGATCTATTCCCTTGAGGATGTTGCGATCGCCGATTCTTGCGGTGAGGCTGCAGACTTCCAGCAGCACGGGGGCGTTTTCCCTGATCATCCGACACTTCCTTCAAGCTTGAGTCCGAGTAGCTTGGTCGCCTCGACCGCGAACTCCATCGGTAGTTGCACGAATACGTCCTGCACGAAACCGTTGATGATCATCGACACCGCTTCCTCGTTACCGATGCCGCGGCTGGCGAAATAAAAGAGCTGGTCCTCGCCGATCTTCGAGGTCGAGGCTTCGTGCTCCACTTTCGCCGAGTTGTTGTTGACCTGGATGTACGGGAAGGTGTTCGCGCTGCAGCGGTCGCCGATCAGCATGGAGTCGCATTGCGAGAAGTTGCGCGCGCCTTCAGCCTTGGCGCCGATTTTCACCAGCCCGCGGTAGCTGTTGTTCGAAACACCGGCGGAAATGCCCTTGGAAATGATCTTGCTGCGGGTGTTCCTGCCGACGTGGATCATCTTGGTCCCGGTATCGGCCTGCTGATGGTGGTTGGTCAGCGCCACCGAATAGAATTCGCCCACTGAGTTGTCGCCCAGCAGCACGCAGGACGGATACTTCCAGGTGATTGCCGAACCGGTCTCGACCTGGGTCCACGAAATCTTCGAGTTCGAGCCCTTGCACAGACCGCGCTTGGTGACGAAATTGTAGATGCCGCCCTTGCCGTTCTCGTCTCCCGCGTACCAGTTCTGCACTGTCGAATACTTGATCTCGGCATCGTCCAGCGCAACCAACTCCACTACCGCCGCGTGCAGCTGGTTGGTGTCGAACTTCGGCGCCGTACAGCCCTCGAGATAGGACACGTAAGCGCCCTCTTCCGCGACGATCAATGTGCGCTCGAACTGGCCCGACTCCTGGGTGTTGATGCGGAAATAGGTCGAAAGATCCATCGGGCAACGCACGCCCCTGGGGATGTAACAGAACGAGCCGTCGGTGAACACCGCGGAATTGAGCGCGGCATAGAAATTGTCGCCGGTCGGCACCACGGATCCGAGATACTGCTTCACCAGGTCGGGATGGTCTTTGACCGCCTCGGAAAAGGAACAGAAGATGACGCCGACTTCGGCCAGCTTCTTCTTGTATGTGGTGGCGACCGATACGCTGTCGAAAATCACATCCACCGCGACGCCGGCGAGCGTCTTGCGCTCGTGCATCGGCACGCCGAGCTTCTCGAATGTGCGCAGCAGCTCCGGATCCACTTCGTCCATGGATGCGAGCTTCTTCGGCTTCGGCGCGGAGAAATAGCTGATGTCCTGGAAGTCGATCCTCGGGTATTTGACGTTCGGCCAGGTCGGTTCCTGCATCGTCAGCCAGTGGCGGTACGCCTTCAGGCGGAACTCGAGCAGCCATTCCGGCTCGCCTTTCTTCGCCGAGATCAGGCAGATGACGTCCTCGCTCAGACCCTTGGGCACGACGTCCGACTCAATGTCGGAAACGAACCCGTGCTTGTAGGGCTGATTGACCAGGTTCTGGATGACTGCGCTCACAAACCGCTCCCGATGAACCGCTATTTTCGTCAGGCGACGCTGAAGCTTTCGCCGCAGCCGCACATCGCCTTCGCGTTCGGGTTCTCGACCTTGAAGGACTCGTTGAGCCCTTCGCGCTCATAGTCGAGCACTGCGCCGTCCACGAACTCCAGGCTGTCCTTGTCCACTACCACCGTGACGTCGTGGGACTGGAACAACTGGTCGTCGGCGTTGACTTCCTGCGCGTAGTCGAAGGTATAGGCAAAGCCCGAGCAACCGACTTTCCTGACACCGAAGCGAAGGCCCACGCCGCCTCTTTTTGCCAGCGCACCCCGGATATGCTTCGCCGCGTTTTCCGTAACAGTAATTGCCATGATCAATTCACCCTTTACTGATTGCCGAATTCAAACTGCGATTGCCGTCAGGCGCCGCAGCCGGTTGAGCACTGCGGACAATGCCTGTAGAAAGTCCTCGACCTGCCGTGCGGTGTTGTGCTCGCCGAAGCTTACCCGTACCGCACCGCGCGCCAGTTCCGGCGTCACGCCCATCGCCAGCAGCGTCGCGCTGGGTTCGGTGCTGGTGCTGGAGCAGGCGGCGCCGCTCGCCACCGCGAAGCCGGCCTTGTCCAGCTCGATCACAAGGGTTTCGCC
>DASYUW010000149.1:0-16478 GCA_036000845.1 Burkholderiales bacterium
CCGCCGAGCAGTTGTTTCGGCTCTTCGAGGATGCGCATCTTGTACGCCTTGTTCAGATATTGCGGCTGCCACAACGGCATCACGAACCAGCGCTTCGCGGCGACATTGTCGTTGAAGTTGGCGATCCAGTCGGCGGGCCTGCCGGGCGCGAGCCGGTAGCCCATATCACCCAGGCCGTACGCCTCGACGATTTTCTTCGAGCCGATCATCAGCCCTGAATCCGCGCCGGGCCCGCGGATCTCCTTCTGCATCTTCGCGGCCACCTCCGGCTTGCGCAGATCCGCCACACTTTTCACCTCCGACGCCGGAACATAGTCCGGTACCGACCAGAACAACCGTGCATCGTCGTAAAGCGCCGTCACCTTTGTCGTGCTGTTCTGGTACTGCTCCCAATAGCTTGCGTGTGCGTTAGGCAGCCAGGCGGCGACGAACAGGTCCACTTCGCCCCTAGCGAGCAAGGGGTAAATCTGACCGTGGCTGCCCTTCTGAACGCCAACGTTGTAGCCGAGGCGTTCCAGGATGAGTTGCACGACGTTCGCAGTGACCTCGTAGAAAGACAGATCCACGTGGCCGAGCGCGACGTATCGTGCGTGTGCGTGGCTGGCGGACCCGAAACACAGCAGGGCGGCGAGCAGGCCGCAGAGCCCGTGCTTGATCGATTTCATCTCCTTGACTCCGGTGCAGGATCGAAAGACAAACGTAGCGGGTTACAAGAGTGCAGCCCGCTGAAGTGGACATCATTCTACTTGCTCCGGTTCCGGGACCGGAGCCCGGTCCGAACCGAAGTTTTTTCCGCTTACGCCGTGACGGCCGGCTCAGTGGTGGACTCGAAGGGCAGGCCCGCCTCGTCCCAATCCTGCTTGCCGCCCGGATACACGGCAACGTCGGTATAACCGAGCACGGACAGACGGTGGGCTGCGATGTGCGAGTTCTGGCACTGGCGGTTGGCGCAGTACACGACGATCTCGGCATTTCTGTCCGGAAGCAGCTTCGGAGCGAGCGTATCGACCCGGTCGTGCGGCAGATTCAGTGCGCCCGGCAGGTGCTTGTCGGCGTAGTACTTCTCCGGCAGCGCTTCGACCAGCGTCGGGCGCATTGCGGACGACAGCTTGCGGTGCAGTTCTTCACGAGTGATGGTGCGGTTCATAGCGTTCTCCATGAGTAGAAAGTTGAACATACAATAATTGCAACTGCAATTACAAGATACTTGCTTTTGATTGCAATTGCAACTACCATTTCGTTTGGAGGACTTACAGTGGTAAAAAGTTCAGAGACTTCAAAAGGTTCGGCCTGGGCGCTATTCCTGACTGTGCACGCGGTGCTGGTCGAAAAAATCGAAGCGCGGCTGGCAGAAGCCGGCCTGCCGCCGCTCTCCTGGTACGACGTGCTCTGGGCGCTGGAGCGCGCCGAGGATCGCCGGCTGCGCATGTCCGAACTTGCCGACATGACGGTGCTCTCGCGCAGCAATCTCACGCGGCTGGTGGACCGCCTGGAGTCCGCGGGGCTGGTGGAGCGGGAGCGCGCCGCAGACGACCGCCGCGGCGCTTTAGCGGTCGTGACCGCGGAAGGCAGGGCGATGCGCAGGAAAATGTGGCCGGTCTACTCGGCCGGGATCAAGGAGTTGTTCGAGGATCACATCGGCAGCCGTGAGGCCGCCCAGATAGGGGACATGCTGCGGCGCATCCTGGAGGCGGTGCGCGAAAAATCCGCACTTGAGTAATTGGCTGGCGCCGTTCAGGTCAGCGGCAGCATTACGATCTTCTTGTAGGCCGGGCGGTCGGTCAGCGCGTCGTACCAGCGCTCCAGATTCGGCATCTCCGGATGGTCGATGGGAAGGGTCATCCAGCGCTGGAGTGCACAACCCATCGGAATGTCGCCTATGGTGAGCGCGTCGCCGGCGACGTACGCGCGGTTCTTGAGGTGCGCATCGAGATACTCCAGGATCTCGGCGGTCTTGAGGCGCGAGTCTTCCATCGCGCTTTCGTCGCGCTGGTCGGCCGGAGTGCGCACCAGGTTCCAGAACAGCGGCCGGAAGGTCGGCCAGAAGGTCGTGTTCTGCCAGTCCATCCATTTGTCGGCTTCAGCGCGGACCTTGAGGTCCTCGGGCCAGAGTTTGCCGGCGCTGTGCTTGGCGGCGAGATAGCGCACGATTGCGTTCGACTCCCAGAGCACGAAGCCGTCGTCTTCGATGGTCGGCACCAAGCCGTTCGGATTGAGGTTGCGGTATTGCGGCGTGTTCACCACGCCGAAGGTGCCGCCGGCGTCCACCCGTTCGTACTGAACGCCCATTTCCTCGCAGCACCACAGCGGCTTTTGGACGTTGATCGAGTTGTTGCGACCCCAGATTCTCAGCATGGCACCCTCCCCGGTTGGGATCCTGTTGTCAGCTTGCAGCGCCGAGTTCGGCGAGCGCCGCATCGATCAGCCGTCGGGAAATGCTGATCTTGCTCGGCAATGCCTGCGGCAGCCGGTCTGCGGTGAACCAGCCCGCGGCCTCGATTTCGCCGGGATCGGGGGTGATCTCGCCGCCGGCGTATTCGGCGTAGAAGGCGATCATCAGCGAATGCGGGAACGGCCAAGGCTGGCTGGCGAAGTATCGCAGGTTGGCGACTTCAATGCCGACTTCCTCGCGCACTTCGCGCACCAGCGTCTGCTCCAGGGTTTCGCCCGGCTCGACGAAGCCGGCGAGCGCACTGTACATGCCGGGCGGGAAATGCGGCGAACGCGCCAGCAACAGTTCGCTGCCCCTTCTGACCAGCGCCATGACCGCGGGGGCGATGCGCGGGTAATGCGACTGGCCGCAATTTGGACAGACGCGCGCCCGCTCGTTGGCTTTCGGCTCGGTCGGTGTGCCGCAGTGACCGCAGAACTGGTGGGATCGGTTCCAGTCGACAATCTGGAATGCGCGTCCCGCGAGCGCGAACAGCGAATCGTCGAGCGCGCCGAACAGCGCACGCAATCCCGACAGTTGCATGCCCTCCGGCGGAGCGACGTTCGCCTCCAGCTCGCAGGCGAAGCAATGCTGCTCGCCGAGGGTGCCGAGGTACTGGCTGCGTTGAGGCGCGAGTCCAAATTCGCGCGGATCGGAGGCCGAGGGAACGCTCGCGCTTTGCGCGCCGCCCACGATCAGAATCTGCGAGCCCTGGAACGCGAACCACAGCGCCGGGCCCTTCCAATCGGCCGGCGGACTGATCAGTGCGGTGAACCGATCGGGTGCGGCCAGGATCATCACTAACGCTTGGGCATGTAGAGATCGGTGATGCTGCCTTCGGCGATCTCGGCGGCGAAGAAAACGGTTTCGGACAGCGTCGGGTGCGGGTGGATGGTGAGCCCGATGTCTTCCGCATCGGCACCCATTTCCAACGCCAGCACCGTTTCCGCGATCAGTTCCCCCGCGTTCGGCCCGACCATGCCTGCGCCGAGCAGGCGCCTGGTGTTCCTGTCGAAAATCAGCTTGGTCATTCCCTCGTCGCGCGCGGTGGCGCGCGCCCGGCCGCTGGCCGCCCAGGGGAATACCGCCTTTTCGATCTCGTTCCCCTGCGCCTTGGCCTGCGTCTCGGTGAGCCCCATCCAGGCTACTTCGGGGTCGGTGTAGGCGACCGATGCAATGGTGCGGGCGTCGAATGCACGCTTGTGTCCGGCGATGATTTCCGCCACGAGCTTGCCTTCGTGACTGGCTTTGTGTGCCAGCATCGGCTCGCCGATGATGTCGCCGATCGCATAAATATGCTGTACGTTGGTGCGCATGTACTTGTCCGCCGGGATGAAGCCGCGGTCGCTGACATTTACGCCTGCAGCGTGGGCGTCGATCTCCTTGCCGTTGGGCCGGCGCCCGACCGCGAGCAGCACGCGGTCATAGATCTGCGGCTTGGGTGCGCCTTCACCCTCGAAGGTCGCCTTGAGGCCGTCTTTCTGCACTTCCAGTTTGGTGACCTTGGTCTTGAGGTAAATGCCCTCGTAACGTTTCTCGATGCGCTTGTGCAATGGTCTGATTAAATCGCGGTCGGCGCCTGGAATCAGGCCGTCGAGCAATTCCACTACGGTGACCTTCGAGCCGATGGCGTCGTAGACCGTGGCCATCTCCAGGCCGATGATGCCGCCGCCGATCACCAGCAGCCGCTTCGGCACGTCCTCCAGTTCGAGCGCGCTGGTCGAGTCCATCAGCCGCGGATCGTCGTACGGGAACCCGGGAATGCGCGCAACACTCGAACCGGCGGCGATGATCGCGTAGTCGAATGACACTTTCCTCACGCCGTCCGGCGTCTTGACTTCGATCATGTGGGGGGAGGTGAACTTGCCCACGCCCTGAACCACCTGAACCTTGCGCTGCTTGGCAAGTCCGGTCAGGCCGCGGATCGACTTGTCCACCACGCTATCCTTCCATTCACGCAGTTTGGCGATCTCGATCCTGGGCTTGCCGAATGCGATGCCGAAGTGGCTCATTTCCTCGGCTTCGGAGATGACGCGCGCCGCGTGCAGCAATGCTTTCGACGGAATGCAGCCGACGTTCAGGCACACTCCGCCCAGCACCGGGTAACGCTCGACCAGCACCACCCGCTTGCCGAGATCGGCGGCACGGAACGCTGCGGTATAGCCGCCGGGGCCGGAACCTAGAACCATCACATCGGCGTGAATGTCGCCTTTGGCGATCGGGCCGAATGACGTGACAGCCGGCGCGGCGGGCGCCTTTGGCGCGGCCGCGGCAGGTGCCGGCCTGGGTGCCTCGGCCTTCGCCGCTGGCGCCTCGGCGGCTGTGCCTTCGAGAAGCAGCACCACGCTGCCTTCGGATAGCTTGTCGCCGACCTTGACCTTGATTTCCCTGATCACGCCGGATTGCGGCGAAGGCACTTCCATCGTCGCCTTGTCGGATTCCAGAGTGATCAGCGCATCTTCCTTGTTGATCCTGTCGCCGGGTTTGACAAGCACTTCGATAACTGGAATGTTCTTGAAATCGCCGATGTCGGGGACCTTGATTTCGATCAGTTGGTTCATGAGAGTTTTTTCTGCAATGACCTGCTAAATACTAGAACCGAAATTCTTACCACGAAGACACGAAGAACACGAAGAAGAGCGAAAAAACAGAAAATTGGTCAAACTTTCTTTTAGGGGTTGCCGTGAACTTTGAATGCGGAATTGTCGATTTCAGGTGGCCGGGGTATTGGGACGCGCGTGCTTGCCGAAAATCAATGTTCTGTCGTTCACCTCGAAAGTCTTTCTTCGTGTTTCTTCGTGTTCTTCGTGCCTTCGCGGTGAGATTTTCTGTTGGTTCTTTGCATGACTGCGGCAAGAGATCACTCGCGAATTTGGCCGTCACCGAGGACGACGAACTTGAGCGACGTCAGGCCTTCCAGGCCCACGGGGCCGCGGGCATGCAGTTTGTCGGTGGAAATGCCGATCTCCGCACCTAGCCCGAACTCGAAACCATCGGCAAAGCGGGTGGACGCGTTGACGAGCACGGAGCTGGAATCCACTTCGCGCAGGAAGCGCCGCGCCCGGGTGATGTCTTCGGTGACGATGGCGTCAGTGTGCTGCGAGCCGTAAACGGTGATGTGCTCGATCGCCTGGTCCAGGTCTTCCACCACGCGTACGGCGAGGATGGGGCCGAGGTACTCCGTGTACCAGTCTTCTTCGGTGGCGGGTTTCATCTGCGCCACCAGTGCACTCGCCTGCTGGTCGCCGCGCAGTTCGACGCCCTTGTCGAAATAGATCTTCGCTAGCGCCGGTAGTACGGCTGCGGCGATGTTCTTGTGCACCAGCAACGTTTCCATGGTGTTGCAGGTGCCGTAGCGCTGTGTCTTAGCGTTGTCGGCGATGCGGATCGCCTTGTCGATATCAGCGCGATCGTCGATGTACACGTGGCAGACGCCGTCGAGATGCTTGAGCACCGGTATGCGCGACTCGCTGGAGATGCGCTCGATCAGGCCCTTGCCACCGCGCGGCACGATAATATCCACGTAGTCTTTCATGGTAATCAGTTCACCGACCGCGGCACGGTCGGTGGTTTCGATCACCTGGACTGCGGTTTCCGGCAACCCGGATTTACGCAAACCCTCATGCACGCAGACGCCGATCGCCTGGTTGGAATGGATTGCCTCCGAGCCGCCGCGCAGGATTGCGGCATTGCCGGACTTCAGGCACAGCCCGGCGGCGTCCGCGGTGACGTTGGGGCGCGCCTCGTAGATGATGCCGATGACACCGAGCGGCACGCGCATTCTTCCCACCTGGATGCCGGTGGGTCGGTAGTTCAGTCCGGAGATTTCGCCGACCGGATCGGGCAACGCAGCGATCTGGCGCAATCCCTCGGCCATGGATGCAATGCTCTTCGGCGTCAACGTCAGCCGATCCACCATCGCAGCCTCGAGCCCCTTGGCGCGCGTAGCCTCGACATCCTTCCTGTTTGCATCCAACAGGCGAGCGATGTCGCGCTCGACGGCTTGCGCCATGGTGAGCAATGCGTCGTTCTTTGCCCTCGTGTCGGCCTTCGCCATCTCGCGCGAGGCGGCCCGCGCGGCGCGTCCGACCGAGTGCATGTAGGACTGAATGTCCATGATGCCTAGCCTCGAATTGTGCCGGGGATTTTACCCCTAATTCCCGGCGGAATGCCGCCCTGCGCCGGCGTCATCAGGCTCAATCCAAGCTGCAGCAGCGTGTCCCATACGTCGCCGTCGGCGAGTCCCTTGATCATGCGGTCGATCTCTGCGGCCCGCCGCAGCACGGCGATGAGCTGGGTCGAGGTCAGTCGCTGCAGCGTGCGCGGCATCAACTCCTGGCGCAGCCCCCACACGCGCGCATCACGCAGCGCCAGCGCCAGCGGCTGTCCCGCATCGGTCGCCGTCTTTACCCTTGCCATCGCGCGCGCTTCCTCGGCGATCGCCCACAGCACCAGCGGCGGCGCGGCGCCCTCGCCGCGCAGGCCGTCGAGCATGCGCACGAAGTGCGCGCGCTCGCCTTTGAGCAGAGTGGCACCGATCTCGAACACGTCATAGCGCGCCACGTCGAGCACCGCATTCTTCACTTCTTCGAAAGGCAGCATACCGGCGGGAAACAGCAGGGCGAGCTTCTGCACCTCCTGGTACGCCGCCATGAGATTGCCCTCGACCCGGCTGACCAGGAACTCGAGCGTTTCGGCGTCGGCGCGCTGATCTTGTTGTGCGAGCCGGCCGGATAGCCATTGCGCGAGCTGTTCGCGCTTGACTGCGGCGGCATGCACGGCCACACCGGCGCGCTCCAGCGCGTTGAACCATTTGGAAGCCAGCTGCTGGCGATCCAGCCCGGGCAACGTGATCAGGACGATGGTGTCCGCTGGCAGCGAGCAAGCCAGCCGCTGCAGGGCTTCGGATCCGTCCTTGCCGGGCTTGCCGGAGGGGATGCGCAAATCGAGCACACGCCTGGGTGCGAACAGCGACAGACTGTTGCCGACCATCGCGACTTCTCCCCAGTCGAATCCGGACTCGACAAACAGTACACGGCGTTCATCGTAGCCCTGCTTGAGCGCTGCGGCGCGGACGCGATCGGCAGCTTCGAGCGCGAGCAACAGTTCCTCACCGAATACGACATAAAGAGATTTCAGCCCGCGCGAGAAATGCTGGGCCAGTTGCTCCGAATCGATCCGCATCGGCTAGGACTTTACGGCCCGGCCGGCGATTCGCCGAGCCGCGATCCCGCCTCGCCGATCTTGCGGCGGATGAAGTCGCGGACGGCGGCATCCATGCCGCTGCCGCGAACATCGAACTCGGCCCCTATGTCCTCGGCGGCAAACCGGCCATCGGTGACCATGATCGGCGTCATGTTCTTGACCGGTGTCTGTTCGCCATCGTCGACGCGGCGGTGGATGAAACCGCGCTCCTCGCTCCAGGCGAGCACGCGTTCGTGGCGCAAGCGGTCGTAGCAGAGCTGGAACGCGAGCACCTTCCCGGCTGCGTTCATCCAGACGAATAAATCGAAGTAATCGTCCTGGAACCATTGGCGTTCACGGGACGCGTTGTCCTGCCTCACTCCGCGGATCTTTTGCAGCATCCTCAAACTCAGCGATTCATGCGCGCGAGGAGCTGCTCGAGCTTGTCGCGATCGTCGCTCTTCAGCATCTTCTGGGTGAGCACCATGACTTGCTGCAGGTCGGACTTCAATACCTGCTGTTTCACCGACAGCAAGTACGCCGGATGCATCGAGAACTGCCGCAGTCCGAAACCCAGCAGTACGCGCGTAAGGCGCACGTCGCCGGCCATCTCGCCGCACACTGCGACCGGCACGGCGGCGCGATTGGCGCTGCGGATGATGTGCGCCACCAGGTTCAGCACGGCCGGATGCAGCGGGTCGTAGAGGTGCGCGACGGCGTCGTCAGCGCGGTCGATTGCAAGCGTGTACTGGATCAAGTCGTTGGTGCCGATCGACAGGAAATCGAGCTTGCGGGTGAAGGTGGAGAGCGACAGCGCCGCGGCGGGAATTTCGATCATGCCACCGATCTTGATCTTCTTGTCGTAGGGGATGCCGTCGTCGTGAAGGCTCTTCTTGGCCTCGTCGATGAGGTGCAAAGTCTGGTTCAGCTCGTGCTCCGAGGACAGCATGGGAATCAGTATGCGCACCTTGCCGTAGTGCGAGGTGCGCAGCATGGCACGCAGCTGATGATGGAACATCTGAGGCTCGGCCAGGCACAGGCGGATCGCTCGCAGGCCCAAAGCCGGATTGGGCGCGACGCGTTCGGTGTTGTCGATCTGTTTGTCCGCGCCGAGGTCGAAGGTACGGATGGTTACGGGCAGGCCGCCCATGTCCTGCACCACTTTGCGATAGGCTTCGAACTGTTCGTCCTCGGTCGGCAGGTCGCCGCGATTCAGATACAGGAATTCGGTTCGGAACAGGCCGACGCCGTCGGCCCCGTTCTCCTTTGCGCCGGCAACGTCGTCCGGCAACTCGATGTTGGCGTGCAGTTCAATCGCGGTGCCGTCCAGAGTGGTGGTCCTGGTTTTTCGCAGCCGCCTGAGTTTCAGGCGCTCGAGCTCCCACTGTTCCTGGCGCAGCTTGTACTCGCCCAGCACGGTCTTGTCGGGATTGATGATGACCACGCCGTTGGTGCCGTCCACGATCAACACTTCGTCCTCGCGGATGAGCGTGCGTGCGTGGTGCAGGGCCACCACGGAAGGGATGTTCAGGCTGCGGGCGATGATCGCGGTGTGCGACGTGGCGCCGCCAAGGTCGGTGACGAAACTGGCGAACCTGTGGCTCTTGAACAGGATGACATCCGCCGGCGAAAGGTCGTGCGCAACCAGGATGCTGTTCTCCTCGGGCGCGCTGTGTGCCAGGACCTCACCGGGCCGCCCCATCAGGACCTTCAATACCCGTTCCACGACCTGGATGACATCGGTCTTGCGCTCGCGGATATAACCGTCCTCGATGCGCTCGAACTGATCCATCAGCGCTTCCATTTGAAGTTTCAACGCCCATTCGGCGTTGCACTGCTGGGTTTCGATTAGCTGTTTCGGCACCTCCGACAGGGTCGGATCGTCGAGGATCATCAGGTGCAGATCGAGAAAGGCTTCGAACTCCGCCGGCGCGCCGGCCGGAATGTGCTGGCCGAGACTGGCGAGTTCGGCGCGCGCCGTTACCAGTGCCGCGTCGAAGCGGGCCTGCTCATCCGCAACCCGCGACTTGGCGATGTTGTAATGCGCGACCTCGAGCTGGGCGTGCGAAACCAGTTGGGCATGGCCGATGGCGATGCCCCCCGATACCCCGATCCCGTGAATGGTGAAACTCATAAGTTACAAGGTACGAGGGCCGAGGTACGAGGTACGAGTGAAAGTCGCAAGTCCACTCGGACCTCGTACCTCGCGCCTGCTCTATTCCCCTTCCCCGAATCTTTCGCTAATTAACCCGACCAACGCCGCCATCGCTTCGGCTTCATCCGGACCGTTGGTCTCGACCACGACGGTCGCGCCTTTGGCAGCGGCGAGCATCATGACGCCCATGATGCTCTTGGCATTGACCCGGCGGCCGTCGCGCGTGACCCACACGTCGGCGGCGAATTTTCCGGCGAGCTGGGTGAGCTTGGCCGACGCGCGCGCGTGCAACCCGAGCTTGTTGGTGATCTCAATTTCCCGTTGCTGCATTTTTCATCTGTGCCGCGGGAATCTGCATGACGCCTTCGATACCCCCGGAGATCGCTTTCGCGACCACGGTCCTCAGGGGTTCCTTGCGATAAGTCAGTGCGCGCACCAGCATCGGCAGATTCACCCCTGCGACACCTTCGATCTTGCCTGGGATCAGCAACTTGCTGGCGATGTTGCAGGGCGTGGCACCGTAAACGTCGGAAAGCACGAGCACGCCGCTTCCCTGGTCGAGGCTACGCGCCAGTTTGATTGCCTGCGGCAGCACCAGCTGAGGGTCGTCGTGCATGCTTACGCCGATCTGCATCAGGTGCGGGGGTCGGCTGCCCATCACGTGGCTGGCGCAGTGAATCAGGCTTTCACCCAGCGTGCCGTGGGCAATGATCAGTATTCCAACCATAAGTCCCTTCGAACTGCTGCAAAGAACATTCTGGAGATTCTACCTCCGGGCGCGCCTGAGCGAAGAAAGGCGAGCGGCGACAGTCGGGGGGCAAAATAGCGGACCGAATGCGCCTGACCCCTTACGCCTTTCCCTTCACCGCCTTTTCCAGCGCATCGATCATCAGCGCCGCGACATTGAAGCCGGTCTGGTCGGCGATTTCACGCATGCAGGTGGGGCTGGTGACGTTGATTTCGGTCAGGTAATCGCCGATCACGTCCAGGCCGACCAGCATCAGTCCCTGCGCGTTGAGTTCGGGGCCGACCGCTTCTGCGATCTCCCGGTCGCGGGTCGTCAACGGCTGCGCCATGCCGGTGGCGCCGGCGGCGAGATTGCCGCGGGTTTCCCCCTGTTTCGGAATGCGCGCAAGGGAGTACGGCACCGGCTTGCCGTCAATGACCAGGACGCGTTTGTCGCCCTTGACGATCTCGGCGATGAAGCGCTGTGCCATCACCGTGCGCCGGCCGTAATGGGTAAGGGTTTCGATCACCACCCCGATGTTCGGGTCCTGGCGGTGCAGGCGGAACACCGAGGCGCCGCCCATGCCGTCCAGCGGCTTGAGGATGATATCGCCGTGTTCGGCGAGAAAATCGCGGATCAACTGCTCGACGCGCGTGACCAGCGTCGGCACCGTGAACTGCGCAAACTTGGCGATCGCCAGTTTTTCGTTATGGTCGCGCACGGCGCGCGGGCTGTTGACCACGCGCGCACCCTGCTTTTCCGCCAACTCCAGCAAGTAAGTGCTGTAGACGTATTCCATGTCGAACGGCGGGTCCTTGCGCATCAACACCGCATCAAAAGACTCCAGCGGCACCGGCTTTCTGTCGCCGACGCGGTACCAGTGCTTGTCGTCGGAAGTGAGCGACAGGTCGCGCGCGTAGCCAAGTACGCGGCCGTCGCGCCAGATCAGGTCCTCCTGCTGCAGCAATGCGAGCGCATGGCCGCGGGCCGCCGCCTCGCGCATCATCGCGTAGGAAGAGTCCTTGTAGGTCTTGATGGTGTCGAGCGGGTCGAGAACGAAGGCGATTTTCATGTTGTTATCGCGGGGGCGCGCCGACTGCGCCGCACGCGCAAGCGTGCTGGAACCACGTTCAGGTATTGGCGGCCCGGGCTTGCGGAAACGGCTGCTGTTCGAGCGCGGCTTCCATGCGTTCCAGCTCCAGAGCGGCGGCGAGCAAAGCCAGCCGCGCCACGACACCGTAGGCGTAAAAGCGGTTGGGCGCACAGTCGGGATTGCCATCCAGGTCCGGCAGCGAGCAACTATCCTCGAAAGCGAGCGGCTCGAAACGCATACCCGGTGCGTTGAGGTTCTCGTCGACGTCACGCTGGGTGTGTACGCGATAAAAGCCGCCGACCACAAAGTGATCGATCATGTAAATGACCGGTTCGGCGATCCCGTCGTTCACGGTCTCGAAGGTGTAGACGCCTTCCTGCACCATCACGTTGGAAACTTGCAGACCTTCCTTCACCACCGCCATCTTATTGCGCTGCTTGCGATTCAGCCCCTGCACTTCGGAGGCGTCCTTGACGGTCATGATTCCCATCCCATAGGTGCCGGCGTCGGCCTTGACGATCACGAAGGGCTCGTACTGGATGCCGTACTCGCGGTATTTCGCGCGCGTCTGGCTCAGGATGTGGTCCACCCAGCCCGCGAGGCATTCCTCGCCGACCCGCTCCTGGAAGTTGATCTCGCCGCAGGTGGCAAAGTAGGGATTGATCAGCCAGTGGTCGATGCCCAGCAGACCGGCGAACTCTTCGGCAACTTCCTTGTACGCCGCAAAATGGTTCGACTTCAGCCGTGTCGACCAGCCTGCGTAGAGCGGCGGGATCACCGGCTGCTCGAGGTTCTTGAGGATATCCGGGACGCCGGCCGACAAATCGTTGTTGAGCAGAATGGTACAAGGGTCGAAATCGGTTAGCCCCAGGCGGTTGCCGCGGCGAACCAGCGGCTCCAGCACAAGCTTTTTGCCGTCGGGCAGGTCCAGCGCGGTCGGCGCGGTGATCTCCGGCAACAGTGAGCCAATCCGCACCTTCATGCCGGCGAGCTGCAGGATGTTCTGCAGTGCCGCCACATTCTGCAGGTAATAGATGTTGCGCGTGTGGTTCTCGGGGATCACCAGAAAGCCGCGTGCGTCCGGGCACACCTTCTCGATCGCGGTCATCGCGGCCTGTACGCACAGCGGCAGGAATTCCTTGTTCAGATTGTTGAATCCCCCGGGGAAAAGGTTGGTGTCCACCGGAGCCAGCTTGAAGCCGCTGTTGCGCAGATCCACCGATCCGTAAAACGGTGCCGCATGTTCCTGCCATTGGCCGCGAAACCAATGCTCGATCCTCGGCATGCCGTCGAGAATCTGCTTCTCGAGCGAAAGAACGGGGCCGGTCTGGGCAGTGGCAAGGCGGGGAACGGTCATGTGCGTCAACAGGTTGGGTTCGGCCGGATTGTAGCAGACGCGTCTTTGCAACCCGCTTCCCAAAGGCAATCCAGAAGTTTCTCTGAGATAAACAAAGATTCCTGTTGGTATTGACTCGAACGCCAAAAAAATTCAGTATGGAAGCCGCTTCCCGCACCCGCTAATCCTGACTTGCTGCCATGCCGCTACGGTTGTTGCGCTTTGCCCTAGCCCGCCGCTACCCAGAACCAAGAATGTTCCGGGTCCAAGAGGTGCTCAAACCGACCTACGACGCAGTGATCATCGGCGCTGGCGGGCACGGGTTGGCGGCCGCTTACTATCTGGCAAGGGACCACGGGCTGCGCAATGTCGCTGTCCTGGAAAGAGGCTACATCGCCGGCGGCAACACCGGCCGCAACACCACCATCATCCGCTCAAATTACCTGACCCCGGAGGGCGTGGCGTTTTACGACGAATCCATGCGTTTGTGGCAGGACCTGGCTGCCGACTTCGACCTGAATCTCTTTTACTCTACGCGCGGACATTTCACCCTCGCCCACACCGACTCGGCGGTCCGCACCATGCGCTGGCGCGCGGAGGTGAACAAGCACCTCGGCGTGAACAGCGAACTGGTTGGGCCGGACGAGGTGGGCAAAGCCTGTCCGCACATCGATCTCTCCTGCGGCGGGCATGCGCCGATCCTCGGCGCGCTTTATCACGCGCCGGGTGCGATCGCCCGTCATGACGCGGTTGCCTGGGGCTATGGTCGCGGCGCCGACCGGCGCGGCACAGAAATCCACCAGAAAACCGAGGTGCTCGGCATCGACATCGAGGGCGGACGAGTAAGGGGCGTCAGGACCAACCGAGGCTACATTGCTACGCCGAAAGTGCTGTGCGCCGTAGCAGGCTCGACCCCGCGGATCACGGAAATGGTGGGCATCAGCACGCCCATTTACATCCATCCGTTGCAGGCGATGGTCACCGAGCCGATGAAACCCTGGCTCGACCCGATATTTGTTTCCGGCAGCCTTCACATTTACGTCAGCCAGTCGGCGCGCGGTGAGCTGGTGATGGGGGCGTCGCTGGATCCCTACGAACTGCACTCCACCCGCTCGACGCTGGATTTCGTCGAAGGCCTGGCCGCGCACATGCTCGACATGTTTCCGTTCCTGTCGCACGCCAAAGTCAGTCGCCAGTGGGCGGGCATGGCGGACATGACGCCGGACTTCGCGCCGATCATGGGCAAGACGCCGGTGCAAGGCTTCTACATCGATTCCGGGTGGGGTACTTGGGGATTCAAGGCCACGCCGGTGTGCGGAAAGACCATGGCGTACACGGTTGCGAACGACCGCGATCACGAACTGATCAAGGGTTTCCGCCTGTCGCGCTTCGCCGAGTACGAACTCACCGGTGAAAAAGGAGCTGCATCGGTGGGGAATTGATGCGGCGACTTTTCAGTGGAGGCTAACGCATGCGAAGCCTGCGTTATTGCCGGAACTAAAAGGGCGCCACCTCCGTCGGCCACTCCACCGAGTGTTTTGGCGTACGCGAAGGAAGGGCAAAACAATTGACGAGATACATTCACTGGTAAAGAGATCAACACAATGGCGAGAGATTTTGCATTTTGCTCATCTGATTCTTGGTTTCCTTGGCGTCCCTTTGCGTCCTTTGCGTTGAAAGGTTTTGACTTGTCATGAAACTGATGCGTTGCCCTATAAACGGCCTGCGGCCAGTATCCGAGTTCCAGTACGCCGGGGAGATCCGGCCGATGCCGGATGCGGATACCTGCACCGACGCGCAGTGGGCCGACTACGTGTTCAACCGCAACGGAGCGCCGGGTATCAAGAAGGAATGGTGGCTGCATTTGGCCAGCGGCATCTGGTTCGTCGCCGAGCGCGATACCGCCGCCGACAAGGTGCTGCGTACCTACCTGTACGGGGAGGGGCCGGCGTGAGCGCACGATTGCCGCCGGTCGCCGGCGAATGGATCGATCGTTCGAAGAAACTCGGATTCGATTTCGAGGGCGAGCGCTTTCAGGGTTTTGCCGGCGACACGGTGTCGAGCGCGTTGCTGGCGGCAGGCGTGCGCGTGCTTGGGCGCAGCTTCAAGTACCACCGTGCGCGAAGCGTGCTTTCCATGGCGAACCACGACGTCAACGCGATGTTCCAGGACGGTGCGAGACTGAACCTGCGCGGCGACGTCGAACCGCTGCAGGATCGAATGGTGCTCGCGGCCGTCAATACCTTCGGTGGCGTCAGACATGACCGTGCCCGCATTCTCGACAAGCTGTCCGCCTTTCTCCCGGTCGGTTTCTACTACAAGGCGTTTCATACCCCGAAGGCGTGGTTCCCGTTCTGGGAACGCATGTTCCGGCGCGTCACCGGACTGGGCGAACTCGACTTCTCCACACCGCACATCCGCACGCCGAAGCGTTACGACTTCTGCGACGTACTGGTGGTGGGGGCCGGGCCGTCGGGCCTCTGCGCGGCACTGGCGGCAGCCGATGCCGGTGCGAAAGTGGTGCTGGTGGACGAGAACGCGCGCATTGGCGGCAGTCTTACCTATGAGCGCGGCGGCTCCGATGGTCCGACTGTGCAACTTCGCAATCTCGAATCTGGTGTAAGCACGCACCCGAACATCAGCGTGCGCACCGGCACGCTGGCTGCCGGCTGCTACGCCGACAATTGGGTGGCGCTGGTGGATGCCGACCGCATGACCAAAATGCGCGCGCGCGCGGTCATCGTTGCGAGCGGTGTCTACGAACAGCCAGCGGTGTTCCATAACAACGACCTGCCTGGGGTCATGCTCGCCTCGGCGGCACAGCGCCTGATCTATCGCTACGCGGTAAGGCCGATGCAGTCCGCTGTCGTGCTTACCGGCAACCAGGACGGCTATGCGGCGGCGCTCGATCTTATCGCCAACGGAATCCGGGTCGAGGCGGTGGTGGACCTGCGTCGCACTGATGGCGGTTCGGCCGAGGAAGCGAAAGTGAAGGAGGCCGGCATCCGCATCCATCGCGGGCACTGCATTCATGAGGCGCGCGCCAACGGTTCGGCGGTCGGCGCGGCAGTGGTGTGCCCGTTGCTCCCCGGCGGCGAAGCCGACACCTCCCGGAGCGAAACCGTCAGATGCGACGGCGTTTTGATGAGTGTGGGCTACGCGCCGGCGGCTGCGTTGCTGTATCAGGCGGGTGCAGCAATGCGATTCGACGTACAAGTCGGGCAGTTCGTGCCCGCGAGTCTTCCCGAGGGCGTGTTCGCGGCGGGGCGGGTCAACGGCGTATACGCGCTCGAAGACCGACAGCGCGACGGGTCCCGTGCCGGCCTCGAGGCGACGAAGTATCTCGGATTTCCCGCATCCGCGGCGCCGGCGGTTGCGCGTGCCGCGGTCGCGCCCAGCCATCCGTACCCTATCTTCGATCATCCGCAGGCGAAGAACTTCGTGGACTTCGACGAAGACCTTCGGCTCAAGGATCTTGCCAACGCGGTGCAGGAGGGCTTCGACAACATCGAGTTGCTGAAGCGCTACGCCACGATCGGCATGGGACCGAGC
>DASYUW010000150.1:0-10570 GCA_036000845.1 Burkholderiales bacterium
CTCAAGGACACGTTCCGATGTATTACTCACCCGTTCGCCGCTCGCCGCCAGGGTTGCCCCCGCGCTGCCGCTCGACTTGCATGTGTAAAGCATTCCGCCAGCGTTCAATCTGAGCCAGGATCAAACTCTTCAGTTCAATCCATCTCTTGCGCCAACCCCCGAAAGGGCCGGCTGCTCACTCAAAGCAATTCACAAAAACAAATTACTTACGCGTGAGCACTGCATCTACCAAAGCTTCCTCGCAGGGCGGCTGGTCCTAAGACGCCTCCTTCAAGACCTTAAGACCGGGCGATAACCCACCCACCCCACGCAAGCGCCCCATCACACGAAGCACCCACACGCATCGGCTGTTTGATTTTTTAAAGAGCGACGCCGTTACCGGCGGCCGTTTCCGGCGAAGGTGCGCATTATACGGATCAAAGCCCGGCGGTCAACACTTTTTCAGGGAATTTTTGCTGACGGAACAGACGGTTTTGCCGGGGCTATGCCTGTTCCGGGGCTACGCCTCAGGACAGAAGAACTTTCGCGAACTTTCGCTTGCCGACTTGAAGGACAAACGGTCCACCAGCGGCCAGCTTGAGGGCCTTGTCGCTGACTTTCTCTCCGTTCATCTTGACCCCGCCCTGTTCAATCAGGCGAATCGCCTCGGACGTACTGGCGGTCAGTCCGGCTTGTTTCAGCACCTGATAGAAGAGTATCGGCTCGCCCCCTGTAGGCAACGTAACTTCCGGGATGTTGTCCGGAATCTCGCCCTGTTTGAAGCGCGCCTCGAAGTCGGCGAGCGCTTTGGCCGCCGCTGCCCGGTCGTGGAAACGCGCCACGATTTCCCGGGCGAAGGTCACCTTGACGTCGCGCGGATTCCGGCCCGCCTCGACCTCTTGCTTCCATTTTCCGATGGTCGCAAGCGATTCGAAGGACAGCAGTTCGATGTAGCGCCACATCAGCTCGTCGGAAATAGACATGATCTTGCCGAAGATCTGCTCGGGACTCTCGGTGATGCCGATGTAGTTGCCGAGCGACTTGGACATCTTGTTGACCCCGTCCAACCCTTCCAGCAAGGGCATGGTGAGAACGCACTGCGGCGGCTGCCCCCAATGCTTCTGCAGCTCACGCCCCATCAGCAGGTTGAACTTCTGGTCGGTGCCGCCCAGTTCCATGTCGGCGCGCATCGCCACCGAGTCGTAGCCCTGCACCAGCGGATACAGGAATTCATGAATCGCGATCGGCTGGCTGCCCCTGTAGCGCTTGCCGAAGTCGTCGCGCTCGAGCATGCGCGCCACCGTATGCGTCGCGGCAAGCTTGATCATGTCGGCCGCGCTGAGCTTGTCCATCCAGCTCGAGTTGAAGCAGACCTCGGTCTTCCTGGGATCGAGGATCTTGAACACCTGCGTGGTATAGGTTTCCGCGTTCTGCGCGATCTGCTCGCGGGAAAGAGGCGGTCGGGTCGCATTCTTGCCGGTCGGATCGCCTATCATCCCCGTGAAGTCGCCGATCAGGAACAGAATGTGATGCCCAAGATCCTGCAACTGCCGCAGCTTGTTGATTAGCACCGTGTGTCCCAGGTGCAGGTCGGGCGCGGTTGGGTCGAACCCCGCCTTCACCCGCAGCGGACGGCCGGACTTGAGTTTTTCGACGAGTTCGTCCTCGACCAGCAGCACGTCGCTGCTGCGCTTGATCATTTCCAGTTGTTCTCTGATTTCCATGTTCAATGTGCGTTGAGGCCTTGTATCCAACCGGCCGGTAACGGGGCCGATTACCCCACAAAGCAACGACGTGATCTGGAACGCTAGTTGCAATTTGTGGGTTTCGCCCAGCGGGGGATTCTGCTAAGCTCCGCCCCAATTTGCCCGGAATACGAACGCATGTTATTGAAGAAAGAAGAGATTCTAGCGCAAAAGCATCGGCCCCAGGTTCGCCAGACGCGGCTGCATTGGCCGCTTGCGATCGCCGCTTTGCCATTTTTCGGCGTGGTGGCCGCCTTCGGTATCGCACCGGACACTGTCCCGGAGCCGATCGAGCTGCAACACGTCGTCGAAGACATCGCGCTGCCTTCTGCGCCTTCGACTGGCGCCGATGAACTCGCCCGGTTCTGGCGCGAAGAGCGCATTCAGCGTGGCGATACCGTGGCCTCCGTTCTGGCGCGCCTGAATGTGAACGATCCGGCCGCGGTCGCGTACCTGCTTCAGGCAAAGGATGTCCGTTCTCTCTACCAGCTGATCCCCGGCCGCAGCATTCGCGTGGTCACCACCGAAGACGGCGGTCTGGAGTCGCTTTCCTACGTCAACACCGACGGTCGCCGTCTGCACGTAAAGCGCGGCGAACTCGGGTTCTCCGCCTCCGAGGAAGTGCCGTCGACCGAGCAGTGGGTAATGCAGAGCTCCGGCGAGATCGAGACGTCATTGTTTGCAGCAACCGACGTCGCGGGTGTTCCCGAAATGGTCGCGGTTCAACTTGCGGAAATTTTCTCCAGCGATATCGATTTTCACCGCGATCTGCGGCGCGGCGACCGCTTCTCGGTAGTCTATGAAGCACTGGCCGCGGACGGTGAATTCGTCGGTTTCGGCCGAGTCCTTTCGGCGGAGTTCGTCAACCAGGGCAACGTGTTCCGCGCGGTATACTTCCGTGATTCCCAGGGACGCAGCGGCTACTACACGCCGGACGGCCGCAACATGCGCAAGGCATTCCTGCGTTCGCCGATCGAGTTCTCGCGCGTGACGTCGGGTTTCTCCAATTCGCGCTTCCATCCGGTGCTGAAGACCTGGCGCGCCCACAAAGGCATTGACTACGGTGCGCCCACCGGCACGCGCGTTCGCGCAACGGCCGATGGTTATGTCACGTTTGCAGGTCGCAAGGGCGGTTATGGCAACATGGTGACCGTGCGTCATCCCAACGGCTATTCCACTTTATATGCGCATCTCTCGCGGTTCGCCGAGGGTGAGCGTCAGGGCAAGCGTGTAATCCAGGGTGAAGTCGTAGGCTTCGTCGGCAGCACCGGACTGGCCACCGGCTCTCACCTTCACTACGAGTTTCACGTCAACGGCGTCCACCAGAACCCGATGCGACTGGCGATGCCTCCGGGGCCACCGATTACCACGCAACTGCGTCCCGAGTTCGAGGAAGCAGCCCGTCCGCTCTTCGCGCGGCTCGACATGCTGCGCGACACCAATCTCGCCCGCCTGGACTGACGCGCGCACCATTCCGCCTGCAGTCCGCGCCCCGTTGCCCTGATAGACTCGGCAATCATGGCCGGTAAAGAACTTTTCATCGGGTTGATGTCCGGAACGAGTCTGGACGGAGTTGACGCCGTCCTGATGGACTTCTCAGGAAACGCCAACCGGGTTATCGGCGACGGGTTCATCCCATACGACGAACGCCTGCGCGCCCAACTGCTTGCCCTGCACCAGCCATATGCCGGAGAGCTGCATGACGCCGTCGTTCTCGGAAATCAACTTGCACGGCTGTATGCGCAAGCGGTCGACGAGTTGCTTCGCAAGACCAAGATAGTCCGCAAAGACATCGTCGCGATCGGCTGCCACGGGCAGACGATCCGGCATCGTCCCGACGCCGGCTACACCATACAACTGGGCAACGGCGCGCTGCTGGCCGAACTCAGCAGCATTACGGTCGTGTGCGATTTTCGCGGTCGCGACATCGCTGCCGGCGGTGAAGGCGCGCCGCTGGTGCCGGTATTCCATGCCGCCGTGTTTTCCCATCCGTCCGTGCATCGCGTAGTCGTTAACATCGGCGGCATCGCTAACCTGAGCGATCTTCCACCTTCCGGAGACGTGCGCGGCTTCGACACGGGGCCGGGCAACGCACTGATGGACGCATGGATTCGGCGTCACCTCGGCAAGCCTTTCGACAAGGACGGCGCTTGGGCACAGAGCGGACGCCCGGACGACAAGCTGCTGAACACGCTGCTGACGCACGATTTTTTCTCGCGAAAGCCACCCAAGAGTACCGGGCGCGAAACCTTCCATCTCCCATGGGTAGAGCAGTATTTGACTGGGCGCGAAAGGCCCGCGGATGTTCAGGCGACGCTGCTGGCGCTTACCGCAACCAGCATCGCCCGCGGTGTCCGGTCGTACTGCGGCGGCACGAGAGAGGTCTATCTTTGCGGTGGCGGAGCGCAAAATGGCGCGCTGATTGCCGTCCTGAAAGCAATGTTGCCGGGAGTGCTCATCGCGCGCACCGACGAACTCGGTGTCGGCGCCGATTGGGTGGAAGCGTGTGCGTTTGCATGGCTCGCGCATCAGGCGCTGCAGCGACGGCCGGGGAACCTTCCCGCGGTCACCGGTGCCAGGGGGCCGCGGATCCTTGGCGCGATCTATCCGAACTGAAGAAAAAAAGGGCGGCATCATGCCGCCCTTGTTCCGAAGAAAACTGTATTTACGCGGAGAAGGAGGAACCGCAGCCGCAGGTTGACGTGGCGTTCGGATTCTTGATCACGAACTGCGCGCCTTCGATGCCTTCCTGATAGTCGATCTCTGCGCCCGCCAGGTACTGGAAGCTCATCGCGTCGATCAAAAGCATCACGCCGTTCTTTTCCATCGACGTGTCGTCTTCATTGACGGCTTCGTCGAAGGTGAATCCGTACTGAAAGCCCGAACAGCCGCCGCCGGTTACGAAAACCCGGAGTTTGAGGTCGGGATTGCCTTCCTCGTCGATCAGCTCCTTGACCTTGGTGGCCGCGCTATCGGTGAAGACCAACGGCGACGGCATCTCTGTTACTGCATTCATTTCACGCTCCCGCTGACGAACTCTGCAAAGATCATTATCTGGCCCAGCCACACAGGGGTCAATCGCCACTAGACCCCTTCAACGACACGACTTTCTGTGCCTTGTCGTCGTCCTGGTGCACCAACCTGCCCTGTACCACCGCACCTAGCTGAATTTCCAGCGTCTTGTAGTGTACGTCTCCTGTGACATTCGATTTTGGCTGCAGTTCGACGTATTCGGCGCCATGCACCGGCCCAATGACGGTTCCGTTGATTACAGCATGGGAGACGCGTATCTCCCCCTCAATTTGGGCCTTTTCGCTCAAAACCAGGGTGCTGGGCTGATCATCCGTGGCGGCAACGTTGCCGCGCACGCGTCCATCCACCCGCAGGCCGCCGGTGAAGGAAATATTGCCCTCGACGACAGTACCGGAGCCGATCAGGCTGTCAATCCGATTCTGCGGTTTGGTGGGTTTCGCTCCGAACATTGATGTACCCCGCTCACGATAAGGTGACGGTTTGCGTGGATACCGGCGTCGGATTGCCGTTCTCCAACACGCGCACTTGCACCTTTTTTATGACAGCGCCGGGTGCAACCATGAAAGTCCCCTCGACGCGTTGATAGAACTTGAAGACCAGATTATACGCCTGCGCGGAATCGCCCTCGCGTGGCAGGCTGATCACTTCCGCTTTGCCGCCATCTTCGAGGTCGACGATGAACTGGATATGCCCGCGGAATTCCCGCACCCGCTGCTTCGATTGCACGATCAGCAGCCGATAGCGATACTCACCCGGGAGGGCATCCGGCTGGACGCGAAAGCGGTTAACGCTGACACCGCCCGGCTCGCTCCCGGATGCCATCAGAGTCTGAAAAAACGCCAGGTCCTCCTTCAGCAGCGCATTCTCTTCGGCAAGCGTGCGGATCTGAGCGGACAGGTTGCCGTGGGTCGCCAGCTCGATCTGCAACTGCCGTTCTGCCGCCGCGATCTCGCGACGCAAGGCGGCATTTTCATCCTTCAGGTTCGAATTGAGATCCTCGAGCCGTGCCTTTTCGCGCTGTGCCTCGCCCTGATCGAAGCCCGCGTATTGCCGGCCGAAATCGTAGGTCAGCCAGGCAACGCCGAGTGCCAGCCCCGAGACAACGATGATCGACAGCCAGCGCCAATACCATGGGACGTGGGTGTGAACCGCCACCCGGGGAGCGGCAATGCCGAATCGGCGCTTAATGGTTCTTATCAGCGTCACGGCAGCAACGCCACGTGTTCGATTCCGGTGGCTTCGGGTAGATCGAACATCAGGTTCATGTTCTGCACCGCCTGGCCGGCCGCGCCTTTCACCAGATTGTCGATCACCGACAGCACTACGACGGTATCGCCACCACCAGGGCGATGCACGGCAATGCGGCAGACGTTCGCGCCCCTTACCGAACGCGTGTCTGGGTGGCTACCAGGCGGCAACACATCGACAAACGGCTCGGCTGCGTAGCGTCTTTCGTAAAGTGCCTGAACGTCGATCTCCTTGGTCAAACGTCCGTACAGCGTGGCATGAATTCCGCGGATCGCCGGAGTCAGATGCGGTACAAAAGTCAGGCCGACCTTTTTGCCCGCAGCCTGGCTGAGGCCTTGCACGATTTCCGGCAGGTGACGATGTCCCGGTACCCCGTAAGCCTTGAAATTGTCGGATGCCTCGGAAAACAGGATGTGGACCTCCGCTTTCCTGCCCGCACCGCTGACGCCAGATTTTGCATCGGCGATGAGATGTTCGATGTCCACCACGCCGGCCTCGACCAGTGGCAGAAAGCCGAGCTGAACCGCGGTGGGATAACAGCCCGGGTTGGCAACCACGCGTGCCTTCTTGATCAGATTGCGGTTCACCTCGGGGAGTCCGTACACCGCTTCGGCCACGACCTCGGGGCAGGCGTGCGTCATGCCGTACCACTTTTGCCATTCGGCAACGTCCTTGATACGAAAATCCGCGGCGATGTCGATCACGCGAGCGCCGGACTTGAGCAATGCTGGCGTTTGCTCCATCGCTACCCCGTTCGGTGTGGCGAAGAACACGACGTCGCATTTCTCGAGTTGTGACGTCGCCGGATCCGAGAACTTCAGCGCCACCCGTTTGCGCAGGCTCGGAAACAAATCTGCGACCAGCATGCCGGCTTCTTTACGCGAGGTAATGGCGGCGAGCTCTACTCCAGGGTGGGTCGCCAGGATCCGCAGCAATTCAACACCGGCATAGCCGGTGCCGCCTACGATGCCTGCTTTTATCATTTTCTCCAAGGACTTATACCATGTTTCGATAATATCGCCTTACCCGATGCCGGTGCAAATAAAAAAGCCGCCCCGGTGGGCGGCTTTTTCAATGATGCCAACGGTCAACGCTTCGAGAACTGTTTGCGGCGACGCGCCTTGTGCAGGCCCACCTTTTTCCGCTCGACTTCTCGCGCATCCCGGGTGATCAACCCCGCCTTGCTGAGCACCGGCTTGAGCGACGCGTCATATTCGACCAGCGCTCGGGAGATGCCGTGGCGGACCGCGCCCGCTTGCCCGGATTCGCCGCCGCCGTCCACATTGATGAGGATGTCGAAGGTGTTCAGGTGATTGGTCAGTACCAGCGGCTGACGCACCACCATGCGGCCGGTCTCACGGGAGAAGAACTCGTCCACCGGCTTGTCGTTGACGACGATGCTGCCCTTGCCCGGCTTGATGAATACGCGTGCGACCGCGCTCTTGCGGCGGCCGGTGCCATAGTTGTATGGAGTTGCCATGTATCGTCCTAGAAATTCAGCGCTTGTGGCTGTTGCGCGGCGTGCGGGTGCTCGCCATCGGGATAGACCTTCAGTTTCTTCAGCATCGCATAGCCAAGCGGGCCTTTCGGCAGCATGCCCTTTACCGCCTTTTCCAGCACGCGGCCGGGGAATCTGCCATGCAATTTGGCGAAACTGGTGCTGTAAATGCCGCCCGGGTAAGTGGAGTGGCGATAGTAAATTTTTTGTTCGGCCTTTTTGCCGGTCACGCGCAGTTTCTTGGCGTTGACGACAACTATGTAATCACCGGTGTCCACGTGCGGAGTAAACGTAACCTTATGCTTGCCGCGCAGGCGTTTTGCGATCTCGGCGGCCAGTCGCCCCAGTACCCTGTCGGTGGCGTCGATCACGAACCAGTCGCGCTTCACCTCGTGCGTCTTGGCTGAAAATGTTTTCATGGCGGTCATTCCGCGGGGGGTCATAAGCGAAAGCCGCGTAGTGTAGTGGAACGGCGCGCCCCTTGTCAAACCGGATTCTTTGGCCCAAGTTGCGGATTTCTAAGCCTTAATCGGCCCGCATTGAGAGCAATCCGAGCATTGTCCGGGCGCAATTCCAAGAACCATGGAAGCAGCATTCGGCGCAGCCACGGACGCTTCTATGACAAGACCATTTGGTGAATAATGCGTGGACACCCACGCCCGCCGTTGCGTTCCCCCACGTCCCAGGTTTGCTTTCATGCGCAAGTTTTGGCTCATATTTTCCCAGGCAGTGACCATCAGCCTGGCGGCATTGTTCGTCGTCGTCACCTTGCGGCCCGATCTGGTCTCGTGGAGTGCCCGCAACGGCGGCATTGTCACCGTCCGCGAGGCGGCAGACGGGCCAGGGAATCGCGCCAGCATGAATTCGCTCAGTTCTGCAGCGAAAAAAGCCATGCCCTCCGTGGTGAATATTTTCACCAGCAAGGACGTGAAGGTTCCGCGGCACCCGTTTATGGATGATCCGTTATTCCGGCGCTTCTTCGGCGACCAACTGGACGGCGACACCCAGCACAGTTCCAGTCTCGGTTCCGGCGTGATCGTCGGCCCCGAAGGCTACATTCTGACCAATCATCACGTGATCGAGGCGGCAGACGAGATCGAGTTGGCGCTGGCTGACGGCCGCAAGGCGCCGGCCCGAATCGTCGGCACCGATCCCGAAACCGACCTTGCGGTGCTCAAAGTCGACATTGCCGACCTTCCCGCAGTCACCTTCGGCAATCCTCAAAAGCTTTCGGTTGGCGACATGGTGCTTGCGATCGGCAACCCGTTCGGTGTCGGCCAGACGGTGACCATGGGCATCGTCAGCGCGCTCGGCCGCAGTCACCTGGGCATCAGCACGTTCGAGAATTTCATTCAGACCGATGCTGCAATCAATCCCGGCAACTCAGGCGGCGCGCTGGTCGATTCGGCGGGCAACCTGGTCGGCATCAACAGCGCGATCTACTCGCGTAGCGGCGGTTCGCTAGGGATCGGCTTCGCCATTCCGGCGGATCTCGCCAAACAGGTCATGCAGCAAATCGTCGGAACCGGGTCGGTGACGCGCGGCTGGATCGGCGTCGAGGTGCAGGATATTTCGGCGGAGCTGGCGGAGTCGTTCCGACTTTCGGGTACCCAGGGCACCCTCATCGCCGGCGTGCTGCGCGGCGGGCCGGCTGATCGCGCCGGCGTGAAGCCAGGAGACATTCTGGTCGCTGTGGAATCAAACCCGGTCGTCGACTCGACAACCATGCTCAACCTGATCGCCGCCCTCCAACCGGGAAAGCAGGCGACGCTGAAAATCCTTCGCAACCGCGCCGAGATGCTGATCGAAGTTAACGTCGGCAAGCGGCCGAAGCCCAGCCGCCGCGGCGAACTCGAATAATTTTCCTGTATCTCCGCGACCGGTCAGGCTGCCGGGTCGGATGTGCTTTCAGCGGCAGCCGACTTCCCGGCCCACTGCGCGACTAAAATCCCGAGCTCGTACAGGACCCACAAGGGCACGGCAAGCATGACCTGCGACACCACGTCGGGCGGCGTGAAAATCGCGCCGATGACGAATGCACCGACAATGACGTAGGGCCGGATCTCCCGCAATTTCGCGACACTTACCATCCCCATCCGCACCAGGATCACCACTGCCACCGGCACTTCGAAGGTCACACCGAAGGCCACAAACAGGGTGAGGACGAAGTCCAAGTACTTGCCGATGTCGGTCATCACCGCCACACCTTCAGGCGCGACCGAGATGATGAAGTGGAATACGATCGGAAACACCAGAAAGTACGCAAATGCCATCCCGCACAAAAACAGCACCGTGCTGGTAATGACCAAAGGCATCACCAGTTTTTTTTCGTGCGCGTACAGCCCAGGCGCCACGAAAGCCCAGATCTGATAGAGCAGGTAGGGAAGCGCGATCACCAGCGCGGCCATCATGGTCACCTTGATCGGGACAAAAAAGGGCGCGGTGACTTCCGTTGCGATCAGCTGCCCGCCCGCAGGCAAAGACGCAAGCAAGGGCTTGGCAAGCACGGAATAGAGGTCGCGCGCCCACGGAAACAGGCAAATGAACACCAGCACGAGTGCAATCACGCACCGCAACAGCCGGTCCCTGAGCTCGACCAGGTGCGACATGAAGGAATCGGGCTCGATCATCGTGGACCGCTGGTTTGCCTTGGTGAAGGGAGGTACGGCGCGCGCCGCCGAATTAGGCGCGCTTGTCGTCCGGGGCGGGCTTGTCCAGTCCCAGTTCGAGCTGCGGTTCCGGCTCTTCGGGCACAGTTGCTCTGTACGCCGGTTCTTCGGCAGCAGGCGATTCGCTGCCGCTCACCGGCGTGGTGGTCGGCATCAACTGAATCCCGGAAATCGGAGCAACAGCGGATTCCACTTGCTTCTGGACTTCCGTCCCGGCCTGCTTGACTTCGGATTCGATGAAGCTGACCTGCGACGTGACCGACTGTTCGATGGAGCGCGCCGCGTCCTGCATCGTGGACTGCAGCTTGCGCAGCTCGTCGAGTTCGATTTCACGGTTGATGTCCGCCTTGACCTCGGACACGTAGCGCTGCATGCGGCCGAACAGAAGGCCCACGGTT
>DASYUW010000151.1:0-8255 GCA_036000845.1 Burkholderiales bacterium
GTACGCGTGGTTGCACCCGACACGCCTTCCGCGGTCGGCGGGGCATCGTAACCCTCGAACAGCGCGATCCAGGTCACGGCGACACCGAACACGAAACTCTTGATCACGCCGTTGACGATGTCCTCGCGGAAATCAACCGCGCTTTGCATCTGCGACCAGAACGAGCCTTCGTCAACGCCGATCAACACCACCCCAACCAGGTAACCCCCGAATACGCCCATGGCGCTGAACATGGCGGCCAGCAACGGCATCGAGATCACCCCGGCCCAGAAGCGCGGCGCCACCACGCGGGCGATCGGATCCACCGCCATCATTTCCATCGCGGAGAGCTGCTCCGTGGCCTTCATCAGACCGATCTCGGCGGTCATGGCCGAACCGGCGCGGCTGGCAAACAAAAGCGCCGAGACCACCGGACCCAGCTCGCGCACCAGCGACAGCGCGACCAGAACGCCGAGCGCAGACTCGGAGCCGTAGGTCTGCAGCGTCTGGTAGCCCTGCAGCCCGAGCACCATACCGACGAAAAGGCCCGACACCAGAACGATGATCAGCGACAGCACGCCGGTGAAGTAAAGCTCGCGGATGATCAGGCGCACACGGCGGAAACTGGTTCCGGACTGCAGCAGTATCAACGCGAAAAAACGGCTGGCGTAACCGAGCCGCCACAGGTTATTGACCGTGTGATAGCCGATGGTCCTGACGTTGATGATGACAGAACGATTGAACATGCTATCGGTTGAGCGTCAGATCGTCGCGGTATTCCGCGCTCGGGTATTGAAACGGCACCGGTCCGTCGGGTTCGCCGTATACAAACTGATGGACCAGGGGCTCCGCCGATGCCTGCATCTCCTTCGGGGTGCCCTTGGCCACGATCACGCCTTCGGAAAGGTAGTAAACGTAATCGACCATTTTCAGCGATTCCTGCACATCGTGGGTCACCACGATCGAGGTCGCGCCAAGCGCATCGTTGAGCCGCCGGATGAGATTGCCAATGACGCCCAGCGAAATCGGATCGAGTCCCGCGAAGGGTTCGTCGTACATGATCAGCATCGGGTCGAGCGCGATTGCGCGTGCCAGCGCCACGCGCCGCGCCATGCCGCCGGACAGTTCCGAAGGCAACAGCCGGTGCGCGCCACGCAAACCCACGGCGTGCAGCTTCATCAGCACCATGTCGCGAATCATCGCTTCCGGCAGATCGGTATGCTCGCGCATCTGGAACGCGACGTTATCGAAAACCGACAGGTCGGTGAACAGCGCGCCGAACTGGAACAGCATGCCCATGCGGCGGCGCATCTGGTAGAGGCCGTCGCGGTCCAGTTGGTGGATCACTTTGCCCGCCACCTTGACCTGGCCCTGGCGCGGTTTCAGCGCGCCGCCGATCAGACGCAGCAGCGTGGTCTTGCCGGAACCGCTGATGCCCATGATCGACACCACCTTCCCGCGCGGGATGGCCATGTCGATCCCGCTCAGGATCGGGCGGCGCTTGTCGTACCAGAAATTCAGGCCGCTTATTTCTACGAGGTTATCGGAATGCGCCATGGTGTCCGGGATCGAAACTGGCGAGCATTGTAACGGAGAGCGGTGCACGCCGCAGAATGCTTGCATGTTGCGTCGATTGCGTGCACTTTTGCGAACTGCTAGAAGTTCGGTTCACTACCATGACGACGCATGAGGCGGGGGATTCCTCCGCGATCAGCTTTCGGGGGCTGAGCAAGTCTTACACGGACACGGCAGTCTTGCACGGGCTCGAACTCGACATCCCCGCCGGCCGGACTTTCGGACTGGTCGGAATGAACGGCGCGGGCAAGACCACGCTCATCAAGTGCCTGCTGGACTTCTGCGAATTCGACGCCGGGGACATCCGCATTTTCGGTTTGCCGAGCCAGGATACCCACGCCCGCGCACGGCTGGCGTTTCTGCCGGAGCGGTTCGTGCCTCCCTACTACCTGACCGGGGAGGATTTCCTGCGCTACATGATGAAGCTCTATTCATGCGGCTACGAGCCGGCGCAAGTGCGGCGCATGCTTGCCGAACTCGATCTCGCCGAGTCGGCGATGCGCAAGCCGGTGCGCACGTTCTCCAAAGGGATGACGCAAAAGCTCGGACTCGCCGCTTGCCTGCTGTCGAATCGCGAGTTGCTGGTGCTGGACGAACCGACCAGCGGGCTGGACCCGAAGGCCCGCGCGTCACTGAAAGACCGGCTGCAGGCGGCGCGCGCAGCCGGCCGCACCGTGTTCTTCACCTCGCATGCGCTCGCCGACGTCGATGAACTGTGCGACCGGATGGCGGTATTGCATGAGGGACAACTGCGTTTCTCCGGCACGCCCTTGGAGCTGCGTACCCGTTTCAATGCCGCCACGCTGGAGCAGGCCTATCTGGCCTGCATCCAGTGACCTGATATGGCTAACTCTATGAGCTGTCTAACTTTTCTGGCACAATCAAGCGAATGAACAGGATCCTGCCGTGCCCGTCGGCAATATGGACGCCCAGACAGCGAGCAAACCCGAACTGCTGATCGTCGACGACGATCCGCTCATCACCGACACGCTCAACTTCGTGTTGGGCAAGGACTACAGCGTGCACGTCGCGGCTTCGCGATCGCAGGTGAAAAGTCTGTTGCACCAACTCGATGCGCCGCCGACGCTGGCGCTCGTCGATCTGGGACTGCCGCCGACCCCGCACCGCCCGGATGAAGGCTTCCGCCTGATCACCGAACTGCTCGCTTACTCGCCGTCGATCAAGATTCTGGTGCTGTCGGGTCAAAACGACGAAGGCAATGCCCGTTACGCCCGCACCCTCGGTGCCGTCGAGTTCATAGCGAAGCCCTGCGAACCAGAAGTCCTCAAGGCCATGCTCGCCAAGGCTCACCGGATCGCCGAGGTGGAGCAGAGCTCCGCGGATCTCGACACCGGCATCGTCGGCAGCGGTTTTGCCATCAGGAAACTGCATCAGCAGATCCTGCAGTACGCTCCGGCACCTTTCCCGGTGTTGATCGAAGGCGAGTCCGGCAGCGGCAAGGAGCTGGTGGCGCAGTCGCTGCACCGGCAGAGTCCGCGCGCCGCCAAACCCTATCTTGCACTCAACTGTGCGGCAATTTCTCCAACACTGGTCGAACCGACGCTGTTCGGCTATGTAAAGGGCGCGTTCACCGGCGCCACGTCATCGCGATCCGGTTATTTCGAAGATGCCCACGAGGGCACGCTGTTTCTGGACGAGATCGGCGAGTTGCCGCTGGAGCTCCAGGCCAAGCTGCTGAGAGTCCTGGAAAACGGCGAGTTCCAGCGCGTCGGCGAAACCCAAAGCAGGACGTCCAACGCGCGGGTCATCACCGCCACCAATCGCGACCTGCGCCAGGAGGTGCGTGGCGGGCGTTTCCGCGCCGACCTCTATCACCGCCTGTCGGTGTTCTCGATTGTCGTGCCGCCGTTGCGCGAACTAAACGAGGACAAGCTCAGGCTGCTGGAGCATTACTCGGCGATTTACGCGCGCCAGAGCGGGATGCAGCCTTTCAATCTGGACCCCATGTCGATGGACCTGTGGATGCAATACGGATTCCCGGGCAATGTCCGCGAACTACGCAATATCGTCATCCGTCTGACAACAAAATACGCCGGCCAGACGCTCAATAGCGAACAGTTGCTGGCGGAATTCGACTGGGAGGAGCCGGCCGCCACGCAACCCGGCATGGCACAGGCGCAGGACTTCAAGTCCACGGTGGAGGCGGCGCGAAAGCACCTGCAGGTGCACAAGAACTTCAATCTCGACGATGCGCTCAGGGAACTGGAAAAGAGCTACGTCGAGGCCGCACTCGACATCACCCGAGGAAATCTGAGCCAGGCGGCGAAGCTGCTCGGCATTCATCGCACCACGTTGTACAGCCGCATGCAGAGCTATGCCGCCGCTGGGGAGGAGGGACAGTAGATGTACTACGCGTTTTTCGGGCTGAATCAGGCGCCTTTCAGGATCACCCCGGACACCGATGTCTTTTTCGAGGGCGGCAATCGCGGAGCGATTCTCGAGGCGCTGATCTACGCAATTTCTAACGGCGAAGGGATCATCAAGGTGACCGGTGAAGTGGGCAGCGGCAAGACCATGCTGTGCCGCGTTCTGCAAACCCGGCTTCCGGGGAACGTCGAAACCGTGTATCTGGCCAATCCGAGCGTGTCGCCGGAGGAAATCCTGCACGCGATCGCATTCGAGTTGCAGTTGCCGATCGCCAAGGACGCCGGCCGCCTCGAGGTGATGCACGCGCTCAACGCCTACCTGCTCGAGCGCCACGGCAAGCAGCGCCAGGTGGTGGTGTTCGTGGAAGAGTCTCAGGGGATGCTGATCCCGACCCTGGAAGAGGTCCGGCTGCTTTCCAACCTCGAGACCCAGCAGCACAAGCTGCTGCAAATCGTGCTGTTCGGCCAGCCCGAATTGGACGAAAACTTGCGCCAGCCGCAAATACGGCAACTACGCGAACGCATCACTCACAGCTTCACGCTGTTCCCCCTCGACCAGCAGGACGTCAAGGCCTATCTGACTTTTCGCCTGCAGGCGGCCGGCTATCACGGGCCGGACCTATTCAGCCGGAGAGTGATCACTTACCTGACCCGAGCAAGCGGCGGACTCACCCGCCGCATCAATCTGGTTGCCGACAAAGCACTGCTGGCGGCTTTTGCCGAAGGCACGCACAACGTAACCTTGAGACACGTCAGGGCGGCGGTGCGCGACAGTGAGTTCAGCGACCTGCCTCGGGCGCGCAGCCCTAGACCTTTCGCCTATGGGCTTGGCGGCCTAGCGATTGGCGGAGTAATCGGCGTAACCGTATTTGCCGCCTACCAGACGTTGCTCGTTCCCGCGGAACCGGTTTCGGCGCCGATAGCCTCGACGCAGGCAAACGCGGCGGCGACAGGCGTTGCCGCGCCGGCAAGCCAGGCGCCGGACCCGGCAATCGCGGCCGCCACGCCTGGTAGTGAAAGAAGTGCCACCGCGGTCGGGCCAACAGCTGAATCCCGGTCCAGGGCGGCACGGGCGCCTGAAAGCATTGCCGCGGCTGCGCCCTTCTCTGGGCAAGGCAGCCCCGCCGTGACAGGCAACCAGTCCGCTGCGGCTTCGCCGCCAACACCTCAACCGGGACTTGCGGAAGCGGACTTCGCAGCAGGCGGCTGGGATTCCGCCGCAGGCGATGTCTTGGAACAGCGCTTGCGTGCAACCGAGCAGTGGCTGGCGGAACAGAATGGCACCGTGTACAGCATTCAACTGCTGGGTACCAACGACCCGGAACTCCTAAGAGAATATTTCAAAACGATCGGTAAATATCTTGAAATTGAAAAGGTTTATGTGTACCGTACCATGGCGAATCAGCGTCCTTCCTTGACCGTCCTATACGGAAATTTCACCAACTGGGCGGAGGTCAATCGGATGCTGCAAAGTCTGCCGGAAGAATTGAAAACAAATCGCCCGTATTACCGCACCATCCAGGGCGTGCGTTCGGAGATCGCCAAGCACAGGTCATAGCAGCCTGAGCGGCACTGAAACCGCTTCAGCAACGGCTGCGTAAAAGACACGGAATACTTCTTCGAGAGCTGAGAATGGGTCATTGGGGGGCAAGGCGCTATGCGCGACGTGGCGACGCAGCAGTGGCGCGGTGATGCCGCGCGCCGTCACATGATGCCGACCCGCGGCTTTTCGACGCTGGCACTGATCGTTGTCGCGATGGCCGTTGGGGGCTGCACTTACAAGCCCACCGTTCGGCCGTCGCAGGGTCACATCAACACCGAGCAATTCCCGCCCAAGGCCGCCAACGAGAAGATCCTGCCACCGGTCACGGTAAGCGAATTCGTGCCCCCGCCCAAGCCGCAGGTCAAGGTTCCTACCTACAGCGTGGTGGTGCAGGAGGTTCCGGTCAAGGAGCTGCTGTTCGCGCTGTCACGCGACACCAAGCAGAACATCGACGTGCACCCGGGCATCCAGGGGCTGGTGACACTGAATGCGATCGATGAAACCCTGCCGGCCATCCTGGAACGCATCGGCCAGCAGACCAACCTGCGCTACCGCACCGAAGGCCGGACCATCATCGTGGTGCCGGACACGCCCTACTTCAAGACCTACCGGATCAATTACGTAAACATGAGCCGCGACACTGTCTCCAGTATAGGTGTGAGCGGCGAGATCAGCGGCTCGCAGGTTGGCGGTGGTGGCCAGTCGGGCGGTGGACAAGGCGCGGGCGGCGCACAAGGCGCGGGCGGCGCCTCGAACACCAAGGTGGATACCAAATCCATCAACAATTTCTGGGACGTCCTGCGGCAGAACATCGAGGCCATCCTGTCGGCCACCAAGGCATTGACCCAGAATGCGGATCAGCGCGCCGAGCGCGCGGAAGCGGAGGCCGCTGCGCGCGAGGAACGTATCGCCCAGGCGGAGGCGGTGTCCCGCGCCGGTCCCAATGCCGCCGCGCTGTTCAGCACCGCGTTCGGGCAAAGCCCCAGCGTGCCTTCTGATACCAAGAACGAGATCGTAGTCAACTCCGTCACCGGCACGGTCACCGTGCTCGGCAATGAAAAGCAGCACGCGCTGGTTCAGCAGTATCTGGACAGCGTCAGCTCCGCATCGCAGCGGCAAGTACTGATAGAAGCCACCATCGTCGAGGTGAAGCTCTCCAACAACTATCAGGCCGGGGTGGACTGGAGCCGGCTGGCTACCTCGATCGGCCAAGGCGCTAACTTCACGCAGGCATTGACCGGCGGACTGCCGACGAGCGGCCTGACCATCGGTTACACCAATCCGAACTCCAGCGTAGGCAATGTCAGCGCAACGGTCCGCTTGCTCGAGCAGTTCGGCAACACCAGAGTGCTGTCGAGCCCGAAGCTTATGGCGCTCAACAACCAGACTGCGCTGCTTAAAGTGGTGGACAACGTCGTCTACTTCAATATCGAGGCGCAAACCAACACTAACCAGACCACCTCCACCACCACGTTCACCACAACCGCGAAGACGGTTCCGGTAGGACTGGTGATGAGCGTGCTGCCGCAGGTCACCGATTCCGGAACGGTGAATCTGACGGTGCGGCCGACCATCTCGCGCGTGCTGCGTTTCGTCAACGATCCCAATCCGGCGCTGGCCAATCCGTGCGGTATCCCGGTACCCGTCGGTGGCTGCACTATCCCGTCGATCACAAGCCCGGTTCCGGAAGTTCAGGTACGTGAAATGGAGTCGGTCCTGCAGGCCGGCAGCGGCCAGACCATCATTCTGGGCGGTCTGATGCAGGATGACGTGCGCCGCGACCGCGACGCCGTGCCCGGCCTGGGGCGGCTGCCCTCGCCGGCGAGCGACGTGTTCAGTTTCCGCGACGAAGCGGTGAGCAAGACCGAGCTGGTGATCTTCCTCAAGCCGACGGTGATCAGCAATCCGTCCCTGGACAGCGACGAATTGAAGTTCTTCCAGCGTTTTCTCCCGGTCCTGGACAAGACCGGCAAGAACCCATGAGCCTCCTGCTCCAGGCCCTGCAAAAAGCCGCCAAGAGCCGCGAAGAAGGCGAGAGTGAGCCGGGTTCCGAGCCCTCTGCGGGGGACCAGCTTGCGCTCGAGCCGATAGCGTCCGAGCCGATGCTGCGTGACGAGATGCCGAGCCATTCACCGACTCCGGCGCAGGCAGCCACGGTGGTGCAGGCGAGCCGCTTGCCGGCATTCGATCCGATCGGCTATGCGCGCGATCACTACATGATCGTTTTTCTCGGGGCGGCGGTACTGGTCGCGATCATTTACGGCGGCTACGTCTACATCCAGGTTTCCAACCCGGGGCTGCTGCGCTCAACGCCGGCGCCGATGACAGCACCACTCGCCTTGACACCGGCGCCGGCTGCTGCGCCCGCCCCGCCTGCCAGCCCGACGGATACGGCGGCAAAAATCTCCGGGATACCTGCTGATACGGCAACAACGGCGGCGTTGAGCGCCGGTTCCGCACCAACAATGTTCGACGATTCAAAGACGGCGGTGCAGGCGCGGGCGGCGGCAACGCAACCTGCGCGGGCGGCAACGAAGCGACCACGGCGTACCGCCAAGACGGCGGAGGCAACGGTCGCGGCCGAAACGGCGATCGTCTCCTTGACCGATCCGCCGGTTGAGACCGTGGTGATCAAGACCAATGAAGCCAAGGGCATATCCGTGCGCCGCCAGCCTGCCACGCTGGTGCCGGTGGACCCGACCCTGATGCAGGCCTACGAGGCGTTGCAGCAAGGCAATCTGGCGCTGGCGCGCAATCTGTACCAGCAAGTT
>DASYUW010000152.1:0-3064 GCA_036000845.1 Burkholderiales bacterium
TGGCCGCTTCCTCGACCATCGGGCGCAGCAGGCTGTTGTCGCCCTCGATCCAATCAGAGACGAAATTCCAGTTCTTGCCGTCCCACTGGTGGATGCGCCCATGGCGCACACCCTCGTGGTCATTGCACGACACCTTGAGCGGCTGCAGGATCCCGGCGAAGCCGAGCTGCTTGATGCGATTTTGATCCAGGTTGAGGTTCTCGATGCCCCAACGTACCTGCTCACCGGTCAGCGGCTTCTTGCCGAACTTGCCCTGGGCGGTGCGAATAGATTCAACGACCAGCATGGCATTGACCATACCGCGGTTGTAGAGCACTTGACCCACGTCCTGTTTCGGCCCCGCGCCTTTGCCTTTGCCATACACGTGCTTGAGAATGTCAGCGTGCACGGCCGCCTGACCCGCGGAGTGCTGCAGGGCGATGGAGTTGTAGCCCTTCGCGTCCGCGCCCGCAGGCAGGACGTCCTGCTCTGCGCCGGCCCACCACACGCCGATCATGTGGTCGCGCGGATAATTTACCGCGACCGCTTCCTTGATCGCAGTCGAGTTCATCACACCCCAACCCCAAAGCAACACGTAATCAGGCCGGTTCTGCCGGATCTGCAGCCACGCCGCTTTTTGCTCCACGCCCGGGTGAGTGACCGGGATAGTGAGCAGCTCGAAGCCGTGGCGCTTGGCGCGCTCGTTAAGCAGCGGTATCGGTTCCTTGCCATACGGTGAGTCGTGGTAGACCAACGCGATTTTTTTCCCCTTGAGCTTGTCCAGTCCGCCATTGAGATTGCCGATGTACTGGATGATGATGTCTGCGGCAGTCCAATAAGTCCCGAGCAGCGGGAAATTCCACGGGAATACCCTGCCGTCGACAGACTCGGACCGCCCGTAGCCCATGGTGATCAGCGGAATCTTGTCCGTGTAGGTTTTCTCGGTGAGCGCGTAGGTGATGCCGGTGGAGAGCGGGTTGAAGACAGCGGCGCCGGTGGGCCCTTTGCCCTTCAGGCGCTCGTAGCATTCCACGCCGCGGTCGGTGGCGTAACCGGTTTCGCATTCCTCGAACACGATCTTGACCCCGTTGATTCCGCCGTCGCGTTCATTGACCAGGTTCAGGTAGTCCGCCAAACCGTTCGCAAACGGGACACCGTTGGGAGCGTAGGGGCCGCTTCGATAGACGAGGGACGGGATGAACTGCTCGTTCGCCTGGGCGAATGCTCCGGCAGCGGCCGCTAGTGCGGCTACAGTCGCGACTGCCAGCAAAATGGCCCGGAGACTTAAATTCTGCTTCATGGTGTTGCCTCCTCTCGGTATGGTATCGCGGCCGACTGGGGGCCGCATCCCGGACAAGTTAGTAGGGGAATGGCCACAAACGCAACTTTTCTTTTCCAATACGCCACAGGCGGGCCAATCCCAGCGGTTCAACGATCAGAAAGAATACGATCAAAGCGCCAAAAATCATCACTTCCAAGTGCGAAATCATCGCAGTCGAGATCGAAATGCCGAACCATTGCGGCATCTGATTGAGGAACAGCGGCAGCACCGTGATGAAGGCTGCGCCGAGCAGGCTGCCCAGAATCGAACCCAGTCCGCCGATGATGACCATGAACAGGATGCTGAACGACCGGTTGATGTCGAAGGCGAGCGGCTCCCACGAGCCGAGGTGCACGAAAGCCCATAACGCGCCCGCGACACCGATAAAGAAAGAACTCACGGCGAACGCCGAAAGTTTTGCGTACATCGGACGGATGCCGATGATTTCGGCGGCGACGTCCATGTCGCGCGTGGCCATCCAAGCGCGTCCAATGCGACCGCGCACGATGTTCTTGGCGACCACTGCAAACAGCACCAGGATCGTCAGGCACAGCAGGTACTTCTTCACCGGTGTTTCGAAGGCAAGACCGAACAGCGTCACCGGGGGTGCGGTGATCGAACCCGAAGGGGTGTAATTGGTCAGCCAGGCCACCCTGCTGAATACCCAGTCGAGAAGGAATTGCGAAGCGAGGGTGGCTACCGCAAGGTAGTAACCCTTTAGGCGCAAGCTCGGAATGCCGAATGCGAATCCTACGAGGGTCGCCACGCCGCCCGCCAGCAGAAATGCCACCAGAGAATTCAGGCCCGGAATGCGCACGCACAGGTTGTAGGCGGCATAGGCACCCACTGCCATGAACCCGCCTGTGCCGAGCGAAAGTTGTCCGCAGTAGCCGACCAGAAGATTCAGTCCAAGTGCGGCGAGCGCCATGATCAGGAACGGAATGAATATGGCCCGGAACAGGTACTCGCTCGAAAGCAGCGGCACCAGGATGAAGCCAACGGCGAGCCAGATCGCGATGAATACGCGATCCTGGGCGATCGGGAACGCCGCCTGGTCGGCGGCGTATGAAGTCTTGAATTGTCCCGCTTCGCGATAAAACATCTAAACCCTCCACCTCATCCCAGCCCTCTCCCCCGAAGGCGGAGAGGGTGATGAGATACCGAAGTGCCAGGACGTGCATCGGTTCGACTCCCTCTCCACGTCAGTGGAGAAGGCGGGGGTGAGCATGGCGTGCGGTTCATCGTTTTTCCTTACACGCGGTCGATGTGTTTCTCTCCAAACAGCCCCTCGGGACGCACCAGCAGGAACAGCAGTGCCAGGACGTAGGCAAACCAGTTTTCGATTCCGCCGCCGACCAGCGGTCCCAGATAGACCTCGGAGAGTTTCTCCCCCGCGCCGATGATCAATCCGCCGATGATCGCGCCAAGAACCGATTCGAACCCTCCAAGGATCAGGACCGGCAACGCTTTCAGTGCCACCAAGGAAAGCGAAAACTGCACGCCGAGTTTGGAACCCCACACTATGCCGGCCACCAGCGCGACCAAGCCGGCCACCGTCCAGACGATCACCCAGATATAGTTAAGCGGAATGCCTATCGACTGGGCAGCCTGGTGGTCGTCGGCAACGGCTCGCAACGCCCGGCCGATGCGCGTCTTCTGAAAAAAAACCGCCAGACCCGCAACCAGCACGCCGGCAATCAGTGCCGCCACCAGATCTTCGCTGGGTACCAGCACGCCGCCGTCGAAAATCGATTCGAAGAGCAC
>DASYUW010000153.1:0-9689 GCA_036000845.1 Burkholderiales bacterium
GCTGTTGTAGTTGGCCCCGGCACCGAAGTTGACGTTGGGCAGTAACAGCGCCCGGCCCTGCGGCAGGCGCTCCTGGGCGGCGATGTACTGGGCCTTGGCCGCGGCGTACACCGCGTCCTGCAGCGAGGCCTCCCGGTACACTGCCAGCAGGTCGGCGCCGAACGTGTTCTGACCCGCTGCAACGCCCAGCACCAGTGTCAGCAACGTGGACGTGAATGTCTTCATGTTCCGAATTCCCTGTTTTTCTGGTTTGCCGGCTTCCGCATTGGCGCAGTGCCGGATTGGTTCTTAATCGGTGGTCCGAGGCTGCTCGACCGCAGGCGAACTTCAGAACACGAAGCGTTCCGGCTGCTTGACGTTCCTGAGCGGCGGGATGCAGGTTTCGAACAGGCCCACCGAGTTGAATGCTCCGGCAGCCACCCTGTTGATGAGCGTTGCCGTCATCACCGGTTCCTCTCCAACGACCGCTAGCAGGCGACCGCCGACGGCAAGCTGGCGCAGGAAAGACTCCGGCAACACCGGTACCGAACCTGTCAGCAAAATGGCGTCGTAAGGCGCCAGCGCCGGCCAGCCTTCGGCGGCGTCACCGATGATAAGTTGCGCATTCATGATTCCATGCCCCGCAAGTTTGCGCGCGGCGGGCTGGCTGAACTCGGAAAGTCTTTCCACGCTCACGACCTGGCCGCTGAGTTTCGACAGTAACGCGGTGACATAGCCGCTGCCGGTTCCTACTTCGAGGATCTTGTCGGTCTTGCGGACGTCCAACTCTTGAAGCATGCGCGCTTCAACCTTGGGCGCGAGCATGACTTCACCGTGACCCAGCGGGATTTCCATGTCGGCAAAAGCCAGCGCGCGGTACTTCTCGGGCACGAACTCTTCGCGCTTGATCGTCAACAGCAGATCCAGAACGGTCTGATCCAGCACTTCCCACGGACGGATCTGACTCTCGACCATGTTCAAGCGCGCTTGTTCCAGATTCATGACTGCTGCTCGTGCTGCGAAGTTTTTTGAAGGCTTGCAATTATCACACAATTCAATTAGCGTCAGCATTGCGTTGGGGGTCCTCCCGACCATTCGTTTTCGCAGACGCGTCGAGCAACGTTGATGCGAAAACGAGTGGCCGGTTGGTGAGAAAAACCCTTCGGACCTGTACGGGTAATGCCGATGCAGGGAAGCGCCCCGAGCTTTATTCCTCGCGCTTCCTTTACCTTGCCAGTTTTGTGGAGCGCGCCATGATTGCGAATCCCAAGTTTCTGAACGCCACGGCCCACGTCGATGAGGCCGCGATCAAGCCTTTGCCGAGTTCACGCAAGGTGTACGTGCCGGGCTCGCGCACGGACATTCGCGTGCCGATGCGCGAGATCAGCCAGAGCGACACGCCGGCAAGTTTCGGCGCCGAGCACAACCCTCCGATCTTCGTCTACGACACCTCCGGACCCTATACCGACCCCGGCGCCGCCATCGACATCCGCAACGGCCTGCGGCCGCTCAGGGAAGAATGGATCGCTGAGCGCTGCGACACCGAAACACTGGCCGGACCGTCATCGATTTTCGGGCGCTTGCGCCTGCAGGATCCGGCACTGGCGCAGATGCGCTTCAACCTGAAGCGAGCACCTCGACGCGCGAAGTCCGGGATGAACGTGACCCAGATGCACTACGCTCGCCGCGGCATCGTCACGCCCGAAATGGAGTTCATCGCCATTCGTGAGAACCAGCGCCGCGACCAGCTTTCCGATCTGATCACGCGGCAGCATCCGGGAGAGTCCTTCGGCGCCGCGCTTCCGAAACTGATCACGCCGGAGTTCGTGCGCGACGAGGTGGCGCGTGGGCGCGCGATCATCCCCGCAAACATCAATCATCCGGAATCCGAGCCGATGATCATCGGCCGCAATTTCCTGGTGAAGATCAACGCCAATATCGGCAACTCGGCACTCGGGTCCAGCATCCAGGAAGAAGTCGAGAAGATGACCTGGGCGATCCGCTGGGGCGGCGACACGGTGATGGATCTCTCCACCGGCAAGCATATCCACGAAACACGCGAGTGGATCATCCGCAACGCGCCGGTCCCGATCGGCACCGTGCCGATCTACCAGGCGCTGGAGAAAGTGGACGGCAAGGCCGAGGAGCTGACCTGGGAGATCTTCCGCGACACGCTCATCGAGCAGGCCGAACAGGGCGTGGACTACTTCACCATCCATGCCGGCGTGCGGCTTGCCTACGTCCCGCTGACCGCGAAGCGCATGACCGGTATCGTCTCGCGCGGGGGATCGATCCTCGCCAAGTGGTGCCTCGCGCATCACCAGGAGAATTTCCTCTATACCCGGTTCGAGGATATTTGCGAGATCATGAAGGCCTACGACGTGTCCTTCTCGCTTGGAGACGGGCTGCGCCCAGGCTCGATCTACGACGCCAACGACGAAGCACAGCTCGCCGAACTGATGACGCTGGGCGAACTTACCCAGATCGCCTGGAAACACGACGTGCAGGTCATGATCGAGGGCCCCGGCCACGTGCCTATGCACCTGATCAAGGAGAACATGGACCTGCAGTTGAAGCAGTGCCACGAGGCGCCGTTCTACACTCTGGGACCGCTTACCACAGACATCGCTCCCGGTTACGATCACATCACGTCGGCGATCGGCGCGGCGATGATCGGCTGGTACGGCACCGCGATGCTGTGCTACGTCACGCCCAAGGAGCATCTCGGATTGCCGGACAAGGACGACGTCAAGGACGGCATCATCGCTTACAAGATCGCCGCGCACGCGGCAGACCTGGCCAAAGGCCACCCGGGCGCACAGATCCGCGACAACGCATTGTCCAAGGCCCGCTTCGAGTTCCGCTGGGACGACCAGTTCAACCTCGGGCTCGATCCGGACAAAGCCAAGCAGTTTCACGACGAGACGCTGCCTCAGGAAGGCGCCAAGCTCGCGCACTTCTGTTCGATGTGCGGCCCGCACTTCTGCTCGATGAAGATCACCCAGGACGTGCGCGACTACGCCGCCAGCCAGGGCGTGTCCGAATCCGAGGCCCTGCAAAAGGGGATGAAGGAGAAGGCGGCCGAATTCGTCAGTGCCGGCGCCGAGATTTATCGTCGCGCCTGAGCCCAACCCGTTGAACGTCAAGAGCGTGGCCGCGTCGGTGCTAACGATTGTGGCCGGCGTGTTCGTCGGATTGTCGATCTTTCTGTACTTCGTTCAGGACCACCTGATCTTCTTCAGGCAGCCGCTTGATCCGGGGAGGCGCGATTCGGTACTGCAGAGCTTTCCCAATGTCGAGGAAGTCAACCTCGTCGCGGAAGACGGCACGCGCCTGCACGGTTTCCTTTCCAAACCTCCGGCCGTTGCCGGCAGGAAGTTTCCGCTGGTCATTTATTTCGGCGGCAACGCGGAAGAAGCCTCCTGGCTGCTGGACGAGAGCGAGCGGCCGCAGAACTGGGCCTGGCTGGTCGTTAACTACCGTGGCTACGGCTGGTCCAAGGGCAGTCCGGGCGAGAAGGCGATGGCTGCAGACGCGCGCCGCCTCCACGACTGGACGCGATCGCGATCCGACGTCGAGCACTCCCGCATCGTTGCATTCGGGCGCAGCCTGGGCAGCGGTGTTGCCGTCCGGCTGGCTTCCGAGCGCCCATTGGCCGGCATGATCCTCGCAACACCCTTCGACAGCATGGAAAGCGTGGCCAAGCACCACTACCCGTTCGCGCCCGTATCGCTGCTATTGCGGCATCGCTTCGATTCGCTCGATCTCGCACCCCGCATCGACGTTCCCATGCTCTGCATAGTGGCGGAGCGCGACTCGATCATTCCCGCGGAGCATGCGCGCCGGCTGCATGCCGCGTGGCAGGGCGACAAACGACTGGTGTCGATCGCGAACGCCGATCACAACGACGTGTCCGCGAGCCCCTCGTTCTGGCGCGAGATCGGGAATTTTCTCTCGAGGATTTCGGGTACTCATTGAGCCGGAGGCGCCAACTCGTCGTGCTAACATCCGCGCATGGACGCGCCTACACCGCTCGCCGCGCTCATCCTCGGCATCGTCGAGGGGCTGACTGAATTCCTTCCGATCTCGAGCACCGGCCACCTGATCCTTGCCGGAGACTTGCTCGGCGTCAACGGTGAAAAGGGCAAGATCTTCGAGATCGTGATCCAGTGCGGCGCGATTCTCGCCGTAGTCTGGGAATACCGCGTCAAACTCTGGTCGGTCGCCGTGCAGTTGCCTTACGATCGCGGCGCGCAGCGTTTCGCCGCGAATCTGCTGATCGCTTTTATTCCGCTTGCCGTACTCGGCTTGCTGTTCGGCAGGGCGATCAAGGCAAGCCTGTTCAAGCCGGTGCCGGTCGCAATCGCGTTCATCGTCGGCGGCCTGATCATCCTCTGGGCTGAACGGCGCAAACATGTGATTAGAATCCAGAGTGTCGAGGACATGCGCTGGACCGATGCGCTCAAGGTCGGTATCGCACAGGCCTTTGCGCTGATACCGGGAACGTCCCGCGCCGGCTCGACCATCATCGGCGGGCTGTTCTTTGGACTGTCGCGCAAGGCGGCGACCGAGTTCTCCTTCTTTCTTGCGATCCCGGTCTTGTTCGCCGCGTCGGCTTACGAACTGGTCGGGAATCGGCAACTTTTCTTCGTGGAGGATCTCGGGATTTTCAGCATCGGATTGGCGGCGGCATTCGGTTCGGCATTCTTGTGCGTGCGCTGGTTGTTGCGCTACATCAGCCGGCACGATTTCACCGTGTTCGCGTGGTATCGGATCGGCTTCGGCATTCTGGTGCTCGCGACCGCGTATACCGGCGCGGTAAACTGGACCGTCAACTGACGGAACTGCGGGGAACAGGGAACGGGGAATGGGGAATAGTGATGCCTAGACACCCTGCCCAGAAAAATGATTGTGATTTCCTATTCCCGATTCCCGATTTCCCATTCACTACTTCTCAGCTTTGCACCCAGGGCAACCCCGCCACGCGCCAGCCACCGACGGAGTTACGGTGGCCGCTCGCGTCCTTGTCGCCCTCGAACCCCTGCAATACGTTGTAACTTTGCGAATAACCCGCCTGGGCCGCGACTGCTGCTGCGGCATGCGATCGCGCGCCGCTGCGACATAAAAACATCACGACCGCCTGCTTATCCGTCTGTGCCTGGAGCTCGTTGAAAAAATTCGGGTTTGGCTTCGATCCGGGGTAGGTTTGCCACTCGATCTGGACGCTGCCAGGAATCCGGCCGACATAGTCCCACTCGGCCTGGGTACGCACGTCCACCAGTTTTGCCCCCGGCATTTTTTGCATGAGTTCGTAGGCCTCCAGCGGAAGCAGTGCACCGCTATAGGGCAAATTCATCTCTCTGCCGCGTTCTGCAGCATTGTTCAAAATTTCTGAAATACTGGCCACAATTGTCTCTCCAATAGGCACTTAGCCCTGATCCATGCCCTTTACCAAGGTCTTCTGAAGAGCATATGCACAAGGCTAACAGAAAGGTCGGGATGGCCAAAAATCTCTTGCCAAGCGCGGTGTTGTGCACTATTTTCGAGCGCGAATCCCCTTTCCGCTCTTCATTGGTGCGGGTGCCTGCGGGGGAGCTCGGTTAACAAGTTGTGAACTAATGATTTTTCCGGAAATTTTGGTCGGCACACTTCCTGCTCAACGTGTGATTCGCTCGATTTCCGACGCAATACACCCCAAAACCAGGAGAAGAAAATGGCGGCAGCCGATGTTTTCAAATTGCTCAAAGATAACGACGTGAAGTTCGTTGACCTGCGGTTCACTGACACACGCGGCAAGGAACAGCACGTTTCCGTCCCTGTCCGCGCTTTTGGTCCGGAAAAGTTTGAGGACGGCCACGCGTTTGACGGCTCTTCGATCGCCGGGTGGAAGGGCATCCAGGCCTCCGACATGCTGCTCATGCCGGACCCCGACTCCGCTCGCCTCGATCCGTTTTCCGACGAACCCACGCTGAACATTACCTGCGACGTGATCGAACCCACCGACGGCAAGGGTTACGACCGCGATCCTCGGACCATCGCCAAGCGCGCCGAGGCTTATCTCAAGTCCACCGGAATCGGCGATACGGCTTATTTCGGGCCCGAGCCCGAGTTCTTCATTTTTGACGGCGTGACCTGGAGCATCGACATGTCCGGATGCTTCGTCAAGATCTCGTCCGAGGAAGCGCCCTGGTCCACCGGCAAGGAGTTCGAAGGCGGAAACATGGCTCACCGCCCCCCGGTCAAGGGCGGCTATTTCCCGGTGCCGCCGGTTGATTCGCTGCAGGACATCCGCAATGCGATGTGTCTGGCGCTCGAGCAGCAGGGAGTGGAAGTGGAAGTGCATCACCACGAGGTGGCGGCAGCCGGTCAGAACGAGATCGGCACCAAGTTCAACAGCCTGGTGAAGCGCGCGGACTGGATGCAGATCCTGAAATATACCGTTTGGAACGTCGCCCACTCCTACGGCAAGACCGCCACCTTCATGCCCAAGCCGATCGTTGGCGACAACGGCTCCGGCATGCACGTGCACCAGTCGGTGTGGAAGGGCGGACAGAATCTGTTTGCCGGCAATGGCTACGCTGGCTTGTCCGAACTGGCGCTCTATTACATCGGCGGCATCATCAAGCACACCAAGGCGCTGAACGCCATCACCAACCCCGGAACCAACTCCTACAAGCGCCTGGTGCCCGGATTCGAGGCGCCCATCAATCTGGCCTACTCCGCGAAGAATCGCTCGGCAGCCTGCCGCATTCCTCACGTAGCCAGCCCAAAGGCCCGGCGTGTGGAGGTGCGCTTCCCCGACCCGACCGCGAACCCGTACCTCGCCTTCGCGGCCATGCTGATGGCCGGCCTGGACGGCGTCCAGAACAAGATCCATCCCGGAGACCCGATCGACAAGAACCTGTACGACCTGCCGCCGGAAGAAGTCAAGAAGGTGCCGCATCCGTGCGCGTCGCTCGACGAGGCTCTGGAAAATCTCGACAAGGACCGCGAGTTTCTCACCAAGGGCGGCGTGTTCTCCAACGACATGATCGACGCTTACATCGACCTCAAGATGGAGGAAGTCACGCGCTTCCGCATGACCACCCATCCGGTCGAATTCGACATGTACTACAGCGCGTAACCGCTATCGTGACGAGAAAAGGGGCGGGGGTTCCCGCCCTTTTTCGTTTTTGCCATATCAACTCTCTGATGGGACTCGCGGATTGATAATCGAAAAGGCCTGTCTTAGACTCCGGCGGGGGGCGCATCGCGTGGTAAGCGCGCCTCATTTCTTCGGTGATTTCACGGGTGAATTTCATGCGGCTTTGTCATTGGGCGTTGTTGCTGGCAATCGCGCCGAGCGCCATACCTGCTCGTGCAGAGACCTGCAAGTACGTGGACGAAGAGGGGCGCGTGATCTACTCGAACACGCCGAACAATCCCCCCAAAGACGCGAAGATGGTGAAATGCTTCAGCGACCCTGCGCCTACGACTCCGGCGCCGCAGGTATCCAAGCCGCAGTCCGGGGCCCGCGAAGGCTTTCCCAAAGTGGATGGCCAGACGCAGAAGAAGCGCGACGACGAACGGCGGCGCATTCTCGAAAAGGAGCTCGCCGACGAGCAGCAGCGGCTCGAGGCTGCCAGGCAGAAACTCGCCGAACAGGAAGCGATACGGACAGGGGACGAGCGCAACTATCAGCGTTTTCTCGACCGCATCCAGCCTTTTCGCGATGCCGTTGCCAACCACGAACGCAACATCGAAGCCATCAGCCGCGAGATATCCAACCTGAGATAAGCGGCGGTAGCTGCCGCGGCAAGGCGCCGGGCCGCATCAGCCTTTGCGGAACGCCTTTCTCGACCTGCCTTTCGATGCAACCCCAGTGGCGCGTTTCTTGCTCGCTCATAGCCGTCTGGCGCGCGGCGCGGCGATGACGCAACTGAGTCTCCACGGAGTCGACGCGTTGGCGACCGCAGTCATCCTGTTGGACAACGTACAGGTCGTGCGTTACATCAACCCGGCGGCAGAGAACCTGCTTGCGATCAGCGCCAAGAACATTGTCGGCATGCCGCTCGAGAAGGTGTTCGCCGAAACCGGTCTTCTGGTTGCCGCGGTGAACTACGCCGCCGAGAACAACAGTAGCCACACGCAGCATGAACTACCGCTGTCAACGACGGGCCGCGCCCGGCTCGAAGTGTCATGCACCGTGACGCCGGTGGAGGTTGCCGGGGTCGAGGGGTTCCTGATCGAGTTGAGCCCGCTGCACCAGCAAATGCGCATCGCGCGCGAGGAACGCCTGATGGACCAGAGTACGCAGACCCGCGAGCTCATCCGCAACCTTGCGCACGAGATCAAGAATCCGTTGGGCGCCCTGCGCGGCGCGGCACAACTCCTCGACCGGGAACTGGAACGCCCCGCCCTGCATGAGTACACGCAGGTGATCATGAAGGAGGCGGACCGGTTGCAGTCGCTGATGGACAGGCTGCTTACGCCGCACCGGCTGCCACAGGTCATGCAGTTCAATGTGCACGAGGCGCTGGAGCGCGTGCGCAGCCTGCTGCTGGCGGAGTTTCCAGACGGAATCGTGATCCGGCGCGACTACGATGTAAGCCTTCCGCCGCTGACCGCGGATCGCGAGCAGATCATCCAGTCGCTTCTCAACGTGGCCCGCAATGCCGCACAGGCCATGCAGGGGAAAGGCACGATCATCCTGCGCACGCGCGTGGCACGCCGGGCGACACTGGCGAAGAGGATGTATCGCCTGGCCTTGCTGGTGCAGATCGTGGACGACGGGCCGGGCGTACCGGAGGAACTGAAGGAAAGGATCTTCTTTCCGCTGGTGAGCGGGCGCGAGGGCGGCCATGGGGTTGGACTTACGATCACCCAGACCTTTGTGACCCAGCACCACGGCACTATCGAACTCGAAAGTGAGCCGGGCCGCACCTGCTTCAGCATCCTGCTTCCAATTGAATGACCAAGAGCAAGGATGAAGGCGGAAGGATGAAGGGGGCAAGGATGAAGGCGGAAGGATGAAGGATGAAGGAAGACAGAGTGCCGAGCGCGATCTGGTTGGACGCACCAGACGATTCGCGCTTGACGTGATCATGTTTTACTCGGCTCTCCCAATCACTACTGTGTGCCAGGTGTTGGGGAGGCAGTTGTTGCGATCAGCGACTTCGGTCGGCGCCCATTATCGTGAGGCCCAACGAGCCAAATCCGGCGCCGATATCGTTAGCAAGGTTGAAGCCGCACTTCAAGAACTCGACGAAACAGGGTATTGGCTGGAGCTATTTAAAGAATCGGGAAATGCGGATGCAATTGCAGTCAAACAGCTGCAGACAGAGAACCAGGAATTGCTAAAAATCTTCGTCACGATCGCAAAGTCTTCAAAGAAACAACCCAGAAAAGGTACCAAGTGAAAGCTAATCATCCTTCATCCACGCCCCCTCATCCTTCCTCCTTCATCCTTCCTCCTTGTCTATGAAACCCGTTTGGATCATCGACGACGACCGCTCGATTCGCTGGGTGTTCGAGAAAGCGCTCGCGCGGGAGAACATTGCTTTCAAGGTTTTCGCTTCCGCGCAGGAGGCGCTGCAGGCGCTGTCGGCGTCTACGCCGCAGGTGGTGGTCAGCGACATTCGCATGCCGGGCGGTTCCGGACTCGAATTGCTGCAGAAGCTCAAGGAGAAGTACCCCAACCTGCCGGTCATCATCATGACCGCATACTCGGA
>DASYUW010000154.1:0-9689 GCA_036000845.1 Burkholderiales bacterium
TCCACCGCTGTGCCGGGAGATTGTCATCGACGCGGACTGGAACCCGACAAATCGCCTGGGGCACCTGGCGACCATCGTTTCGAAGTACCACGGCAGTTACTACACGCCGGACGAAGCCGACGAGAAAAAGACCCAGCACGCCGTATGCGCGCCGATCGCTCGCGCCTTCAAGGCCATCCGCGAGGATGAAGGCCTGTCCCGAAGTCTGATCGAGACGCACAAGCTCTCGCAGGAAACGCGCGACCTCCGCTCCGAACTCGAACGAATGAAAGGTGCATATGACACTTCCTTGCTGGAAACCATTGCCAAAAAGCGGCAGGCAGAGACGAACGTCTCTTCCATCCAAAAAGAGGTGGCGGAAAAGACCGGCGCCTTGAATGAACTGGTGCGCAAGCAACAACTCCTCGAAGCCTCGCTCGAGCGGGACCCCCGCGTGCACGAGCTGTTCACGCTTGCAGTGGGTGTTTCCGAAGGGGACCGAAAGGCCCTGCGGGACGATCTGCGCCGGATGAACTTCTGGTATCCGGTCCAACGCCTGGGCATGGAAATGCTGTTCTTGCTGCCGCTGCTCCTCGTCTTCTATTACTGGAATTCGAAGAGCATCGCCGCCAGCCGGCCTTTCCAGACGCTGATCTCCTCGCACCTGCTCGTCATCGTGCTGATCCCGGTGTTCTTCAAGTTGATGGAACTGCTCTACGACATCATCCCCCGAAAGCTGCTCAAGAAAATTATCGATATTCTGGAATCGTTCAAGCTGGTCGCCATCTGGCATTACCTCCTGATCGGCGCGGCAATCCTCATCGCGCTGGCCCTGATTTACTTGTTCCAGAAAAAGCTGTTTTCGCGCGAGAAGCTGATGCAACGGCGGATCGCCAAGGGCCTCTGCCAGAATTGCGGCCAACGCCTTCCGTCCGACAGCCGCTACTGTCCGGCCTGCGGCGCGGGACAGTACATGGACTGCAAACACTGCCATGAACCCACCCATGTGCACGGGAAATTCTGCCGGGCGTGCGGCCAAAGTGCGGGGTGACGAACCTTACTCATCGGCCGTAGCTTCAATTTACCGCTTGTCATGGAAATCGGGAAGGAGCCAGTCTGCTCCGGTAGCGGCCCCCTTCACTCCTACGACTTCATGGGCTCAGCGTATATTGTCCACCACGACGTCCGGCCCGGTTTCTGATCGGTCCCGCACAGACTGCAGTGCACCCGGCGTCATAGAGGGGGAGAAAATCGGATGGAGAAAAATCACCTCGAGGCGATTTACCGGTCGATGCTGCGCATCCGCCGCTTCGACGAGGGCGTGGCGGATCTGTTCAAGGAAGGCCTTGTCAAAGGCACCGCGCACAGTTATGTCGGACAGGAAGCGGTCGCCGCCGGGGCGTGCGCGGCGCTCACCCAAGACGATTTTGTCGTCAGCCATCACCGCGGTCACGGGCACTGCATTGCCAAAGGGGCCTCGCTCGCCAGGATGATGGCGGAGCTGATGGGGCGCGCGACCGGCTACTGCAAAGGCCTGGGCGGCTCGATGCACATCGCCGATCTCGACCTCAATATCCTCGGCGCCAACGGCATCGTCGGCGCCGGGATCGGCATCGGCTCGGGCGCGGCGCTATCCAACAAGCTGCGCGGCACCGGCGCGGTCGGTGTCGCGTTCTTCGGCGACGGCGCAGTCAACGAAGGCATCTTCCACGAATGCCTGAACATCGGCTCGTTGTGGAAGCTGCCGGTGGTGTACCTGTGCGAAAACAACCAGTACGGCCTGTCCACCTCGATCAAGGATTCCACTTCGATAGATCGCATCTCCAAGCGCGCCGCCGCCTACTCGCTGCCCGGCGAGACAGTGGACGGCAACGACGTGCTGGAAGTGCACGCTGCCGTGGAAAAAGCGGTGGCGAGGGCGCGCAACGGCGACGGCCCGAGCCTCATAGAGGCCATCACCTACCGCTGGGGCGACCATTCGATGCGCGCCAACCTGCCGCGCTACCGCACCGACGACGAAGTGGTCGAGTGGCGCAAGCGCGATGCGATCGCCCGCTTCGAGCATGTACTCCAGACTGCGCACGGATTCAAGCGGGACGCGCTGGACCGCATCCGCGCCGAAGTCGAAGCCGAGCTCGCCGCGGCCAAGGAGTTTGCGGTCGCCAGCCCCGAGCCGACCCTGGACGATCTGCAGGACGCGGTGTACGCGCCGCATTACCAGCCGCCCGAGCCCACGCCGTCTGCCACGGCGCGCGAGCTCACCTTCGCGGAGGCGGTCAAGGAAGCGCTTGCGCAGGAGATGGAACGCGACCCGCGCGTATTCGTGCTGGGCGAGGACGTCGGCAAGATCGGCGGCATCTTCGCCGCCACGCGCGGACTGATCGAGAAATTCGGCTCCGACCGCGTGCGCGACACCCCGATCTCGGAAGCGGCGATCGCCGCCTGCTCGGTCGGCGCGGCGGTCACCGGAATGCGCCCGGTCGCCGAGGTGCAGATCTTCGACTTCATCACCCACATGATGGACATGATCGTCAATCAGTCCGCCAAGTTCCGCTTCATGCTGGGCGGCAAGCCGACCGTGCCGCTGGTGATCCGCGGCCCGCAGGGCGGCGGCATACGCCTGGCGGCACAGCATTCGCAGAGCCTTGAGGCGTGGTTCACGCACGTGCCGGGGCTGGTAGTGCTCGCGCCTTCCTCGCCGTATGAAGCGAAAGGCCTGCTGATCAGCGCCATCCGCGAGAACAACCCGGTCATCTTCCTCGAGCACAAGCTGCTCTACGTCGGCAAGAAAGCACCTGTGCCCGAGGAAGCCTACGCGATCCCCATCGGCAAGGCCGTAGTGAAGCGCAAAGGCCGGGACGTCACGCTGGTCGCCACGCTGGCGATGCTGGAATCCGCGCTGCAGGCGGCCACGCGCCTGGAGGACGAGGACATCGACGTCGAAGTGATCGACCCGCGCACGCTTAGACCCCTGGACGAGGAGACGATCATCAAGTCGGTGAAGAAGACCACGCGGCTGGTGATCGCGCACGAGGGCTGGAAGAGCTGGGGCTTCGGCGCCGAGGTCTCCGCAATGGTGGCCGAAAAAGCCATCGACTGGCTCGACGCGCCGATCGTGCGGGTGGCCGCGCGCGACACGCCGATGCCTTACAACGACAAGCTCGAGCGGCTGGTGATTCCTTCCGCCGAGGACATCGTCGCCGCCATCAAGGCGGTGGTGCTGCGCGATCGCGTGGGGGCTGCTGTCTAGGGCGTGCAGCCCGCTTACGCCGCAACACAAGGCGCCTCATCCGCGGCTTCCGCCGACCGGCGCCATCCACGATCCGCCGCTGCGCTTTGATCATCGTAACTCTCACCAAAAGTCCACTATCTACGACTTTATTCAACTGGGGGATTCCTCGGGCCAAATAAGTCTGTGATATGCGACTTCTATTGACAGAGGCAGGCGCATGCAAGTAAAGTCTGCGAAAGCAGATTTTCCAGGCTCATGCCAATTCTCGTCACCAAACCTCGCAGGCATGCCAAGCAGGGCGCAAGCCCGATCCTGGTTGCAATCGCGCGCCGGGCGCGCGAAGCACGTGTCGCCGCAGGGCTGTCCCAAGCAGAGCTTGCCCTGACCTGCGGCGTGGCCCGCACCACGATCATCGCCATCGAGAACGCGCGACCCGGTGTCGCTATCGAGAAGGTGCAGCGGGTGCTATCCGGGCTTGGGCTCACCCTCACGGTCGCCCAGGCCGGCTGACCGCGCACGCATGCTTATCGTCTGGTGCGAGGGCCGAAGAGTCGGCCAGCTTGATTCACGCGACCGGAATCTCGTGCTGCGCTACGACCCGCAATGGATCAACGGCCCCGATGCCTTCCCACTGTCTCCCAGACTCCCACTGACCGACGCCGAGGCAGTCGGGGAAGAGCCGTTAGCCTTCTTTTCCAACCTCCTGCCCGAGGGGCCGCTGCTCTCGGCGTTGACGAAGCTGCGCAGACTGCCGAAGAGCGATGTCTTCTCCCTGGTGCGCGAGTTCGGGGCCGAGGTTGCCGGCGCGTTCTCGATTCTCCCCGAAGGCGAGGCCCCCGCAACGGCATGGCGCTACGAGCCGTATACCGGTAAAGCCCTTTGCGCCGATCTGCAGGCCGCGCGCGACAACATTCCCATCGTCAGCCGCCACGAAAAGCTCAGGCTCTCCCTCGCCGGGGCCCAGAACAAGATCGCGGTAGTCGTTTCTACAGTAAAGAAGCTGCTCAAGGACGCGGTCAGAACGACCGGCGGCGTGCTGATGCTTCCCGTGGGCAGCGCTGCCTCGTCCCACATTCTGAAGCCGGCTATCCAGCCAGAGCGGAATTACCCGGAATCCGTCAACAACGAGGCGCTCTGCCTGGCGCTGGCCTCTGGATGCGGGCTAAGCGCCGTGTACGGCGAGGTCTTCGAGGCCTGCGGGGAACGTATCCTGCTCGTGGAGCGCTTCGACCGTGCTCCGGACGATCAGGGCGACCTACGCCGTCTTCACCAGCTCGATTTCTGCCAACTCGCAGGTGCGCTGCCCGACCTCAAGTACGAGAAGGACGGAGGACCGTCGCTCGCGGATGTCTTCGGATTGATCCGCAGATACTCGAGCGTGCCGTCCCGCGACGTGCTGACCGCGGTGGATTGGGTGATCTACAACTACCTCGTTGCCAATGCCGATGCGCACGCAAAGAACCTGGCCATGATGCCGGCGGGCAAGGACAAGTTCCGTCTCGCGCCCTGGTACGACATTCTGTGCACCGATTTCTATCCCGGCTTGATGACAAGGATGGCAATGACCATCGGCGGTGAGGACCGGCCGGAATGGGTGCGGACGAAGCACTGGGAACAGTTTGCCGCCGACACCGGCATCAATCCTTCGCTCCTGGGCAAGCGTTTCCGCGAACTCGGAGAACGAATGCTCGAAACCCTGCCACACGTCGCATCCGGCCTTGGCATCGATCCTGCCGGCAAGCTCGCGGCGCATCTCCGAAAGACGATTTCGAAACGGCTGCGCTGGGCGCTGCCCGCCCAGAGATGATCGACGGCCAGTGAGCCTCCGCGCAATCAATAGCCAATTAGCCAAGCCAGACCCGTATCCGAACTCATTCGGCTTGCCCCGCCGCCGATTCGCACGGGAACCGGAACGACCGACCTGGTGCCGCCCACTAAAGGCTGCGCTCCTTAACGCGTCGATTTGGCCGTCAAAAACGCGCCTCTAAGGGCTGGAAGCAGCGCTTTTTCGAGCGCTCTTTGTAGTAAATCAATGCGTTGTCGTGGTCCGACCCGGATCAGCAAATCAATGCGTTGCCCTGGTCCGACCCGGATCAGGGGATCAAGGGGAAGTGTCAATGCCGGATGGACTACGGCCGGGGCTGGTGCGCAGTACCCGTGTGTCATGAGTCTGCGGCATTTTGTGACGTAGTTCTCGCGTCGCGTGTTCGCCTGCTTGGGCGAGCGTTACCGTCTCGCCACGTGTCTCTTCGTCCACCAACAATGCAGTGAAGGAGAACCGCCATGTCCCGGTCCGCGTTGATCCCGTCTCGCAGCCTGCTCATGCTGTTTGCGCTTGTCATCAGCGTCGCCTGCCCGCTTCGCGCCGCGGCGGATGCCCGCATGAGCGACAGCCACGGCAAGCTGCCGCTGCACTTCGAAGCGAATCAGGACCAGGCGCACCAGGATGTGCGCTTCCTCGCCCGCGGCTCCGGCTACAGCCTGTATCTGACTGCGGGCGAAGCCGTGCTGGTGCTTGCCAAGACAAACCCGGTTGCAACACTAGACGCGCACATCACAAAAGCGCGGCTCAAAGAGGGAATACGCGCCGAGCAGAGCAGGCACGAGCAACGGGACGCGCAGGCGCAAGTGGAGCCGCTCGTGCTGCGCATGAGCCTCGTGGGCGCCCGCTCGAAACCCATCGTGAGCGGGCTGGAGGAACTTCCCGGAAAAGCGAACTACTTCATCGGGCGCGATCCGGCGAAGTGGCGCACCAACGTGCCGACCTACGCGAAGGTGCACTACCAGAATGTCTATCCCGGCATCGACCTCGTCTATTACGGCAACCAGCGACAGCTGGAATACGACTTCGTCGTCGCCCCCGGCGCGGATCCGAAGAAGATCGTGCTCGGCTTCAAGGGCGCTGACCGGCTCGAGATCGACGCCGAAGGCGATCTCGTGCTGCATGTTCCCGAGGGCGCCATACGCCAGAAGAAGCCCGTCATCTACCAGGAGGTGGACGGCATCCGACGGGAAGTCGCCGGCAGCTACGTCCGCAAAGGCGCGAACCGGGTCGGCTTCAAGCTAGCTGCTTACGACACGAGCCGGCCGCTCATCATCGATCCGGTAGTCCTCTCTTACTCCACCTACCTCGGCGGTAGTGGCAATGACTCGGGCGAGGGGATCGCTGTGGACGCCGACGGCAATGCCTATGTGACGGGCACGACCAACTCCAGCGACTTTCCGACGACTGCAGGGGCCTTCCAGACAATCTTCAGAGGCGGCCATGACGTCTTCGTCACGAAGCTGAATCCCGCCGGCTCCGCCTTCGTCTACTCCACCTACCTCGGCGGTGGCGGCGAAGATTTTGGATCCGGAATTGCGGTGGACGCCGCTGGTAACGCTTACGTGACGGGCGTCACTCAATCGACCGACTTCCCGACGACGGCGGGAGCCTTCCAGACGACCGGCGGGGGCGGCTTCGTGACGAAGCTCGATCCCACCGGCTCGGCCCTCGTCTACTCCACAGTCGGTATCGGGCTCCACGGGATCACTGTGGATGCCGACGGTAACGCCTACGTGGCGGGCGACACCTGCTCTCCCAGTTACCCAACAACGCCTGGGGCCTTCCAGACCAAACTCGCCGGCATCAACGACTGCGATGTCGTCGTGACGAAGCTCAATCCCACCGGCTCCGCGCTTGTCTACTCCACCTACCTCGGCGGCACCGAGTTTGATTCTTTTGGGGGAATTGCGGTGGACGCCGCCGGCAATGCCTATGTGACGGGTACAACACAATCCGGCAACTTCCCGATAACGCCGGGAGCCTTCCAGCCCTTTTTTGGCGGCATCGCTGATGCCTTCGTGACCAAGCTCCACTCTAGCGGCTCCATCCTCGTCTACTCCACTTACCTCGGCGATACGGGCGGTGACGGGGGCTCCGGGATCGCCGTAGACGCCGACGGCAACGCCTACGTGACGGGTAGCACCTCGCCCTCCGGTTCCAGGAATTTTCCGACGACGGAGGGGGCCTTTGACACCACCTCCAACGGCGGCCTCGACGCCTTCGTGACAAAGCTGCATTCCTCTGGCTCTCTGCTGGTTTACTCCACCTACCTCGGCGGCATTGATTTCGACTTCGGAGGGCAAATCGCCCTGGACGGCGCCGGCAACGCCTACGTGACCGGCCAAACTCAGTCGTTGAATTTCCCGACGACGGCGGGAGCCTTCCAGTCGGCCCACGCCGGAGGCCACGGCGACGTCTACGTGACAAAGCTCAATCCCGCTGGCTCGGCTCTTGTCTATTCCACCTACTTCGGCGGCAGCAATAACGAGTTCCCACGTGGAATCGCCGTAGACACCCACGCCAGCGTCTACGTCACGGGCTCCACTTGGTCGACCGACTTCCCGATAGCGGCCGGGGCCGTCCAACCCGTCTTCGGTGGCGGCGCTTCTTCCGACGCCTTCGTCGCGAAGATCGTTGACGCGGGCACGACCCGCTCCGAGGAGAGCGCCCCCACCTACACCGGCTTCTGGCCCACCTACGGGCCCGAGATGGGGACCTTCAGCGGGGGTACGGTGCGCGCCTCCAATCAGCCCGTGGCCACCGCCACCTTCAGCTTCACCGGCACCGCGGTCACCTGGATCGGGGTCAAGTGCAACGTCTGCGGCATCGCCACGGTATCGATCGACGGCGGTGCGCCCGCGACGGTAAATACCTTCGGCCCGGGCGTGCCGGGGAGCCTCGTGTCCGAGCCGGTGTTCTTTGCCTCGGGGCTGGCGCCCGATGTCACGCACACGCTGGTGATTACTGTTACTGGCGCGAGCGCCGCAGATCCGGGATACCTCACCGGCAGCGCCCACGTCGCGGTGGACGCCTTCGATGTGACGCCCTAGGTGATCGCATCGGCGCGGCGGGAGTGGACGGGGTCACGGGAAGGGACGGGGTCAGGTCTTGTTTCTTGCGTGCCACCCGAGCAACTCTACGGATGAGACAGTGGTAGAGGTTATCGAATATTCGATGCTCGATGAGCAGCGATCGGGCATTCCGAAAGGCCAGCCTTCGGTGGATTCAACATCTAACCGCACCACTTGATCACGGGTAGGACACGGCAGGTGTTTGGTAGTGTGAGAAGTGCGACCAACCCACCTGCCAGGAGACACCCGCCATGTCCTATACACAGCTTACCCGCGAAGAGCGGTACGTGATTGCGCACCTGAAAGTGTTCAAGCTCAGCCTTCGCGAAATCGCACGCCGCCTCGGCCGCCACCACAGCACCATATCGCGTGAGATCAAACGAAACGGGCCCGCGTTTGCACATTGGGTGTACTGGTACGACGTTGCCCATCCGCGCGCATTGGAACGCAAAACCCGCGCCCGCCATCATCGCCGTCGAAACCATCGTGCGCTCTACGAGTACGTCGCGCAGCGCCTGCGGGCTCGGTGGTCTCCCGAGTGCATCGCCGGGCGGCTCGCACTCGATTACCCGGGCGAGCGCGCCATGCGGGTGAGCCCCGAGGCGATCTATCGCTGGATCTACCGCGATGCCCAAGCCGGCGGACAGCTCTACCGCTGCCTGTGCCTCGCCCACAAGCGCCGGCGCAAGCAGCGTCGCTACGGGAGCCTGCGCGGACTGATCCCGGGCCGGGTGTCCATTGCCGAGCGTCCCGCCGTGGTGGAAGCCCGCAGCCGCTTCGGCGACTGGGAGGGCGACACCGTCTACGGCAGGCGCACTCGCATCTGCCTGCTCACCCAGGTCGAGCGCAAGAGCCGCTTTCTGATCGCGGCCAAGGTCTCCGATCGACGGGCGCACAGCGTGGCTGCGTGCAAGATCGCGCAGTTCTCGGCTTTGCCAAAACACTGGCGCCGCACGCTCACGCTCGACAACGGCAAGGCGTTCGCCGCCTTCCAGCAAGTCGAACAGGCTACCGGGCTGCGCGTGTTCTTCACCGATCCGTACTGCGCCTGGCAGCGCGGGGCTAACGAGAACACCAATGGGTTGCTGCGCAGGTACTATCCGAAGGGAACCGACTTCTCGCAGGTCAGCGATGATGAACTTGCCTTCGTCGTTCACGCGCTCAATAATCGGCCTCGCAAGTGCCTTAACTACCGAACACCATTCGAGGTCGTCCACAATGCCCTCAGTGGTGCACTTGGAAGTTGAATCCACCCCGTGCGCTGACCCCGTGCGCTGTGCGACTTGGATCGGCTGTGATCAACCTCAACACCTGAGCCTTGCTGACACGACGCTATGGACCACTTGCAGGATTTGCAGTCTCTCGGCTTCACCTTACCCAGTCCGGGTTATATTTTTGGCGCTGTCGTTTTCGGAATAATTGGCTTCGCCGCCTATCGGTACGGCAAGAAAGCGCAGCGTAAAACGACCAAGTGGCTCGGCGTCGCGCTGATGCTCTACCCCTATGCGATCTCGCAGACCTGGTTGCTGTACGTTGCCGGGGCTGCCCTGTGCGCCGGGTTGTTTTTTGATCGTGGCCGAGC
>DASYUW010000155.1:0-5673 GCA_036000845.1 Burkholderiales bacterium
GATCCCTCCAGCAGAAGCCTGAATCCCATGCGCACGACCGCATGATCATCCACCAGCATTACTCCGATTCCGCCGCCTGCTGCTTTGCTGTTCAACCTGACTCCTCCCGCTATGCCGCTTCCACGCCGTCGGTCGCCCCGGCGGCCTTTGCCGGGATCACGGCGGTCACCGTCACACCCTCGCCCGGCCGGTTGTCGATCTGAAACATCCCATCGAGCGCCTGGACGCGCTCGCGCATCCCCATCAGGCCGAAGCGGGTGGCTTCGCTCTCATTGCGCTGGGCGATGCCCTTGCCGTTGTCGCGTACCGTCACCCTCACGACGTCGCGGCGCCCGGCATCGCGCTCGCGCGCAATCAGGATGTCCGCGCGCGTCGCGGTGGAATGGCGGATGACGTTGGTCAGGCATTCCTGGACGATGCGGTAGATCGTGATGTTGACGGTCTCGCCCAAACCCTCCAACTCGCCCTCGAGCCTGAGTTCACAGGAGATGTCCTTATGCCTTTCCCGCCATGCGGCCACGGTCTCTTTCAGCGTCGCGCTCAGGCCCAGATGGTCCAGCGCCGTAGGTCGCAGCTGGCGGATGATCCCGTGCACCACATCGTAGATGTGCGCGGCTACGGAAACGATGGTCTGCGCGTTGCCATGAATCTCAGGTGCGCTTTCGCGGGTGCGGTTGGAAATCGCCGTACCGATGGTCCTGATCGCCGTTACGCACTGGCCGAGCTCGTCGTGCAGCTCGCGCGCGATCGAGCGGCGTTCCTCCTCCAGCCGGTTCTGGATCAACTGCGTGAGTTTGCGGTTCTGCTCCAGCTCACGTTCGGCCTGCTGCACGAGTTTGTGCTCGGTGATGTCGCGCATGCTGCAGATTTCACCGATCACTTCGTTGCTCGCTGGGTCCACCAGGGGCGCCGCCGACAGCGCGACATCCACCACCCGGCCGTCCTTGGTCAGGCGCTGGGTCTCCACCATTTCGACGAGTTGTCGCTGCATGACCGCATTGAGGTTGTCCTGGATTTCGCCCTGACGTCCCGGCGGGGCGAGCAGAGTGGCGGAACGGCCGACGATTTCATCGTCGCGATAGCCGAACATGCGGCCCGCGGCCGGGTTCCAGAACGAAATCCGGCCTTCGAGGTCATGAATGATGATGGCGTCGCTGGATTGCTTCGTGACCAGCGCCAGCCGCCGGTTTTCCGCAAGGCTTTCCTCGAGATTCTCCGCCATGCGATTGAACGTGTGGCTGATCGCGTCGAACTCGGGAAGTTCGAATCTCGGCAAGCGCGTGCCGAAGCGGCCTATCTCCATCTCGGACAAACCGCCGAGAATTTTGCCGATGGGCCGCAGCGACCGGCCCAGCAGCCAGAACACCAGCACGTTGACCAGCACGAAAAATCCCAGCACCAGCCAGAAAAAATTCTTCAGGTCGTCCCAGGCATCGAGGATAGACCGCGAAGCGTCCGACGTGATGACCACCGTGCCGTTCGGGAGATTCAGCCTGAACTCGCCGATCTTCGGATCCACCAGAGGGGTGAACCAGTCCGGCGCCCACCTCCCCTGCTTGTATACGGATGGCGGCGAGGTGTAGATCAACTGGTCATTTTCGTCGTACATCCTGATTTCGTTGGCACGTACACGACCGAGGTGGCGCAGGAACGACAGCAACGCCTGATTGTACGGACCGCTTTGCGCGTCGGCCTGGGTGTTGACGATCACGGTTTCCATCAATTGCACGGTGACCTTGGTACCCGCCTCGACCTCTTCCCGGATGGAGCGGCGCATTTCCTCGATCAGAACGTCGGAAGCGGCCAACGCGAAAATCACGATGACCAGCGTAATCACGAAATTGATGCGGAAGCGCAGGCCGAATTTCTTCATCATCGGGAGCCACCCAGAAGATCGCGCATGCGCGCGGTCGCCGCGCACAGTTCCGCGGCGATCGCCGGCTGCATTGCGGAGTGGCCGCCGTCGGGTACCAGACGCAGATCCGCGCCGGCCAGTCGCCGCGACACCTCAAATGCACTGATTGGTGGGCACACCATGTCCATTCTGCCCTGCACCAGGATTATCGGTTTGTTGCCGATCCGCCAGAGATCGTCAAGCAACTGGTTCGGGCGCAGAAAACACTGGTGAGCCAAAAAATGGAGCTGGATTCTGGCGCTTGCCAGCATTTCCTCGTCCGTCGCACTGTTGCGTCCGCCATCACTGCCATTGGACATCTCCCCGATCGCCATGATCCTTGTCTCATAGTCGCTCCAGCGCCGGGCCGCCGCCAGCGCGACCGATGAATTGGGGTGATCGATGAGTTGCCGATAGTGCTCGATGATGGACTCGCCCGCATCACCGGCAAAGTCGGCCCAGGCCTCGGGGACGAAGCGTCGAATTCCCGAAACATACCACTCGACTTCCGCAGCGCTGCCGAGAAACATGCCGCGCAACACCATCCCGGCAACCCGATCCGCATGGGCGATCGCATAGGCCAGGCTCAGCGTACTTCCCCAAGAGCCCCCGAACAGCAACCATCGATCCACGCCCAGATGATGGCGCAATTGCTCGATGTCGGCCACCAGGTACGAGGTGGTGTTCTCGAAAGTCGAACCCGAAGGCGTACTCTGCCCGCAACCACGCTGATCGAACAGCACGATGCGGTAGTAAGTGGGGTCGAAAAAACGGCGATGCACCGGCCGCGACTGGCTTCCCGGTCCGCCGTGGACGAACAACACCGGAACTCCCGCTGGATTGCCGCTTTCCTCGAAAAAGACGCGATGACCGCCACCGACGTCAAGCCAATCCTTGCGGTAGGGTTCGATGGCAGGATAAAGGACTTCTCCGCCGGCTTGGTTCTGATCCACGACCATGCCTGGCGGACGGAAAGAATCAGGATTCTTGCAGTTTGAAGACGATCGGCACGGTCACCGTCAGTTGGCGGCCGCGCAGATTCTGCGGCGCCTGCGGCAGGGGCGATGCCCTGCGCACCATGTTGAGCGCTTCTTCGTCTAGAACCGATCGCCCGCTGCTCTTGCCCAGCGTAACGCTGGTTACTTTGCCATCCGCGGCGATCTGCAGATGCACTTCCGCCGTGCCCTCCCAGCCGCGGCGTTGCGCCAGCGGCGGATATTTCTGATAGCGCTTGATTTCCTTGGAGATCGACTGTCCGTATATTAGGAGCAGGCGAGGCTCCACGGCCGGCACGCTCGCCTCCTTCTTCAACGCCACCGCCGGCTGCGGAGGTGCGGGGGGCGGCACCGGCGCGGCGACCGGCGCAGGCTGGATCGTCGCCGCCGCGACAGGCGGCGCGGGTGGCTGCACCGGCGGCGTCACCGCCTCGATCCGAGGCTGCGCGACCGGGACAGGGGACGGCTCCACGCGCGCAACCGGCTGCGGCTCGGGGAGCGGCTCGATTCTGGGTTCGGGCTTGATCTCAATCTTGGGTTCGATACGCGGCTCAGGGCTCGGTTCCGGCTTTGGTTCCACTAAGGGTTCTGGGCGCGGCTCGGGACGCGGGAGTGGTGGCACGATCTCGGCGCGCGGAATGGGCGGCGGTTCCGGTTCCGGTTGCCGCATTACCGGCTCGGGGCGCGGTTCAATCTGCGGTTCCGGTCGCACCACCGTTTCCTCGACGGTTCGCTGCGGCGGCGCTGGCGGCACCACTTCCCGCAACGGCATCGGCCGCACCTGCGGCTGCTCGGGCAGGACGATCTCGACATTGAGTACCTTGGGCGGCTCGATCACCACCGCACGAAAGCCGGGGACGAGCGCGATCAGCGCCGCGTGGATAAGCAGCGACGCCACGAAGGCAACCTTGAAGGGCCGCTCTCGGTACCACTCGGTCATTGGCGAGGGGTAATAAAACCCTCTGTCGAGCACGGCGTCGGACATGCCCGAAGCGTAGTGCAAGGCCTTGAGGTAAGTAAAGTTTCGCAGCAAAACTCATGAAAATCATGAGAATCAAATGGTGATTTCCGCGTGCGGGTGTAGCACCGCCTTCGCCGACAATGCTCACGGACTCATCGGATGCAGGTTTGTGCAGCTATCGGTGGCGCGACCGGTGTCGGATGATTCGGCAACGAGCGGGCCACCCCCGCGAACTTTAATCTCAACTTCTGGAGAAGCCTATGTGGAGCAAGCCTGAGTACACCGAAATGCGTTTCGGCTTTGAAGTCACGATGTATATTGCCAACCGCTGAACCGGGTTGGGCTTGGACGAAAGCCCCTTCGCGGGGCTTTCGTTTTTATGCAGACCACGAATTGTTTTGACGGACAATGCGAATAAGGGTTCTCGGTGCCGCTGCCGGCGGAGGATTTCCGCAGTGGAACTGCAATTGCCGCCTGTGCGACGGCGTGCGCAAGGGCACCGTCCGGGCCAGGGCCCGCACCCAATCCTCCATCGCTGTCAGCGCTGACAACATCGACTGGGTGCTGTTCAACGCTTCGCCGGACCTGTTGGCCCAGCTCAAGGCGTTCCCGGAATTGCAGCCGGCGCGGGCGGTCCGCGACACCGCGATCCGCTCGATCGTGCTGATGGACGCCCAGATCGACCACACCACCGGATTGCTGATGCTGCGTGAGGGTAAGGCACTGGAGATCTACTGTACCGGCATGGCGCGCGAGGACTTGACCACCGGCAACCCGCTTTTCAATATCCTCCAACACTACTGCAGCGTACACTGGCACCAAGTGCCCACCAAGGCTGGCAACGAATTCCCGGTAATTGGCGCGGAAGAGCTCACTTTTACTGCCGTACCCCTGAGCAGCAAGGCGCCACCCTATTCGCCGCACCGCGACAATCCGCACGAGGGCGACAACATTGGCATGCGCATCAGGGACAGACGCTCCGGCAAAGTGCTGTTTTATGCCCCCGGCCTCGGCGCAATCGAGCCGCACCTGAGGCCCTTCCTCGAGGAGGCCGACTGCCTGATGGTGGACGGTACGTTCTGGACCGACGACGAGATGATCAAACTCGGTATCTCGAAAAAACACGCGCGCGACATCGGCCACCTGCCGCAAACGGGTCCCGGGGGCATGATCGAGGTGCTCAAACCTCTCAAGGCATCGCGCAAAATACTGATCCATATCAACAACACCAATCCCATCCTCGACGAAGACTCCAAGGAGCGCAAGGAACTGGATACCCGCGGCATCGAGGTCGCGTACGACGGAATGGACGTAACACTCTGAACAGGAGCGAGCATGGGCGCAGCCGAAAATCTGCCGTGGAGCAAAGAGGAATTCGAAAGCCAGTTGCGCGCCAAGGGCATGCGCTACCACATTTATCACCCGTTCCACATTGCGATGAACAGCGGCAAGTGCACCCGCGAGCAGGTGCAAGGCTGGGTCTATAACCGCTTCTACTACCAGATCAGCATCCCGATCAAGGATGCAGCGATTCTCGCCAACATGCCGGACCGCGAACATCGCCGAAAGTGGATCCAGCGCATCATCGACCACGATGGCGTCGAGGGGCAGGAAGGCGGCATCGAGGCGTGGCTGCGTCTGGGTGAGGCATGCGGGTTGAAGCGCGTAGAGATCACTTCGCTCAAGCACGTGCTGCCGGGCGTGCGCTTCGCTGTCGATGCCTACGTCAACTTCGCCCGGCGCGCGCCCTGGCAGGAGGCCGCGTGTTCGTCGCTGACGGAATTGTTCGCGCCCGAGATCCACAAGAAGCGCCTGGAGAACTG
>DASYUW010000156.1:0-15875 GCA_036000845.1 Burkholderiales bacterium
CGGGCTCGAAGCCGACGACGGCGCCGTTGCGGCGGATGACTTTGTACTGGGCGTAACGTTGCGCATCCCGGTCGGCCGCGCCATCTTCCGTGGAGTAGTTGCTTACTGGAGTGGCCGCGGTCAGGTTGGTGGCAAGTTGCATTTTTTCTCCCTCGAATATTCTTGTCGCCTGGAAGCAACAACCGGATGTACGCTTGTCCGAAACCGCCGTTCGTCCAACACCACTATATGTTGTGCCTCGGCTATACCAACATGACTAATTCTAGTAGCACCACACCCCCTGTCAAGAATTTTTTACATTTGAAAAACAAAATGCTCGGTTGCGCAGTTGAAGCGCGCGCGAAGTGACGAAACGCGTCAGCGGCGCAGCGCTGCCGCGCTTGCCCGGTCTCAGATCTGCCGCGCTGCCGGGAAAGAAGTCGGGCATTACGCCGCGCGCCAGAAGTCGGCGGCGGTTTCAACGGTGGAGAAGTGGATATCCACTGTTTCCGCAATGTCGCTGGAATAGCCGCCGGCCATCGTCACGGCCACCGGCACCGCAGCCGCCCGGCACAATTCGAACACCTTGCGGTCGCGCGCCTGCAGACCCTCTTTGGTCAACGAAAGCCGCCCGAGTCGGTCGCCCACATACGGATCGGCACCGGCAAGATAGATCGCTAGGTCCGGCTGCGCCGCAGAAAGGGCGCGGCGGATGCCCTGTTCCAGTGCGTCGAGGTATTCGGCATCGCCGGTGTCGTCCGGCAGTTCAACATCGATGTCGCTCGCCTCTTTGCGGAACGGGAAATTTTTCGCGGCGTGGATCGAGAAAGTGAACACGGTCGGGTCGCCGGCAAGAATCGAGGCCGTGCCGTTGCCCTGGTGCACGTCGCAGTCGAGGATCGTGATCCGCCGGGCGCGGCCTTCGGCCTGCATCGCCAATGCCGCGATGGCGGAATCGTTGAATACGCAATAGCCCTCGCCGTGGCCGCGGAAGGCATGGTGAGTGCCGCCGGCGAGGTTCACGCCGACACCCTCCGCCAGCGCGGCGCGGCAAGCTTCAATGGTGGCGCCGGCGGAACGGCGCGAACGCTCCACCATTTGCGGGGTCCAGGGAAAGCCGATCCGGCGCAACGCCTGCGCGGACAGTTGGCCGTTCACAACCCGCTCCAGGTAGCCGCGATCGTGTGCGCGCAGGATTTCCTCGTCGGTCGCTGCATGCGGCTCGCGCAGTCCTTCCCCGCAGTCCAATCCTGCTTCCTCAACGCGCTTGCGCAGAAGCGAGTAATTCGCCATCGGGAACCGGTGTCCCTCCGGCAGCGGCAGTACGTAGTGGTCGGTGTAGAAGATTTTCACGGCGTGAATGGGTGAAGGCGTGAAAAGTGAAGGGTAAAAAACATGGCCGTAACGGAATGGCCCTTACGCATCCACTCTTCACTCATTCACTCGCTTTTTATCAGCGAGCGGAAGCGAGCCCAGTCGAAATGCGGTCCGGGATCGGTCTTGCGACCGGGCGGGGTGGCGATGTCCGAATGCCCGACGCAGTCCCTGATCGGGTAGGCGCGCTTGAGCGCCCGGGTCAGGTCCGCCAGCACCGCGTACTGGGAATCGGCAAACGGCTGGTCGTCGGCGCCTTCGAGCTCGACGCCGACCGAGAAGTCGTTGCAGCGGTTATGGCCGCGCCACTCGGACTGCCCGGCATGCCAGGCGCGCCGGGCACACGGGACGAACTGGATCAGTTCGCCATCGCGGCGTATCAGGAAGTGGCTGGAAACCTTGAGGCCCTGGACCTTGCGGTAGTACGGGTGGACACGCGGGTCGAGCCGGTTGGTGAAAAGTTCGACGATGCCGGGGCCGCCGAACTCGCCCGGTGGCAGGCTGATGTTGTGAATGACCAGGAGCTCGATGTTTGCGCCTCCCGGCCTCTCATCGCAGTTCGGTGAAGGCACGTAAGCCGCCGCGGAAAGCAGGCCGGAAGCGTCGAGCCTCCAGGAGACCTCCCGCTTCCCGCCTCCCGCCGCTGGCCTCACTAGTTCAGACCAAGCCGTTCCATTCTATAGCGCATGGAGCGGAAGGTGATGCCGAGGAGCTTGGCCGCGGCAGTGCGGTTGTAGCGGGTTTTCTCCAGCGCCTCGAGGATGGCTTCCTTTTCGACCCGGTCGAGATAGTCCTGCAGCGGCGCCTTGCTGTCGCCGCCGGTGGCAATAGCCTGCTCTGGCAAGTCGTGCGGGGTGAGCTGCAGGTCGTCGGCGGTGATCTTGGCGTCGCTGCACAACGCCATCGCGCGCTCCAGCACATTTTCCAGTTCGCGCACGTTGCCGGGGAAGTCGTAGCGCTTGAGTTCCTCCAGCGCCTCGCTGCTTACCTCCGGCCTTTTCGTCCCGGCATTGCGGGCCAGCTTGTCAAGCAGCGCGCTGACGAACTGCGGAATGTCCTCGCGCATTTCCCGCAGCGCTGGCATGCGCAATTCGATGACGTTGAGCCGGTAATAGAGGTCGTGTCGGAACTTGCCCGCCTCGACGCATTCGCCGAGTTTCTGATGGGTGGCACTGATAATGCGCACGTCCACCGGGTCTTCCTGGGTGGAACCCACCTTGCGCACCTTCTTCTCCTGTATCGCGCGCAGGAGTTTCACCTGCATCGCCAGCGGCAGGTCCGCCACCTCGTCAAGAAACAGGGTGCCGCCGTTGGCGGCCTGGAAAAAACCGTCACGGTCGGCGTCCGCGCCGGTGAACGCGCCCTTGCGGTAGCCGAAGAATTCGGACTCCATCAGGTTCTCGGGGATCGCGCCGCAATTGACGGGCATGAAGGGCTGGCTGCGGCGCGCGCTCTTTTCGTGGATGAGCCGCGCAGCAAGCTCCTTGCCGCTGCCGGATTCACCACTGATGTGCACCGGCGCCTCGCTGCGCGCCAGCTTTTCGATCAACTCGCGCACTTGCTGGATCGCGCCCGAGTCGCCCAGCAGCATATGCCCGGTCGCGGCTTTGGCGGCGGAGGCCTGCGGCAGCGACAGCGCGGATTTGACCAGTGTGCGCAGCTGTTCGAGCGACACCGGTTTGGCCAGGTAATCGAAGGCGCCGGCCTTGAGCGCCGCGACAGCGTTCTCGGTATTGCCGTGGGCGGTAATCACAGCGACCGGCAGGTCGGAAAGATTGTCGGAGATGAACTGCACCAGCTCCAGGCCCTCGCCGTCGGGAAGCCGCATGTCGGTGAGGCAAAGGTCGTAGTCGCCGGACTGCACCTTCTCGATCGCCGTCTTTACGGTGGTGGCACGGTCGACATCCAGGCCCATGCGCAGCAGCGTAAGCTCGATGAGTTCGAGAATGTCCTCCTCGTCGTCGACGATGAGCACTGAGCGGGAGTTGGCGCCCGCCGTCTGCTCCTTGCGTTTCACGCTCATGCTCCTCTACAGATCAGGGTGAACTCCGCGCCGACCGGACGATCCACGTATTCGAGGCTGGCGCCATTGGCTTCACATATTTCCCGGGCAATGTAGAGCCCGAGACCCGTGCCGCTCGAGGCAGTGGTGAAGAATGGCTCGAACAGATGCCCGCGCAATGCCTCCGCCACGCCCGCTCCGTCATCTATGACACTCAATCCTATCGTACCCTGTCGAGAACCCGTCCGCACGCGCAACATTATGCTACCGGGTTGTTTCCTGCAGTATCGCAGGGCATTCCTGCACAGATTCCACATCACCTGATTGAGGTGGCTGCGATCGAAGGTCACCGTCGGATCTGCCTCCATGTCGATGAGAATGATATCGCCGGGAATCTTCTCGATCTCGGAGAATTCGGAAACGAAGGTGCGCAGGTACTCGCCCAGCCTGAAATGCTCGCGCGTAGCCTGGTCACGCCGGTTCAGTTTGAGAACATCCTGAACCATCCGGTCCAGTCGCTGAGTGTTGTCATGAATGATCTGCAGCATCCGCGCGTGCGATTGGCCGCGAAACCCCGACTCCTCGAGCAGCAACTCGGTGGCGTGGTTGATCGCCGACAGGGGGTTCCTGATCTCGTGGGCAATATTGGCGGTCAGCCGGCCCAGCGACGCCAGCTTCAACTGTTGCGCCTGCTGCTGGATACGCGAGAGGTCCTCGAGGAAGATCACTACGCCTACGTTGCGGCTGATTCCCACCGGCACGAAACGGGCAGCGGTCGGCTTGTGGGTGAGCACAGTGCGCAGCGGCTCGAAGTCAGCCTTCGGGTCGCGGCGCCACTGCTCCAGCCGCGCAGCCAGTGTGGGCGCATAGTCCATCAGCAGCACCTCGCGCGGGCTGCGCCGCAACGGTCCCAGTATGGCTTCTGCGCGGCCGTTGATCTGGCGAATGGCGCCACGCTCGTCCACCACCAGCACCCCGTCCTGCATGTCCTGGATCACCAACTGATTCACCTGCGCCATGTTGGCAAGATCCACCTCGCGCTGCGCCGCAATCGCCTCGATCGCCACGGCGCGCTTGGCCAGCGAGTGCGCAAGCCAGCCGGTGGCAAAGAAGCCGATGCACAACAGGCCGGCCTGCGCGAACTGCGACGTCGATCCGTCCTGGAACACCACTTGATAGGTGTGCTCGGCAAGCACGGCAATCGTCGCCAGCGCCGCGAAAAACAGCGTCAGACGCCCGCGGCTGATCAGCCCGACCGCGGCCAGCGATGCGAGCAACAGCAGGCCCAGTCCGCTGCCGATCCCGTCGCTCGCGTGCATGAGGAGGACGATAAAGAGGATGTCCGCGCAGATCTGCCCCGTGAGCTGCACGGTGAAATACGGCCTGCGCGGAATAACCGCCGCAAATGACAACAGGCTGAAGACGATGTATGCGACGTTCGCGTACAGGAAGATAGTGCGGCTATAGGACCCGAAGGGAATGTTGTCGCCAAACGTCATTACCGCCGCCATCAGCGTGATCGCGACGGCAAGGCGATAGACATTGAAATAGAACAGCGAGCGCCAGAACGCGTCGCCATACTGGCGGCGTTCGACCGACGGAAGCTCTGGAAAGGAGAGGGCGCTGCTCATCGGCGCGGGGACGCGCAGGTCAGCGGCCGCGTTCCCGGTCGGCCAGCCGGAGATGTTCCTTGCTGCAGTAGATCTCGCCGCGGGAGGTCACGGCTTCGCTCTTCGGCAGGTGCACGCCGCAGATCCGGCAGCGCACCATGTCCTCTCCTTGCTTTGCCGCTGCCGCCGGCGGCGGAGCCGCCTCGGCTCGCCTGCGATAGCTGCGCAGGAACAGATACACCACGATGAAGACGGCGATGACTAGGAGGAACTTGGCCACGCGGGCTCCGAAGGGGAGAGATGTGGAATGGTCGGGGTGAGAGGATTCGAACCTCCGACTCCTGCGTCCCGAACGCAGTACTCTACCAGGCTGAGCTACACCCCGACGGTGAGCCTCGTTAGTGCTTCAGTAATTGCGGGTCACCGCAAAGGTTGCCAATTCTAGCAAACAATCCTTGTATTTAGAATGCGTCAGGCCGGCAATGGCTGCGCGCGCCCGCCGCACCGAGTCTTCCGCCTGCCGGCGCGTATACTCGAGTGCACCCGTTTCCTTCATCGCCTGCATCACCTGCCCGAAATCGCTCAGCCCGCCCTCAACGATGGCCTTGCGGATGAGCGCGCCCTGCGCGGCGCCGCCGTTGCGCATCGCGCGAATGAGCGGCAGCGTCGCCTTGCCCTCGGACAGGTCGTCGCCCAGATTCTTCCCGGTCTGCGCGAGGTCGCCCGAATAATCGAGGATGTCGTCGACAAGCTGGAATGCCGTGCCCAGATGCATGCCATACTCCGCCAAGGCATCCTCCTGCGCGCGCGGCACGCCGGCGAGGATGCCGCCCAGACGGCCGGCGGCCTCGAACAGCTTGGCCGTCTTCGAGCGGATCACGCGCAGATAATCCGTCTCGGTGACGTCGGCGTTGTGAACATGCAACAGCTGCATCACCTCGCCCTCGGCGATGGTATTGGTGGCATCGGCGAGCACCTCCATCACTCGCATGCTCTGCACCTGCACCATCATCTGGAAGGCGCGCGAGTATAGAAAATCTCCGACCAGCACGGCCGCAGCGTCGCCGAACGCGGAATTGGCGGTAGCGCGTCCCCGACGCATCTGTGAGTCGTCGACGACGTCGTCGTGAAGAAGCGTGGCTGTATGGATGAATTCGACAACCGCGGCCAACTGAAGGTGGTGACTGCCGGTATATCCGCACGCTCCCGCCGCGAGGATGACCAAGGCGGGACGCAGTCGCTTGCCCCCACCTCCAATGATGTAGTCCGCGACCTGGCGCACCAGCACGACTTCGGAATCGAGTCGATTGCGGATGACCTCGTCCACCGCCCGCAGGTCTGCGGCGATGAGGTCGTTGATTAGGTAGGGTGTCACGTGGCCGGCCTGGGAACTGCGAAATCAAAAGTGCGCGATGGTAGAAAGCGCGAAGCGCTGGTGTCAAGGATTCGATCACCCCTACTACAGGGTGCGACCGGACCATTGCTCCGCGTCCGTCGATCATTCCATCGGCTTTACTAAGCCTTTCTTTTTATGTAGTATGCGCGGCTTTCCTCAAAAGCGTATCGAGGGCTCCATCATGTATGCGGTCATAAAAACCGGAGGTAAGCAGTACCGTGTCTCTTCCGGCGAAAAAATCAAGGTAGAACAGATACCTGCAGACGTGGGCAGCCAGATTACCCTGGATCAGGTTTTGATGGTTGCCGATGGCGACAAAGTCTCGATCGGGGCGCCTCTGGTAGCCGGCGCAACAGTGCAGGCGACGGTTGTTGCGCACGGCCGTGCCGACAAGGTGCACATCTTCAAGATGCGCCGCCGCAAGCACTATCGTAAGCACGGCGGTCACAGGCAGAACTACACCGAGATCCAGATCGACAAGATCTCGGGCTAAGGGGCAGAGCAAATGGCACACAAAAAAGCAGGCGGCAGCTCGCGCAATGGTCGCGATTCCCAATCCAAGCGCCTGGGAGTGAAGCGCTATGGCGGCGAGGTCATCCTGGCAGGCAGCATCATCGTGCGTCAGCGCGGAACCCAGGTTCACGCCGGAGCAAATGTCGGCATGGGCAAGGATCACACCCTGTTTGCCAAGATCGATGGCAAAGTGACCTTCGCGGTGAAGGGCCCGGACAACAGGAAAGTTGTCAGCGTCACGCCGGCGTAAGGTTTCCCGCGTTCAGCAAGAAGCCCTATCGGATCCGGTAGGGCTTTTTTGTTTCTTACTTGGCCACAGAGGACACAGAGATCACAGAGAAAAACCAACGCTCATACGGAGCAATAGCTGGAGATACCTTTGGGGGATCTTTGACGTGATCTTCCTTGTGCACGCAAGAACTTCTACTGGTACTTGTTGTTCGTGCACTTCTCTGTGTTCTCTGTGCCCTCTGTGGCTAAACTGTTCTTCATATGAAATTCGTAGACGAAGCCACCATCGAAGTCCACGCCGGCAAGGGCGGGGATGGCATCGCCTCGTTCAGGCGAGAGAAGTTCATTCCGCGCGGCGGGCCGGACGGTGGCGACGGCGGCCGCGGCGGCAGCATCCATGCGGTGGCCGACCGCAACATCAACACGCTGGTGGAATATCGCTACGCGCGCATCCATCGTGCCCGTAACGGCGAAAAAGGCCAGGGTTCGGATTGCTACGGCAAGGCGGCCGACGACATTGTGCTGCGCGTGCCGGTCGGCACCGTCATCAGCGACCTCACCGGCGGCGAAGTGCTCGCCGATCTGTCCGCCGATGGACAGACCGCCCTGCTTGCAAAGGGCGGCCAGGGAGGGCTCGGCAATATCCATTTCAAGTCGAGCACCAACCGCGCTCCGCGCCAGTGCACGCCGGGAGAGCCGGGCGAGAGCCGAACCCTGAAGCTCGAACTCAAGGTGCTCGCCGACGTTGGGCTGCTGGGGCTGCCGAACGCCGGCAAGTCCACCTTCATCCGATCGGTTTCGGCCGCGCGTCCCAAGGTCGCCGACTATCCGTTCACGACCCTGCATCCGAACCTGGGCGTGGTGCGCGTGGACGAAAATCGCAGCTTCGTGGTCGCCGACATCCCCGGATTGATCGAGGGTGCGGCCGAAGGTGCCGGGCTCGGGCATCAATTCCTGCGCCACCTGCAGCGCACGCGCCTGTTGCTGCACATGGTGGACCTGGCGCCGTTCGACGATGGCGCCGATCCGGTGCACGACGCGCGCGCGATCGTCGAAGAACTGCGCAAGTACGACGAGTCGCTCTATCGCAAGCCGCGCTGGCTGGTGCTCAACAAGGCGGACCTGATCGCGCCTGAAGAGCGCGAGGAAAAAGTCCGGGATTTCCTGTCCGAATACACACGTGCAGTCGCCGCGCCCGAAAAAAGCTTTATCATCTCGGCACTCACCGGAGAAGGTTGCCGCGCGCTGACCTACGCAATCATGGAACATCTCCAGCGCCATGCCCGCGTCGAGCCGGCCGAAGCCGCAGAAGACGCCGAGTAACATCACCGGGACCGCCGCGGTCATCTTATGAAATCCGTCGCCGCCGAAGCAAAACGCCTGGTGGTCAAGGTCGGCAGCAGCCTGGTCACCAATGAAGGCCAGGGGCTGGATCATGTCGCGCTCGCGCGCTGGGCGGAACAGATCGCGGAGCTCAGGCATCGCAAGAAGCAGGTCGTGCTGGTCTCCAGCGGTGCAGTCGCCGAAGGCATGAAGCGCCTGGGATGGAAGCACCGCCCGCATGCGCTGCACGAACAGCAGGCCGCTGCCGCGGTAGGACAGATGGGGCTGGTCGAAGCCTACGAGTCGTGCTTTCGCAAGCACGGCATGCACACCGCACAGGTCCTGCTGACCCACGAGGACCTGTCCCACCGCAAGCGCTATCTCAATGCACGCTCCACGCTGCGCACGCTACTCGAGCTCAACGTCATCCCGATCATCAACGAGAACGACACCGTCGCTACCGACGAAATCCGCTTCGGCGACAACGACACCCTGGCGGCGCTGGTGACCAATCTCATCGAGGCCGATGCCCTGGTGATCCTCACCGACCAGCCCGGCCTGTACACCAAGGATCCGCGCCGGCACAAGGACGCGGAATTGATCAGCGAAGCCAGGGCCGACGATCCCGGCCTGGAAAAAATGGCGGGCGGCGTGGGCAGCCATCTCGGCAGCGGCGGTATGCTCACCAAGGTGCTTGCCGCCCGGCGCGCGGCGCGCAGCGGCGCGGCGACCATCATCGCTTCGGGACGGGAGCCGGATGTTCTGGTGCGACTCGCTGCGGGCGAAGCCATAGGTACCCAGCTGATCGCCGAGACCATGACGCTCGCCGCCCGCAAGCAGTGGCTGGCGGATCATCTGCAGGTGCGCGGCAAACTCAAGCTCGACGACGGCGCGGTGCGGGCACTGAAGGTGGACGGCAAGAGCCTGCTGCCAATCGGCGTATACGAACTGACTGGGGAATTCGAGCGTGGGGAAGTGGTGAGTTGCCTCGATCCGCTGGGCAACGAAATCGCCCGAGGGCTGGTGAACTACGGCTCTGCGGAAACCCGCCGCATCATCAAAGCACCAAGCCACGAAATCGAAGCGCGCCTGGGCTACGTCGACGAACCGGAACTGATCCATCGAGACAATCTTGTGCTGCTCTAGCAGCACAAGATTGCAGTGAAGGCTAACCTGATCGCAGATAGCGGTCAGGTTAAGCTCGCAGGGCGTGCCGGAACTACAACTTAGTCCTGCTCTGAGTTTCTCAGAGCAGGAATCAGTTACGGCGGACACTAATGCGGCCTCGCCGCGTTACGTGGTAGCCACAATTTGTGCTGCTCTAGCAGCATACGATTGCAGTGAAGGCTAACCTGATCGCAAGTGGCGGTCAGGTTAAGCTCGCAGAACGTGAAGGAACTACAACCTCGTCTTGCTGCACAAGGCGGCCTACCGCTCCTTGAGGTCGAAGTTGTTCAGTGGGTCACCTTTGAGCCTGGCAATCAGATCTTTCGCGTTTCTTCCTCCGACGGCCTCGCTGTCGCACAGATAGTCAACCCATAGCGAGTAGCGGAAATTTCCTGTTGTGCTGCCAACGTCCTGCCACTTGGGTTCACGAGCGCTCGTCCATGTCCCGTTGCGGGTGCCGTACGCGTACACCTTGTACTCCGACGTCTTGCAGCGCAGGCCTTCGTAGCTGACATTGGCGACACCCGAGGGTGACTTGATGACCGCCGTGTAGCGCACCACCCAGTCCGCTCCCAGCGAAACGGAATTGCGATCGACATAGAACCGGTTTTTCGAATGCCCCCTCGGACGGAATTCGATCAGGGCGGCGGCGTCCGGGTAAGCGGGAAGGTTCAGGGCGTCTTCCTTGAATTCCTTCTCCTCGGGCAAACCGCCGATGTCCTCAGGCATGCCGCGCTGCGCGGCCAACGTTGCGCCGCCGTCGCACAACCCAAAGCCAACCAACAGGACCGCCGCAGCCGTGGCCAGCGCGGATGACCCACTACGATGTGATCGTTGCAGCGTCATGCGCCTTCATCTGTATACGTGCTCGCGGGTGGTCGGATAGGGCACCGACCCGTCGGCCAGAGCCCTGGTCGCGAGAATCTGGAAGATCGAAATCCAGCCGCGGTCGAACGCATGCGCCGAACCCGCCATGTATATGCGCCAGGTGCGGAAGCGTTTCTCGCCAACGATCCTGCGCGCTTCTTCCTGACGGGCTTCCAGCCTGCTCACCCAGTGCCATAGCGTCTTCGCATAATGCGGCCGCAGGCACTCCGCGTCCCAGGTCTCCAGCCCCTGTTGCGACATTTCGCCAAGCACCCGCGAAATGTGGACCAACTCGCCGCCGGGGAATACGTATTCGTCGACGAAATCGCCGATGCCGCTACCCAGCGCACCGTCCTCGAGCGAATTGGTGGTGATCCCGTGATTCATGACCATTCCGCCCGGCTTGAGCAATCGGTAAATCTTGCCGAAATACGCCGGCAGATTGCGTTTGCCCACGTGCTCGAACATGCCTACGCTGGCGATCTTGTCGTAAGGCTGGTCTTCCGGCACGTCACGATAGTCCATCAGCCGCACTTCGCAACGGCCTTCAAGTCCAAGCGCGCCGATGCGCTCGGTCGCATATGCATGCTGCTCTTGCGAGAGCGTAATGCCGAGCGCCTTCACGCCATAGTGCTGCGTCGCCCACAGGATCAGTCCGCCCCAGCCGCAGCCGATGTCAAGGAAGCGTTCGCCGGGCTTCAAATCGAGCTTGCGGCAGATGTGTTCGAGTTTCTGTTCCTGTGCGAGATCGAGCGAATCATCGGGATTCATGAAATAGGCGCAGGAGTAGACTCGATTCCTGTCGAGCCAGAGACCGTAGAACTCGTTGCCCACGTCGTAATGGTGCCGGATCGCCTTGCGGTCGGCCGGACGGGTGTGTCGCCACCACTTCCAGATGTCGGAGCGCTGGCGGTAGGCGCCGGCGTCGCCGGCCACCAGTTGCTCGCCGATGCGCACCGACTTGCGAATGTCGCCTTCCAGATCGAGATCGCCCTCCACGTAGCTCCGGGCGATCTTTCCCAGACTGGGTTTGATCAGCGACACCAGCGCCTGCGGCGAGCGCACCGTCAGCCGCAGTTCCGGGCTATCGCCGGACTGGATGGTCCTGCCGTTCCAGAGCGTAAGGCTCAGCGGCAGATGGAGGCGCCTCAGGCGATCCTCAAGCATGCCGATCATGGGCGCTACCAGCATTGCATTCCTCGAAGCAGTCGGTTCAAAAAAAGCGGCAGCCGGAAAGGCTGCCGCTATTGTACTTGCCGGTTAGTGTCCTGTTCCGCTGATTCGCGGCTGAAAACCCGACGAGAATCAGCGGAACAGGACACTGGCCGAACTTAAAAAACAAGGTCGTTGAGCAGCGAATTCCGTACCCCGGCGGGTACCGCGTCAACCGATGCCTTGTAGTTGGGATGGTCCACGCCGACGGAAAGGGCGGCCCCGTGCTTCAACGCCTGCTTCATCGGCGGCGTGAGTTCGAAACGCAGGAAGTGCACCGACGAGGTTTTTTCCTCGTTTTCGCGCTCCATGTCTTCGTCGGCAATCGCGTACACCCGCGGATGGCCAGCGACTCCGATCCAGACGCGGTCCTCGATTCCGATCAATTTCGCCAGCGCGAGCTTGCGCTCCTCGACGTTGGGGTACTCGATCAGCATGGTGGCCTTCCAGTTGCTGCCGTCAGGCACCAGCGGATTGTAGGTATCGAGCTCGTCGCGAATGCCCTCCTCCTCGAATATGCGCTCGACCCGCAACATCTCCTGGATCTGGTAGCGCATGGTGAGTTCGTCCTCGAACACGAGCGTTAGGTGCTCACCCAGTTGAACCGTCCGGTTCCTCTTGTGGGCCAGCACCTTGGCGCGGAATTCCTTGCGCGCCTTCGCGTACTGTTCGAGCGACATCAGGCTTTCGGCGGTAATGACAGCCATCTCTGACCCCTTGCTGGTTTCCGTCGTCGACATTCCGGCCTTCACAACCCGTAGGCGATGCGGATCAAAGTCAGGGGATGGCTTTTCGTCGCGCTGCCCTTCTCCAATCCGCCGTCGGCGATGCCCTGCTTGATGTGGCGACCGGCTATGGCGCAATCCGAGCTGATGTAATCAGGCTCGGCGGCCGCCATCTGCCGGAACACGGGCCGACCGATCTTCATCGACTCGTCGAAGTGCTCCTTCTTCACGCCCCAGGTACCGTCGTGCCCGGCACAGCGTTCGACGGTGTTGACCTGGGTCTGCGGCACAAGCTCGAACATCTCGCGCGTCTTCTGCCCCATGTTCTGCACCCGCAGGTGACACGGAACGTGATACGACACCTTGCCCAACGGCTTCTTGAAGTCGGTCTTCAGCAGACCATCCTTGTGCCGCAGCACCAGGTATTCGAAGGGATCGAACATCGCCTCCTGCACCGCCTTCACGTCGGCATCGTCCGGGAACATGAGCGGCAGTTCCTGCTTGAACATCAAGGTGCAGGATGGCACCCCGGTAAGCATGGCGTAGCCCTCCCTTGCGAGCCTCGCCAGCACGGGGATGTTGGTTTCCTTCAGCTTCTTCACCGTGTCGAGATCACCCAGCTCGAGCTTGGGCATGCCGCAACAGGATTCCTTCTCCACGACGATCGCCGGCACTTCGTTGTGCGCCAGAATCCTGAGCAGATCGTGGCCGATGCCGGGCTCGTTATAGTTCACGTAACAGGTCGAAAAGATCGCCACCTTGCCCGGGGTGTTCTTGCCGTCCCTGACCGGGAACGAGGAATCCGGTCTTGCATGGCCGCGGAAAGGTTCACTGCTGTACTCAGGCAGCACCCGATCCTTGTGCACGCCCAGCACCGACTCCATGACCTTGCGCGCAGCCTTGGACTTGTTCACCGCGTTGACGACCTGAACCACCACCGGGATGGAGGCGAGCTTGCCGACGGCGTCGGTGCTGGTGAGCAGTTTGTCGCGAAACCGGGCTTCGCCCTTTTTGAATTTCACCGCCTTGGCGCGCAGCATCAAGTGCGGGAAATCCAAGTTCCAGGGGTGCGGCGGCACGTACGGGCACTTGGTCATGTAGCACATGTCGCACAGGTAGCACTTGTCCACGACCTTCCAGAGATCCTGCTTCGCCACCCCGTCCAACTCGCCGGTCTTGCCCTCGTCGATGAGGTCGAACAGCGTCGGAAATGTGGTGCACAAGTTCACGCAACGGCGGCAGCCGTGACAGATGTCGAAGACCCGGTGCATTTCCTCGAACACCTTGTCCTCGTCGTAGAAGTCCAGCGACTCCCAGTCGATCGGATGCCTGGTGGGCGCTTCCAGGCTGCCTTCGCGAACGGTCATAGATACAAGGATGAAGGATGAGGGATGAGGGATGAAGGATGTAGGGATGAAGGATGAAGTTTGAAACGAGGAAGCAGGCGAAGGCTTACCTTCCGCCTTCCGCCTTCATCCTTCCGCCTTGCCTCTTCAGTCTGCCAGCGCGTCCAGGGCCTTCTGGAAACGGTTGGCGTGCGAGCGCTCCGCCTTGGCAAGGGTTTCGAACCAGTCGGCGATCTCGTCGAAGCCTTCGTCGCGGGCGCCTTTTGCCATGCCAGGGTACATGTCGGTGTACTCGTGGGTCTCTCCGGCAATCGCGGCTTTCAGGTTCTCGCGCGACTTGCCGATCGGCAGCCCGGTCGCCGGGTCGCCTACGGCTTCGAGGTACTCCAGATGTCCGTGCGCGTGACCGGTCTCACCCTCTGCAGTGGACCGGAAAACTGCCGCGACGTCGTTCTGGCCTTCCACGTCGGCTTTCGCTGCGAAATACAGATAACGGCGGTTTGCTTGGGATTCACCGGCAAACGCGTCTTTCAAGTTCTTCTCGGTCTTGGAACCCTTCAGTGCTTTCATCTTGGCCTCCGTACAGTGATTCGAGTCGATTACGGTTGGAGAGCCGGCGCCAGGAATCCCGGCTCCGGTACAGGAGTTAGACTAAATCTAATCTGTAAACCGAGTATAGGGACTGAGCCTCCACAAGTCAACCCGGGCCGGTTCGTGACCTCGACGAGCTAAGTTAACCGATTGGCAAATCAGGATTTAGTTCTTTGTTTCTGACTGCAATGCCGCGCTCACCCGGGTGATGAACCCGTCCAGCTTCGGGACGTCCAGCCATCGCGTGACCACCACCAGATCGTACTCCGGCGCAATCCAGACCATGTTGCCGCCCGATCCCAAGGCAAAGAAGCTCGACTCGGGCGCACCGGCAAAAATCCCGCGACGGTTCTGGGACAGCCACCACAGGTAGCCGTAGTGTGGGGCGATGGCGGTGGGCTGAGTCGCCGTGTCCACCCAGCGTTCGGAAAGGATGCGCCTGCCATTCCACTCTCCTCGACGCAGCAGCAGGTAACCGAAGCGGGCATGGTCGCGGGCGCTGGCCCAAAACCCTCCGCCCCAATGGCTGCCTCCGCTCACCGACTGCACGCGCCGGCCACCGATGTCGACATAGGAATTGCGGTAGCCGTGCCACACCCAGGTATCCGAAGCACCGATCGGGTCCATCACTTTTTCCTTGAGCACTTCCGGCAGCGGCCGCTGGTATACGCGCAGCAATGCCAGTGCCAGCCGGTTGACGCGCACGTCGTTGTACTCCCAGAACGCGCCGGGCGCTTGCAACTTGCGGTCGTAACCCTTGCGGCGGTCTGCAACATCGGGCTTGTCCCAGAGCGTGCCCTCCCATTCGCTGGTCTGGTTGAGCAGCATGTGCCAGGTAACCTTGCGGTTGTGGCCGTCGTCGAAACCGCCGTCCTGGACATAGTCGGCCACGCGATCATGCACGTTAGCGATCAGCCCGGTATCGACTGCCAGTCCGGCGACTATCGACAGGTAGCTCTTCGCCACGCTGAAGCTCATGTCCACGCGGTCGACGTCTCCCCACTGCGCTACCAGGTAACCATGGCGTACGACCATTCCGGCCGGGCCTCCGCGCTCCTTGGTCTCGCCGAGGATCGCCGGGTAGGGCTCGTTGGCCACGTCCTTCTGAATCTGCTTGAAGATGTCGCGCTCCCACGGCGCCTCGTTTTGCTGCGCGTAACGGATCGCCTCTTCGAGGGCCACTGGATCGAATCCCGCCGCCGCAGGCGCGCGGCACTCCCATTGGCCACCCGGGAAATAGACTGGATCGGCGATGGCGGGCACTGGCGTCGCAGCGAACGCCGTGGCGATCACGAGCCGCAGAAACGCGCTAAGACCCCGGCCTCCGGCAGCTGACTGCATCATTTTTCATGCCTCCCTTTTAGACAATCCGCGCAGACGGCCCCCTGGAGGCCGCGCACCAACTATGGAACTCGCCGCCGAAACCGTTTAGTCTTACCGCAGTTTTCCGGCCCCTGTGGGCGTCCATAATCCTCGACCCGACCTCATGCTAACAAGAACCAACCTCGGTCTCACGATCGAACAGGACGAGCTCAAAGG
>DASYUW010000157.1:0-4585 GCA_036000845.1 Burkholderiales bacterium
GGGCACCGGCACCGGACTCGGACTGGCGCTGGTGCAAGGCATCGTCACCGATCTTGGCGGCGCGATCGATGTCGCCAGCCGGCCGCGGCAAGGCAGCACGTTCGACATCTACCTCCCGCGCTCGGACGCTGAGGCGATAGAGAAGGCGGACTATGCCGTTCCGCTACCGCGTGGGCGCGGCGAGCGTGTCCTGCTTGTTGAAGACGAGAAACCGCTGATGCTCCTGACCGAGGAAATGCTCGCGGCGCTCAACTACGAACCGGCGGGATTCACTCGTCCGTCCGAAGCGCTCGAGGAGTTTCGCTCCGATCCCACACGCTTCGACGCCGTCGTGCTCGACCAGCTAATGCCGCGAATGACCGGCACCGAGTTGGCGTGGCAGATACGTCAGTTGCGCACCGATGTTCCGGTGGTTCTGATCAGCGGCTACACCGGGCCCGTGCTGACGCAGCAGGCGCTCTCCGCCGGCATCGATCACATCCTGACCAAGCCGCTGGATCTGCGGCAGATCGCTGAAGTAATGTCGAAAGTCCTCGCGAGCGAGTCCGTGCGCTGACGTTCCGCGTCGGCGCATCCATTACAGATCGTAATACGCGGCCACATCAGGAAAAGAGCGTCGCAACTCCTGGGCGGGAAACTCACGTACGTGACATGTGGCGCGGGCTTCATGTTCGCTCTCGTTTCCTCCGCAATACCGGCCAGATGTCAGATCGCAATGCTGCGACGGCGCGTGACATTCTCCGGAAACCCTGGCGCGAGAAGCTGTACTGTCGGGATCGATCGGTCCGGACGCAGCGGGTCGTTGCGATCTGAAACCGACGGACATACGAGTTGAAAAGTGTAAGAAAAGTTGTATCAGTGTACTTGTCTCTGCGCCGCACGGGATCCGGACAATGTTCCCGGGTGCCGGAAGAAAACAGCAAAGCAGTCAGGCTAAAAAGCTAACTACAACTCACGGAGGAGCTTTACCAATGAACAAACTTACCGTCATTGCCGCGGCAGTCGGAGCCGTGTGCTTCGCTGCATCGGCGTCCGCCCAGACGTTGAAAGGGCCGGTCGACGATTCGCCCATTACCGAAAACTGGTTTCCGACCAAGTGGGGCGCGGAAGACAGGGCCGGCAGCTCGAATCACACCAAGAACTCGGCGAACATCAAGCGCGCGCTGGCCACGGTCAAGCAGTTCAAGGCCATAACCGTCGGCAAGTACTACCACCGCGAAGCGCCCGCCTTCGGTGCACGCGTCTGGACCTTGGTGATCCCGGGTACGCCCACGGGCGGACCGTTCGGCAAGAACGCGCTGATCTATCACGATGAGTTCGTCACCAGCGAAATCGGCCAAATCTCGACTCAGTTCGACGGTCCCGGTCACATCGGCGTGAACACCTCGAAGGGCCCGATGATGTACAACGGCCGTGTCACTTGGGACAACTACGAACGCGGCGCCGGCGGCCGCGTGCTCGGCATGGGCCCGATGGGCGTTGAGCACGTGGGTGAGAACGGCTTTGTCTGCCGCCTGGTGGTACTGGACGCAGTTGGCTATCGCAAGTCGCAAGGCAAGCTGTCGGCTTCCGCCGAAATGCTGCCGATTCCAAAGAGCACCGACTCCCCCGGCATCGTCACTGCTGACGACGTCAAGGCCATGGTCAAGGCCATGGGTATAGCCGAAATCGGCTCTGGCGACTGCGTTGCGATCCATACCGGCCAGGGCAACACCTGGGGCAACGGCCGTTACAAGTCGCTGAACGCCGAGCAACGTGCCGCCGCGCGCGCGATCTTCGCGCAAGGCGAGCCCGGCTTCGGCATCAGCGCCTGCCAGTACATGGCATCGCGCGACATCGCGCTGACCATGGGTGACACTTCGGCGAACGACGCGCAGCCCTTTGGCGAGGACGGCGATGGCTTTGCCGTTCCCTGCCACACCCAGTTGCAGACCCGCCGCGGCATCTGGAACCTGGAAAACGTGGATACCGAGTCGATGGTCAAGGCCGGCATCAAGGAAGCCGCGTTCGTCTGGGCACCGCTGCGCATGATCGGCGCCACCGGCTCGCCCGGGAATCCGGTCGTGCTCTACTAGAACACCAAAAACTATAAAGCAGCAATCCAATCAAAACCGGCAGCGCGCTTTCGGCGCCTGCCGGTTTTTTCTTTCCACCTCTCCCCGGCCCTCTCCCCCCAGAGGGCGGAGAGGGTGAAAAATTCAGAAGCGTTGGCCACAGACAACGCAGAGAAAGTCAAGAGAAGGTATTTGTACGAAAAACCGCCGCCGGATTCCGGGACGAAGACGGACAGAAATCGGCAACACAATCCACTCCACGATTTGTTCCATCGTTATTTTGCGCCCTCTCTTTTCTACTTTGCGTCCTTTGCGTCAACGCTCTTGATTTTGCTTTCCTCTGTGTTCTCTGTGACCTCTGTGGCCCAAGGTTTATTGGGTTTGTGGCCGATGCAGGAGACCCAAGCCTGCGCGAACATGCCGTTCGGCTTGCGTCCCCACTTCCGCCACACTTGGGCGTTCTTCGCGTCGCCCACCTCTTCCAGATTGACCGCGAGGAAGTCGCCGATGACGGTGAGAGGATCGTAGTTCTCGTAGCGGCCGCGCAGTTCGATTTTTTCAAAACCGGCGTCCGCAAGGAACCCGCCCAGCTTGCGCCCGCAGTAGACGTCGCCGCCGTTGCGGTTCTGCAATTCCTTGTACGCCTCGAACGCCAGCAGCAGCTCTTCCGAAGGCGGCGCCACCAGGAATCCGCCCCAGTCCGGCGTGCACACGCCGAGCGCACCGCCTGGCTTGAGCACGCGGCTGAACTCCGCGACTGCTTTCGCCGGCTCGCGCAAATGCTCCAAAAGCGCGTGCGAGAACACCGCATCGAACGAGGCATCCGCAAACGGCAATTCGTACACGCTGCCCTGCTTGAATTCGAGGTTGGCGATGCCCCGTGACCCGGCATCGCGCGTCGCGACCGCAATCTGATCGGCGTTGAAGTCGAGCCCGACGACGCGGCCGGGCGCGATGCGTTGCGCGATGTCGCGCGTGATCGTTCCCGGCCCGCAGCCGCAGTCGAGCACCGTGTTGCCGGGCTTGAGATACGGAAGGAAGAACGCGCCGTTCGGATCCAGCCGCCGGCGCGCCATGAATGCCGCCGCGGCCTCGCTGTAGCCCGGCGTATAGGTTTCTGACATCGGTGACTGGTGACTGGTGACTGGCAAAACCCAAACCTTTCAACGCAAAGGACGCAAAGGTACGCAAAGGAGAATCGGAAAACGGGGGTTAGGACCGGATAAATCCATAGCAAGGCGTACTGCGTGCAGTCAAAATTTCTTTTCCTCTGCCGAAATGCCGCCCGTCCGCGAACAATGAGTCACTTCACGCGTTTGGTTTTCCTTCGCGTACCTTTGCGTCCTTTGCGTTGAACGATCTTGTTGCCGGCCACCGGCCGGCTCAGGTAACGTCAAGTGTAACCGCGCCGAGCGATTCGATCTCGATGCGCGCCCGGTCGCCGGCGTTGAGCCACTTGGTCTCGACCACGCTACCGAGCAGCACGAACTCGCCGGCGTGGAGCGCGCCGAGGTCGTGCTTCGCGCGAGAGTTTGCCAGCCACGCCAATGCCTCGAAAGGGTGGCCCATCACCAGTGCGCCGGTTCCCCGGCCCACGTCGACGCCATTCACAGTAGTGGTGCCGGACAGTCGCGTCAGATCCAGCTGCCGCCAGTCGCGCACCGGATCGCCCAGCACGCAGCCGGAGTCGAAAAAGTCGTCGGCAATGAGCGTGGGCACGCCGAGCTCGCGGTAGTTTGCATAGCGGTCGTCCACGATCTCGATCGCCGCCATCACCGCGCCCACCGCGGCTGCGACGCTGTCGCGAGTGAACGGCGCCGCCTCCGGTTGCAGATCGCGAGAAAGTTCGACTGCAATTTCGCACTCGATCCCGAGTTTGACGAATCCGGAGCGCGGGACGCGTCCCGCGCGGTGCAGCACCGTCTTCCCGAAAACGCGGCCGGCGCAGGGGTTGGGGATGTCCAGGAAAGCCTGCATCACCGAAGTGGTGCAGCCGATCTTGTGGCCGACCTGTTCGCCCATTCCCGCCACCGTCAGCAGGCCGTTGAGCACTCTCTGCAATTGATAGCCCTGCGATTCGTTCCGGGGTCGCATCGGCTCCGGCAGGTCGGTAATCGGCGTAAGCGACAGCCGTTGATCGAGCAACTGCGTTGCCGCCTGGAGAATCGAAATGTTCAAGGAAGTTCCTTCGAAGAATGCGGGACGCGCAAGCAAGTGTCCTGTTCCGCTGATTCGTGGGATAACTCTCGGACCTTGGAAACCAGTCCCATGATCTATTTGACAGCAATCCATCATCGATCGGAAAACCCGCGAAATCGGCGTCAGGCAAAGCGCGAGTCCTTGACAGTGGTGGGGCCGGTGGGACGTGGAGCAGGGGCCCCGCTTGCGGGGATGCGACCGTGCAACCGGCCAATAGCGTGTCGACCACCGGCCTGACGCGTGTCTCCGCGGTCAGATCCCCAGAGGGGCCCCTCTTCCGCGCTCCGACACGCACGGCGAGGACTCGTAACACAGCATGGCGCCGATTCTCG
>DASYUW010000158.1:0-6335 GCA_036000845.1 Burkholderiales bacterium
AGATCTCATTGGCGCCGGCAAGACTCATCGCCGCAACGATCGCCGGATGCGGTTTGCCCTGGTACGGCGGCGCGCAGGCGATGATGCGCTTCACCCCGGCCACGCGCGCGGTGACGATGCTCATGTGCGCCGAAGCCACCAGCGGATACTTGCCGCCAGGGACGTAGCAGCCGACGCTCCCCACCGGGATATTCCTGTGGCCGAGGATCACGCCGGGCAAGGTTTCCACTTCCACGTCGCGCAGCGCGTCGCGCTGGATCTGCGCGAAATTGCGTATCTGCTCCTGCGCGAACTTGATGTCCTCGATCACCTGCTTCGGGAGCTGGCGCATGCAGTCCTCGATCTCGCCCTTGCTCATGCGGAAGTCTTGCGGTGACCAGTTGTCGAATTTCTGCGACAGCTCGCGCACGGCTGCATCGCCGCGCTTCTCGATGTCAGCGAGAATATCCTCGACGGTCTTGCGTACCTTGGCGGTGTCCGCAGCGTCCTGCTCGGCGGAAACGCCGGTTTTCAGAAAAATAGCCATGATCTAACCTTCCAGAGGATGTGACGACAGTGGATTCAGGCGCCACGCACGGGCGCATTTGCGGGCAACGGTGAAAACCGGAAGCGCTATTCTCAGGCGGATACGACGACGCCGTCAACGGCAACGATAGTCAAAGATCGAAGATAGGAAATCCAACCACCAAGGCACGAAGACACCAAGAAAACCAAGTTCCGGAATGTATGAGCTTCCCTTGGTGCCTTGGTGCCTTGGTGCCTTGGTGCCTTGGTGGTTTGCCTTATGGTTTCAATGAACTCAAGAAAATGGAAATTCGACGTCGGGCCGGCGCCCGCGGATCAGGTCGGCGACCGCCCCGCCGGATCCGCACGCGAGCGTCCAGCCAAGCGTGCCGTGACCGGTATTGAGGAAGAGGTTGCGATAGCGTGCGCGCCCGATCAGCGGCACGTTGCTGGGTGTGGCCGGGCGCAGGCCCGCCCATCGGGACGCCTTGGCAAAATCTCCGGCTCCGGGGAAGAGTTCCTCGACGCGTTCGATGATCGCCCGGCAGCGCGCCTCGTTGAGCGATGTATCGTACCCGGTAAGCTCCGCGGTACCGGCCGAACGCAGGCGGTTGCCCAGCCTCGTCACGGCGATCTTGGCATTTTCGTCGGTCATGCACACGGTCGGTGCCGCATCCGGATGCGCCAGCGGAGCCGTCACCGAATAGCCTTTTACCGGATACACCGGCACGCGCACGCCCACGGTCGCGAGCAGAAAGGGACTGTAGCTGCCAAGCGCAACCACACAGGCGTCCGTATTCACCACCTCGCGGCTGCCGTGCGCATCACGCAGCGCCGCACCGGTAACCGCGTCCCCGGCAGTGGCGATCGCCTCGACCGAAGTCTCGTAGCGGAACTCCACGCCCTGGCCGCGGCACAGCGCGGCAAGGTTCTGGGTGAACTGATGGGCATCGCCCGATTCGTCGTCCGGTGAATAAGTCGCGCCGATGATGCGTATCCGCGTGGCCCGCAGGGCCGGCTCGATCGCAAGGCACCCCTGCGTGCTCTTGAGTTCAATCGCGCAGCCGTATTCCAGCATCAGCGCCACCCGCGCATGGGCATGTGCGAACTCGGCTTCGTCGGTGTGCAGGTGGAGGATTCCTTTCTCAAGGTGATCGTAGGCAATGCCGGTATCGCGGCGCAGCTGCTGCAGCATGGTGCGGCTGTACAGCGCCAGCCGCAGGATGGTCAGCGTATTGCTCCGGGTACGGCCGGGCAGGCATTCGAACAGGAATCGCAGCCCCCACGACCATTGGCGCAGGTCGGCGCGCAGCCGGAACAGCAGCGGCGCATCCTCGCGCCCGAGCCATTTGAGGATTTTCAGCGGCGCGCCGGGATTGGCCCAGGGTTCGGCATGGCTCACCGAAATCTGGCCACCGTTGGCGAAGCTCGTCTCCATCCCGGCGGCGGGTTGCCGGTCGACCACCGTGACCTCGTGCCCGGCCTTTGCCAGATACCATGCGCTGGTCACGCCGACCACCCCCGCACCGAGAACGAGAACTTTCATGGGAAGTTACCGACAATCAGAGGCGAGCTCAAAAACAAAGGATTCACCACGGAGGACACAGAGGACACGGAGGAAAAACAAAAGAGCTAGACATAGCAGAACGTCCACAAACACATCACGAGATTGTTATGTTAGACATTCACGGATGCTCAATCTCGCGCGTTCCATTGAGCACTGCTTTTACTCCGTGTCCTCCGTGTCCTCCGTGGTTCAAAGTCTGATTGTGGCTCTCAGTTACTGCGCGGTCCAGCCGCCATCCATGAGGATGTCGGTGCCGGTCATGAACGACGCGGCGTCGGTGCAGATATAGCGTGCCAGCTCTCCGATCTCTTCCGGCTTGCCCCAGCGCGTCATCGGAGTCTGCGCCATCAGCGCCGCATTCTTCTGCGCGTCGGCGCGCAGCGGCGCGGTCAGGTCCGTGGCATAGAAGCCCGGGCTGATCGCCACCACGGTGATGCCGTCATTGACCAATTCCAGCGCCATGCACTTGGTGAGGCAGAGCAGCCCGGCCTTGGACGAACAATACGCGCCGCGGCCGGCACTGCCGACATGCGCCATGATCGAAGTGATGTTGATGATGCGGCCCCATTTGGCCGCCCTCATGTTCGGGATGAAGGCGCGCGACACCAGGAACGCGCCGGTGAGGTTGGTATCCAGCACCAGCTTCCACTCGTCCAGCGTGAAATCGGCGACGTTTTTGCGCACCGCGGTGCCGGCATTGTTGATGAGGATGTGCGTGCCGCCGAAACGGGCAAGGACGTCCTGCCCGAGTTTCCCGACCTGCCCTTCATCGCGCACGTCGGTGATAAAGATTTCGCTTTCCGCGCCTTTCTCTTTTGCCAACTTCTGCGTCTCGGCGAGCTTGGCCTTGTCGCGACCGACCAGCGCCAGCTTCGCCCCGGACTCGCCGAGCGCCAACGCCATCGCCCGCCCCAGCCCACGGCTCGCACCGGTTATTACCGCGACTTTGCCCTGCAGAAACTTGCCTTCCATCATCCGCCTCCGGATTCATTACTTCCCGATAATCTTGCCGAACGTCACCCATTCCTTGCCGTCGAAGCGTGCAAGCTGCGCCGATTCGATCAGGAAGTAATCGTCCGGAGACGTATTCCACTTGATCCCCGGCAGCATCATCGGCATTTGCAGGTCCTTGATGCTCGCCATCTGTCTCATCACGTTCTCGCGACTCAGATCGTCGCCGCAGGCCTTGAGCACGTGCGCCACGCCCTGGGCGATCAGGTAACCGGACACATTGAAAACATCGTTGATATCGCCTTCCGGATAGTACTTCTTGAACCAGGCGGCATACTCCTTGAATCCGGGATCGTTCTTCCACTGTGGATCCACCGGGTCCTTGATGTAAGCGGCACTGATCAGTCCCGCTGATTTTTCCAAACCCGCAGGTGTCAGTACGGCGCCCACCGACGTCGACACGTTGTTGAGAACGTGCAGCGGCTTCCAGCCCATGTCGTAAATCCTGCGGATGGCCTGAGCGGTGAATTTGGGCGTGGTGATGTTGTAGAAGGTGTCCGCTCCAGAGGCCTTGAGGGTGACAATCTGCGAGTCGATCGTCGGATCGGTCACCTCGTAGCTGGCTTCGGCCACAATCATCTTTGCGGCCTTGTCGCCAAGTCCGTCCTTCAAGCCCCTGACGTAGTCTTTGCCGTAGTCGTCGTTCTGGTAAAGGATGGCGATTTTGGCGTCAGGCTTGGTGTCGAGGATGTACTTCGCGTAAATGTGACCCTCGGCCTGGTAGTTGATGTTGAAGCCCATGGTCCACGGAAAGTTCTTCGGGTCTCCCCACTTGGTGGCACCGGTGTTGACGAAGATATGCGGCACGCCTTTGGCGTTGACGTACTTGTGGATCGCCGAATTCGGCGGCGTGCCCAGCGTGCCTGCCAGGAACAGCACCTGTTCCTGCTCGACCAGCTTGCGCACCTGCTCGACCGTGCGCGGCGGGCTGTAGCCGTCATCTAGGCTGATGAAGTTGATCTTGCGGCCGTTGATTCCGCCCTGGTCGTTGATCATCTTGAAATAAGCGGACTCCGCCCGGCCGATGGTGCCGTAGGCAGAGGCCGGGCCACTGTAGGGGTTGGTGTTGCCGATCTTGATCTCGGTGTCCGTGACTCCTGGACCGTACTTCTTCTCCGCATAACTCAGTTGCGAAACAGCAGTGGCAAAGGCAAGCGCGAAGAGTGCCCGAACGATGCGCGCCATACTCTTTTCTCCTCTCAATGGTTTGATATCAGTATCAGCCAATTTGTGGCGTTTGCGCGGCCGCAGCCGGCTCAATTTTGACTGTTGCGCGGCACCATGCTACTTGCCAAGCAGCTCGCCAAACAGCACCCAGCGCTTGCCGTCGAATCGCGCGAGCTGGACTTGCTCGATCGGGTAAAAATCCGATGCACTCGTATTGATCCTGATCCCAGGCAGGAGCACCGGGACCTCAAAGTTCTTCAGGTTTGCCGCCTGCCGCATAATGTTCTCCCGCGTCAGATCATCGCCGCACTGCTTGAGAACCTGTACCAGTGTCTGGGCCACCGCGTAGCCGTACACGTTGGAGCCGTCGCTCACGTTACCTTCCGGGAAGTACTTCTTCATCCACCCCTGCCACTCCTTCATCGCGGGATCGTTTCCCCATTGCGGATCGGTGGGATCCTTGAAGTACAGGGCAGTAACGAGTCCGATAGACTTTTCCAGCCCGGCGGGTTCGAGCACTGCTGCCACCGACGTCGAGACATTGTTCACAAAGGTCAACGGTTTCCAGCCCACGTCATAAGTCTTGCGGATCGCCTGGGCCGCAAATTTTGGTGTCGCAATGATGAAAAAGGCATCCGCGCCTGACGCTTGAAGGGTGACAATCTGCGAGTCCACCGTCGGATCGGTAACCTCGTAGCTGACCTCCCTGGCGATCAATCTCTCGGCCTGCTTACCCAGCCCATCGTGAAATCCCTTCAGGTAATCCTTCCCGTAATCGTCGTTCTGGTACAGCACGGCAATCCTGGCATCAGGCTTGTTCTGCAGTAAATACTTGGCATAGAGGTGTGCCTCGGTCTGGTAGTTCGGCTGCCAGCCCATAGTCCAGGGAAAGCTCTGAGGATCCCCCCACTTGGTCGCCCCCGTGGCCACAAACAACTGCGGCACTTTCCTCGCATTCATGTATTTGTGGATCGCGGTGTTGCTCGGCGTGCCCAGGCTTTGGAAGATAAACAGCACCTCTTCCTGCTCCACCAGGCGCCTGATCTGCTCGACGGTCTTAGGCGGGCTATAGGCATCGTCCAGGCTGATGAAGTTGATCTTGCGCCCGTTGATCCCGCCCTGATCGTTGATCATCTTGAAATAAGCCGACTCCGCCCTGCCGATGGTGCCGTAGGCAGAGGCCGGGCCACTGTAGGGGTTGGTGTTGCCGATCTTGATCTCGGTATCGGTCACCCCCGGGCCGTACTTTTTCTGCGCCAGCGCGGTCGAGGCGGCAACCGAGGCGACCAATCCCACTACCAACATTAGTCTGCTTTTCATGCTGTTCTCCCCGGTCCAGTCACTGCAATCAATGCGGTCCAGATGTTCGACGCATGCCCCGCATCCGCATCCATGCGAGACGCACAAATCCCGCAACCCCGGTCGGCATCAGGTAAACGAAAGCGAGCAAGAACACGCCGTAAATCGCCCACGGCGCGGCCTTGGAAATCTGGTCGGCGAAATTGGGCACGAACTGTATGAACAGCGCTCCGTAGAAGGCGCCCGAGATCGAGGCGATGCCGCCGATCACGATGCCGATCAGGAAGTTGATGGACAATCCCGCGGTGAAACTGTCGGGCGCAACGAACTGGATCACAATGGCGCCGAGCGCGCCCGCCACGCCGGTGAACAGCGCGCTCACCCCGAAGGTAAGCGTTTTGTACAACGCGCTGTTCACGCCCATCGCCTCGGCCGCGATTGGATGGTCACGGATCGCCACCAGCGCGCGCCCCACGCGGCCGCGTAGCAGGTTCCAGCCGACCACGAACATCACCACCAGAATTGCCAGCGTGAACAGGTATAGCCACTGATCCGGGGTGATCTTCAGCCCGAAGGGGGCTTCAGGTTTGATGATCACGATACCCTGCACGCCCCCCGTCCATTGCTCGATGTGTTTGTACTTTAGGATCTGCGGCATCGCCACGGCCAGTGCAAACGTCGCCAGTGCCAGATAGTGACCGCGCAGCCGCAGCGCCGGCAGCCCAAACAGAAAACCGAAGACGAAACAGGTGAGCCCGGCCACTGGAAGAGTGGCCCAGTACGGCCA
>DASYUW010000159.1:0-49602 GCA_036000845.1 Burkholderiales bacterium
CACACCCGCGCATGGGCGTACTGGATGTAGTACACCGGATTGTCGTTGCTCTGCGATTTGGCCAGATCGAGGTCGAAATCGAGATGCTGATCGCTCTTGCGCAGCACGTAGAAAAATCGCGCTGCGTCGTTGCCGACCTCCCTGCGCAGTTCGCGCAAGGTAACGAACTCGCCGGCGCGCGTGGACATCGAGATCTTCTTGCCGTTGCGGTAAAGCACCGCGAACTGCACCAGCGCAATGGTCAGTTGCACGGGGTCGAGCTTCAATGCCTGCAGCGCGCCCTTGACCCGCGCGATGTAACCGTGATGGTCGGCGCCCCAGACGTTGACCAGCAGGTCGAATCCGCGCTGAAATTTGTTGAGGTGATAGGCGATGTCGGACGCAAAGTAGGTGTACTGGCCGTTGTCGCGCTGGACCACCCGGTCCTTTTCGTCGCCGAAAACAGTGGAACGAAACCACTTTGCGCCGTCGTTCCGGTAGACGTGCCCGCTCGCCTCGAGCTGCTCTACCGCGCGCGCCACCAGGCCCGAGTCGAACAACGATTTTTCCGAGAACCAAGAATCGAAGGTCACGCCGAATTCCTGGAGATCGTTGCGGCAATCGCCCAGTTGCTCGGTCAGCACGAAATCGTGCACGTAATCGTAATCCGGGCCAAGCGCCCTCTTGGCATCGGCGATCAGGTTGTCTAGGTGCGCCTCCGGGTCGCTATCCGCCGGCGGCAGATCGCGCATCAGCGAATCGACGGGGCGGGCGTAGCGTTTGCCGTGCGTCTCGAAGATCTGCCGCGCCATGTCACGCACGTAATGGCCCTGGTAGGCATTCGCCGGAAACTCCAAGCGCGAGCCGACCATCTCCAGATAGCGCAGCCAAGTCGACAGCGCCAGGATGTCCATCTGCCGGCCGGCGTCGTTGACGTAGTACTCTCGCGTGACAGCAAAACCGGCCGCTTCCAGGAGGCTGGCGAGGCTGGCGCCGTAAGCAGCGCCGCGGCCGTGGCCCACGTGCAGCGGGCCTGTCGGATTCGCCGAAACGAATTCCACCTGCACTTTTCTGCCGCCGCCGACACCGACGCGTCCGTAGGCGTCGCGCTGTTCCAGCACCACACGCACGATCTGTTGCTTGGCGGCGGGCCTGAGATAGAGATTGACGAAGCCGGCACCGGCGATCTCTGCCTTTTCCAGGTACGGCGATTGCGGTAGCGCCTTCACCAGCGCCTGCGCGATCTCGCGCGGGTTGCGCTTCATCTGCTTGGCGAGCTGCATCGCCACGTTGCAGGCGTAGTCTCCATGCTGCGCGGACTTGGGGCGCTCCAGGTTCACCGGCAGGTTGGCTGCGTCGGGCGCAACCTCGACGAGGGCGGAACGCAATAGCTCGGTGAAATGAGAGCGTAGATCCAGCGCGGGGGAGTTGCTCATTGCGTAGGGCGTCGGGAAAAAGCGCGATTATACCGACTCGGACACGGCGGACTTCTCACAACTCGAGCGGGTCGACGTCGATCGACCAGCGCACCCGGCTTGCTTTTTTTTGCGCGAGCGTCGGAACCCAGTTCGACAGGAAGCGCTGCAGCCCGGCACGCGAGGAGGCCTGCACGAGCAGGTGGGCGCGATGGTGCCCGGCAACCCTGGCGACCGCCGCCGGCACCGGGTCGTACAGCGTCACGGCCTTGTCGTGAGCCGCAGCGTTGCGAACTGCCTGGGCCAGAAAATCCATCACCGCACGCTCGTTGAGCGCCTCGGCGCGCAACAACGCCTGAAACACGAACGGCGGAAAGCTGCTGCGCTTGCGTTCCGCGAGCAGTTCGTCCGCGAAGGCCCGGTAGTCGTGGCGCAGCAGCGCCTGATACAACGGGTGCGCGGGAAATTGCGTTTGCACCAGCGCCTCGCCGGGCAGGTCTGCGCGGCCGGCGCGTCCAGCCACCTGCATCAACTGCTGGAACAGCTTCTCGGCCGCACGGAAATCCGCCGAAAACAACGCGCTGTCCGGATGGACGAGGGCAACCAGCGTCAGCTTCGGAAAATCGTGTCCCTTGGCCAGCATCTGCGTGCCCACTAGGATGTCGACACGCTCCTCGTGGATATCGTCGCGCATCGCCTGCCAAGATCGCTTGCGGCGGGTGCTGTCGCGGTCGATACGCAGGATGCGTGCGTCGGGAAACATTCCGGCAAGCGCTTCCTCGAGACGCTGTGTACCCTGCCCCAGACCCTTCAGGTCCTGGTTGCCGCAGTCGGGACACGCCAGCGGCAGGTGTTCCTCGCGTCCGCAGTAATGACATCGCAAGCGCGCGGCGCGCAGATGCCATACCAAACGCGCCGCGCAACGGCTGCACTGCGCGGCCCATCCACAGGCGCCACACACCAGCGCCGGCGCAAAGCCGCGGCGATTCAGGAATACCAGGCTCTGTTCGCCGCGCGCCAGGCGTTCGCGTATTGCCTCTAACAGTGGTTCCGATATGCCGTGCGTCTGGCGTGCTGCCCGGGTTTCGATCAGCCGTATTTGCGGTGGGCTGGCGGCGGGACGGGTGCTCAGGTGCAGATGGCCAAAGCGCCCGCTGCGGGCATTGTGGTAGCTCTCAAGCGCGGGCGTGGCGGAGCCCAGCACGATCGGCACGCGGCGCTGCCGCGCCATGAAAACGGCAAGATCACGCGCCGAATAACGCAGCCCTTCCTGTTGTTTGAAGGAGGCATCGTGCTCCTCGTCCACGATCACCAGCCCCAGTCGCGGTAGCGGAGTGAACACCGACAGCCGCGTCCCGAGCACAACCTGCGCATTGCCCGCAAACGCCGCCAGCCAGCGTTCGCCGCGCTCACCGTCCGGCAGGCCGCTATGCAGGCTGACCAGCCTCACTCCGGGAAAGCGTTGGAGAAACCGCGTCTCCATTTGCGGCGTGAGATTGATCTCGGGAACCATCAGCAGCGTTTGCGAACCGCGCGCGAGAGCAGTCTCGATCAGACGGAAGTACACCTCCGTCTTGCCGCTGCCGGTGACGCCGTCAAGCAACCAGGTCGAGAACGTTCCAAAGGTCGCCGATACGTGATCGACCGCATCGCGTTGCTCGCCGGTGAGTTCTGGACCCTGCTCAGGCCGGGACACCGGCGCAGCCGGCACCGCAACCGTGGCGGGGCGTTTCTCGACCCATCCCGCTTCCATCCACTGCTGCAGCAATGCCGGTGCCCGGGCAGAAAGCGCTCGCGCCTGCTCCTGTCCAAGTGCTGTCGACGTGAACAATGCTGTCAGCAGACGGCGTTTCACTGTCGCGGCAGGCGGAAAACGATCCGCACTCAGCTCGCGCCCTGAAGAGGTAAGCACATACTGCCATAGCCGTTTCGGTCCGCTGTAGTGGGCGCGCCTGATAACCGACGGCAATGCGGAAAGCAGGGCCTGTCCAAAAGGGTAGTGGTAGTAATCGCTGCAGAACCGGGTCAGTGCCAGCAGATCCTGCGGCAACGGATCGAGCGGCACGATGCGCTCGATGTGGCGCAGGCGCGCATCGGCAATTTCGGAACGTTCCGCGAGTTCCACGACGACGCCGACGTCTCTGCGCCGGCCGAAGGGTACGACCACCAGTTGACCGGGAACCGGCGCGAGACCGCCGGTACGGTAATCGAAGAGCGTTTCCAGTGGAACGTCGAGTGCAACCCTTGCGATGGCCATTGAGATCCGCGGCGTACAGAATCAGGCAGAATTTTACCGGTGGCCTCTCGCGTACTGTCTTCGGTTACGCACCTAAATTGCTTGCGTGGAAAGGGTTTTTCCGAGCCCGGGTCGGCTGTGGATAAATCTGTTGATTAAACCCGCAGCACACCTCGTCTGAAATTCCGCTGAAACCCAGATCAGGGGCGGGATTCTTGCTGACACCTCATTAATACGCATACTTTTCAATTGCTTACAGAACAGACTCGCGGAAAGCCTTGCTGCGCCTGAGTTTTCACACAGCACCCCGCCGAATTGTGCATAAATACTGGGATTCGGCAGGGCACCCCGCGAAGACCTAGTGAAATTGCGGACTTCGGGAGTGCACCGTTTCGACCAGCGCCGCGATGTGCTCCGGAGGCGTGAACTGGGACACCCCGTGGCCCAGGTTGAACACGTGTCCGTTGCCATAGCCGAAGCCGGCAAGAATCTTTCCGGCCTCGCGGCGGATGACCTCCGGCGCGGACAACAGCACCGCCGGATCAAGATTTCCCTGCAAAGCCACGCGATCGCCAACCCGGCTCCGGGCCTTGCCGATGTCCACCGTCCAGTCGAGGCCCACCGCATCGGCACCGCAGTGTGCCAGGCTTTCCAGCCACTGCCCGCCGCCTTTGGTGAAGACGATGCGCGGCACCCGCTGACGGTCATGCTCGCGCCGCAGTTGTGCGAGCACATGCTCGATGTAGCGCAGCGAGAATTCGTGAAAGGCCTCGCCGGAAAGGGCCCCGCCCCAGGTGTCGAACAACATCACCGCCTGCGCACCCGACTCGATCTGGGCGTTCAGGTAGGCCGCGACTGCACGCGCGTTGACGTCAAGCACGTGATGCAGCAGTTCCGGGCGCTGGTAGAGCATGCGCTTGGTTTCATGAAAATCCGACCCGCTGCAACCCTCGATCATGTAGCAGGCCAGCGTGAACGGGCTGCCGGAGAAGCCGATCAACGGGACCGCACTCGCGAGCGCCCTGCGGATCTGGGAGACGGCATCGAGCACGTAACGCAAGTGCGCATCGGGGTCGGGAATCATGAGATTGCGGATTTCCCGCTCGTCGCGCAGCGGCCGCTCGAATCGCGGCCCTTCGCCTTCGGCAAAGGATAGGCCCAGTCCCATCGCATCGGGGATGGTGAGGATGTCGGAGAACAGGATTGCGGCATCGAGGGGGAAGCGCGCCAGTGGTTGCAGCGTGACTTCGGTGGCAAGGTCCGGGTTCTTGCACAGGTCCAGGAAACTGCCTGCACGCGCCCTGGTCTGGTTGTACTCGGGAAGATAACGGCCGGCCTGACGCATGATCCAGATCGGCGTATACGGCGTGGGCTCGCGCAGCAGTGCGCGGATGAACGTATCGTTCTTGAGCTCGGACATCCACCTCACCCCGTCCCTCTCCCCCTTAAGCGGCGGGGAGGGTGATGAAAATGCATCAGTTAAGTTATCGGCACCAACGTACTCGGCTTCCTCTTCACGCAGTAGAGAGGGCATCGCTGACTCGGCGGGCGGAGCCATCGGCGGGAAGCGATGCCTAGGCGCGCTACCCGCGCGAGCGTGACTCGTTAGCGGTACGCCCGTTTGCGGGAACGCAAGCCAGACTCGGCACACGAATCATCCTTCACGCTCGCCAATGACTCGACTCCGCCCCAAGCTACGCCCGCCGGAGAGCCGAGTCCGGGTGATTTCATCACTAACGTGTCCGCGCGCCGGGGTGAGGGAGCCCTTTCAGCGCGGCAGATCCGAAGAACCCATCAGGAATTCATCAACGGCGCGGGCACACTGTCGCCCTTCGCGTATCGCCCACACCACCAGTGACTGGCCGCGACGCATGTCACCCGCGGCAAACACGTTCGGTACCGAAGTCGCGTAGGCCCTCGGGCCCTCGGTGTCGGCCTTGACGTTGCTGCGCGCGTCCCTTTCGACGCCGAATTCGTCGAGCATCGACTGCAGGGGCGAAACGAAGCCCATCGCCAGCAGCACCAGATCGGCAGGCATTTCGAACTGCGAGCCCGGCACCTCGTGCGGCTTGCCGTCTTTCCATTCCAGCCGAACCGCCCTCAGGGCAGTAACACGATTGTCGCTTCCAATAAATCCCTTGGTCGCGACCGACCAGTCGCGGTTCACGCCCTCCTCGTGCGAGGAAGAGGTGCGCAGCCGCGTCGGCCAGTACGGCCATACCGGATTGCGCTCGACATCTGGAGGCATCGGCAGCAGCTCGAACTGCGTCACCGAGCGTGCGCCGTGGCGGTTGGACGTGCCGACACAGTCCGAGCCGGTGTCGCCGCCGCCGATAATGACGACATGCCTGTTGGTCGCCCACAAGTCAGGGACCGTCGAGTCGCCGGCGACGCGCTTGTTCTGAAGCGGCAGGAACTCCATCGCAAAATGAACGCCGTCGAGGCTGCGGCCCGGGATCGGCAGGTCGCGCGGCTGCTCGGCGCCGCCGGCAAGCACCACGGCATCGAACTCGGCCATCAGCTTCTCGGGCGCGATGCTTTCGCGCGCGTCGCTCACCACGCCCTTGGCGGGCGGCTGCACGCCGACGAATACCCCTGCGCGGAACTTGACGCCCTCGGCGCGCATCTGGTCGAGGCGCCGGTCGATCACGCCCTTTTCTAGCTTGAAGTCGGGGATGCCGTAGCGCAGCAGCCCGCCGATGCGGTCGCTCTTCTCGAACACCGTGACCTCGTGCCCGGCGCGCGCGAGTTGCTGCGCGCAAGCGAGCCCTGCGCCGCCCGAGCCGACCACCGCGACTTTTTTGCCGGTCTTGTGCGCCGCTGGTTGCGGCCGCACCCAGTCTTCTTCCCACGCTTTGTCGATGATCGCGTGCTCGATCGACTTGATGCTGACGGCATCAGCGTTGATGCGCAGCACGCAGGCTTCCTCGCACGGCGCGGGGCAGATGCGGCCGGTGAACTCAGGGAAGTTGTTGGTCGAGTGCAGCACCTCGATGGCGTTCTTCCAGTCCTGGCGATAAACCAGATCGTTCCAGTCCGGAATGATGTTGTTGACCGGACAGCCCGACATGCAGAACGGAATGCCGCAGTCCATGCACCGGGCGCCCTGAGTCGCAGCCGCCTCGTCCGACAGGCGTGCATAGAATTCGCGGTAGTGCTTCTTGCGGGCCTCTTTGGGCTCGTGCGACTCCTCGAGTCGCTGATACTCCATGAAACCGGTGATCTTTCCCATATTGATTCGAATGTACCAGGCGCAGACGCGCGCGGCGACCCGTGGGCCGCCGCGCGCGTCTGCGCGGTTTATGCGGCGGACTTCCTTCTCGCGGCGGCAATCTCGCCGAGCGCGCGCTTATACTCCTTCGGGAAGATCTTCAAGAAGAGCAGCCGATACTCGGCCCATTTGTCGAGGATCTCCTGTGCGCGGCGGCTGCCGGTTGTGCGCGCATGCCTCTCGATCATGCCCTTGAGGATCGTCTCGTCCGCAAGGCCAAGGTGCCACAGGTCGCGCGACACCTTCGCTTGCTGCTCGGTCTCCAACAACACCGGTTCGAGCTCGACCATCGCGGTGTTCGCGCGCTTGGCAAACTGGCCGTCGACATCGAAAACGTAAGCGATGCCGCCCGACATGCCGGCACCGAAATTGCGCCCGGTCACGCCGAGCACCGCCACAGTGCCGCCGGTCATGTATTCGCAGCCGTGGTCGCCGACGCCCTCCACCACCGCGCGCGCGCCCGAATTGCGAACCGCGAAGCGCTCCCCGGCGACGCCGCGGAAGTAGGCTTCCCCGGCGATCGCGCCATACAGCACCACGTTGCCGGTGATGATGTTCTCGGTCGGCTCGCCGCGGAATTTGGGCGAGGGCTGCACCGAAATGCAACCGCCCGAAAGTCCCTTGCCGCAGTAGTCGTTGGTGTCGCCGATCAGATCCAGGGTGACACCCTTCGCTAGGAACGCGCCGAAGCTCTGCCCCGCCGAACCCGCGAACCGGATGTGTATGGTGTGGTCCGGCAAACCGTCATGGCCGTAACGCTTGGCGATCTCGCCCGAGAGCATTGTGCCGACAGTGCGATTAATGTTGCGAATGGGCATCTCGATCGTGACCTTCTCGCCGCGTTCCAGCGCCGGCTTCGCCAGCTCGATCAAGCGGTGGTCGAGTGCCTTCTCCAATCCGTGGTCCTGCTTCTCGGCGTTGTAGCGCGCGACATCTGCCGGCATCTGCGGGATGCAGAAGATCTTCGAGAAGTCGAGCCCCCGCGCCTTCCAGTGCTCGATACCCTTCCTCGTGTCCAGTAGGTCGGTGCGGCCGATGAGATCGTTGAATTTCCGGATGCCGAGCTTCGCCATCAACTCACGCGCCTCCTCGGCGACAAAGAAGAAGTAATTGATGACGTGCTCCGGCTTGCCTTCGAACTTCCCGCGCAGCACCGGGTCCTGCGTGGCTACCCCCACCGGACAGGTGTTGAGGTGGCATTTGCGCATCATGATGCAGCCCTCGACCACCAGTGGCGCGGTGGAGAAGCCGAATCCGTCCGCTCCGAGGATGGCGCCGATCACCACATCACGGCCAGTCTTCAATTGGCCATCCACTTGGACTGCGATGCGGCCGCGCAGGCGATTGAGCACCAACGTCTGCTGGGTCTCGGCGAGTCCGAGCTCCCACGGGGTGCCTGCGTGCATGATTGACGACCAGGGGGAGGCGCCGGTGCCACCGTCGTGGCCGGCAATGGTGACGTGATCGGCCTTCGCCTTGGACACGCCCGCGGCCACGGTACCGACACCCACTTCGGACACGAGTTTTACGCTGATAGCAGCGTCGGAGTTGGCGTTTTTCAGGTCGTGGATGAGCTGCGCGATGTCTTCGATGGAGTAGATGTCGTGGTGCGGCGGCGGCGAGATCAGTTCGACTCCCGGCGTCGCGTAGCGCAGCTCGGCGATGTACGCGGACACTTTGCGGCCAGGCAGCTGCCCACCCTCGCCGGGTTTCGCCCCCTGTGCGATCTTGATCTGGAGCATTTCGGCAGACACCAGATACTCAGCGGTGACGCCAAAGCGACCAGAGGCAACCTGTTTGATCTTCGACTTGAGGGAGTCCCCCGCGACCAACGGTATGTCGACTTCCACTCGCTCGCGGCCGAGCCGCGACATTAGGCTCTCGCCGGTCTTCACCGGCGCGTAGCGCCTGTAGTCCTCGCCCCCTTCGCCGGTGTTGGATTTACCACCGATGCGGTTCATGGCGATGGCAAGCGTGGTGTGCGCCTCCGTGGAAATCGAACCCAGCGACATGGCACCGGTGGCGAAGCGCTTAACGATATCCGCTGCGGATTCGACCTCCTCGATCGGCACCGGCGCGCACTGGTCGAACTTGAATTCGAACAGCCCGCGGAACGTCATGTGACGCTTCGACTGGTCGTTGATGATCTGCGCGTACTCCTTGTAGGTCGTATAGGTGTTGCTGCGCGTGGACTGCTGGAGCCTTGCGATCGCGGCCGGCGTCCACATGTGCTCTTCGCCGCGCACACGCCAGGCGTACTCGCCGCCCACATCCAGCGCATTGGCCAGCAGCGGGTCGCCGCCGAACGCGGCGCGATGCTGCCGTATCGCCTCCTCGGCAACCTCGAACACGCCGATGCCTTCGACGCTTGAAGTGGTGCCGGTGAAATACTTATCCACTAGGACTTTCGATAGGCCCACCGCCTCGAAAATCTGTGCGCCGGTATAGGACATGTACGTGGAGATGCCCATTTTTGACATGACCTTCATCAGGCCCTTGCCGATTGCCTTGACGTAGTTGGCGACTCCCTTCTCGCCGCGGTAGTCGTCCGGGATAGATTCATCCGCATGGAAGATGGTCTCCATCGCCAGGCAGGGGTGCACCGCTTCCGCGCCGTAACCCGCGAGCAGCGCGAAGTGATGCACCTCGCGCGCGGACCCGGTTTCCACTACCAAGCCGGCGGAAGTACGCAAGCCCTTGCCCACCAAGTGCTGGTGAATCGCGGACAAAGCCAGGAGCGCCGGGATTGCGACATGCGTTGCGTCCAGTTTGCGATCCGACACGACCAGGATGCTGTAGCCGGAGCGAACCGCATCCTCGGCCTGCGCGCACAGGCTGGCCAGCCTTGCTTCAATCGCCTGGTTGCCCCAGACGACCGGGTAGGTGATGTCGATCTCGAAGGACTTGAACTTGCCGCCGGTGTAGTAATCGATGTGCCGGATGGTCTCCATCTGGTTGAAGTCCAGCACCGGCTGGCTGACCTCGAGGCGCATCGGCGGATTCGATTCGTCAATGCCGAGCAGGTTGGGCTTGGGTCCGATGAAGGAGACGAGCGAGGTCACGAGCTGCTCGCGGATCGGGTCGATCGGCGGGTTGGTGACTTGGGCGAACAACTGCTTGAAATAGTGGTAGAGCGTCTTGTTCTTGTGGGACAGCACCGCGAGCGGCAAGTCGTTGCCCATCGAGCCGACCGCCTCCTCGCCCTGCTGTGCCATCGGACTGAGGATGAACTTCAGGTCTTCCTGGGTGTAGCCGAAGGCCTGTTGGCGGTCCAGCAAGGGCACCTTGCTCGGCTCCACTATCTTGGTGGAAACCGGCAGGTCGTCGAGCTTGATGCGGATGCGGTCGATCCACGCCTTGTAGGGCTTGGCGTTGGCGAGCGTGTCCTTGAGTTCCTTGTCGTCGATGATGCGGCCGGCCTCGAGATCGATCAGGAACATCCTGCCGGGCTGCAACCGCCACTTCTTGATGATCTTCTCCTCCGGCACCGGCAGCACGCCGGTCTCGGAAGCCATCACCACGATGTCGTCGCTGGTCACCAGATAACGCGCCGGCCGCAGGCCGTTGCGGTCGAGCGTGGCGCCGATCTGGCGGCCGTCGGTGAACGCCACCGCCGCGGGACCATCCCAGGGTTCCATCATCGGCGCGTGGTACTCGTAGAACGCGCGCCGGCTCGGGTCCATGTGGGTGTGCTTCTCCCACGCCTCCGGAATCAGCAGCATCATCGCGTGCGCGATCGAGTAGCCGCTCATGGTGAGCAGCTCGAGCGCGTTGTCGAACGAAGCGGAGTCGGACTGGCCGTCATATATCAAAGGCCAGAGTTTGTCTAGATCACGTCCCAGAATCGGGCTGGAGATGGCGCCTTGGCGCGCGCGGATCCAGTTGACGTTGCCGCGTAGGGTATTGATCTCGCCATTGTGGGCGATCATCCGAAATGGGTGCGCCAGATCCCAGGTCGGGAAAGTATTGGTCGAGAAGCGCTGGTGCACCAGCGCGAGCGCCGAAACGACGCGCGCATCCTGCAGGTCCTTGTAATAGCTGCCGACCTGTCCCGCCAGCAGCATGCCTTTGTAGAGGACGGTTCGGGCCGACATCGAGGGCACGTAGAACTCCTTGCCGTGCTCGAGCTTGAGTGCCTGAATGGCATGCCCCGAAACCTTGCGGACGATGTAGAGCTTGCGCTCGAGCGCGTCGGTGACGGTGACGCCGGCGCCACGGCCGATAAACACCTGGCGGATGACCGGCTCGATTTTTTTTACCGACTCGCCAAGGTTGGAGCCGTCGCGCGGCACGTCGCGCCAGCCGAGCAAAACCTGGCCTTCATCCTTGATGGCGCGCTCGATTTCGTACTCGCAAGCAAGCCGCGCGGCCGGCTCCTGCGGCAGGAATACCATGCCTACGCCGTATTCCCCGGGCGGCGGCAGTTTGATCCCCTGCTTGGCCACTTCCTCGCGGAAGAACTGGTCCGGAATCTGGATGAGGATGCCGGCGCCGTCGCCGGCCTTGGGATCCGCGCCCACCGCGCCGCGGTGGGTCAGATTCTTGAGAATCTGCAGGCCCTGCTCGATGATCGTGTGACTCTTCGCGCCTTTGATGTGCACAATGAACCCCACCCCGCAGGCGTCGTGTTCGTTGGCGGGGTCGTAAAGTCCCTGTCGCGCAGGCAAAGCCGGGTTGGTCATGTCGCACCTCTGTACTACTGCAGTTGGCGCCCGCCGCGTCGCCCCAGACCGGCAGCCTGGGTGGACAAGGCCGGAACGCGCAAAAATTCGAACGAGCCACAAATGTTACCGCGATTGCAGCCGATCTATCAATAAACGCGGCGAAATCCGGGCCTTTGCACCGATGTTCAGGACTCCTCGACGGCGAACAGGCGCCGGTGCTCGCGGATCGCGTAGCGATCGGTCATGCCGGCAACGTAATCGGCGATCGCCCTGGGCAGGTCCGCCTCCGCGCGGGACTGGAACTCCGGGGGCAGAAGACGCGAGTCGGCCATGAAGGTCTGAAACAGGTCGCGGACGATGCGCTTGGCCTTGTTGCTCATGCGCGCGACCCGGTAGTGCTGATACAGATGTTTCCTGAGAAAGACCTTAAGGTCGTGCTGTTCTTCGCGGATCGCCGGACTGAACGCGATCAGCGGCGGCGCCAGCCGCACCTGGGCCACGCTGTCCGGACGATGCTCGGCGATCAGGGCCCTGCTTCGCTCCGTCAAATCGGAGACCAACGTATTGATCATGCGCCGAACCGTCTCGTGGATCAGCCGCCGGTCCACCAGTTCCGGGTACTGCCCGCGCACGGCCTCGAGGTGGCGCGCGAAGATACGCACCGAGGACAGCTGCTCGACCGAGATCAGCGCGGAGCGCAGACCGTCGTCGACGTCGTGATTGTTGTAGGCGATCTCGTCGGCCAGGTTGGCAAGCTGCGCCTCCAATGACGGCCGCTGGTTCTTCAGAAATCGCTCGCCGACCTCACCCAGTTTCTCGGCATTCTTTGACGAGCAGTGCTTGAGGATGCCTTCACGGGTCTCAAAACAGAGATTCAGTCCGTCGAACGCGCCGTAGCGCTGTTCCAGCAGGTCGACCACACGCAGCGACTGCAGGTTGTGCTCGAAACCGCCGTGTTCCTTCATGCACTCGTTAAGCGCGTCCTGGCCGGCATGTCCGAACGGCGTGTGGCCGAGGTCGTGCGCCAGGGAAATCGCCTCGACCAGGTCCTCGTTCAGCCCGAGGTTGCGCGCCACCGAACGGCCGATTTGCGCCACTTCGATGCTGTGGGTGAGCCGCGTTCGAAACAGGTCGCCTTCATGGTTGACGAAAACCTGGGTTTTGTACTCGAGCCGGCGGAAGGCGGCGGAATGGATGATGCGATCGCGGTCGCGTTGAAATTCTGTTCGCCCGATCGGAGCAGCCTCCGCAATGCGCCGGCCGCGCGAATTTGCATGGTCGGCAGCGTACGCTGCCAGCTCACGCATGCGCGGCGGCTCCCGCAAGAACCTGGCGCAGGTCCCCGGGGCGGAAATCCGACGTAACAAATGCCTTGCCAAGAGCTTTGAGCAGCACCAGACGCAACTTGCCGTCCTCGACTTTCTTGTCGTGACCCATCAGTTCCAGGTAACGGGCCTCGCCCAGATCGGGAGGCTCGGTCGGCAGGCCGGCGCGGCTCATCAGCCGGGCCACACGCTCGACTTCCGTGGCGTTGAGCAGGCCCATGCGCTCGGACAGCCGCGCAGCGAGGATGGTGCCCGCAGCGACCGCCTCCCCGTGCAACCAGGTACCGAACCCCAGGCCGGCTTCGATGGCGTGACCGAAGGTATGCCCCAGGTTGAGAAGCGCACGCTCGCCGGCCTCGCGTTCGTCCGCCGCAACCACCAGAGCCTTGTTTTCGCAGCAACGGGCAATGGCATAGGCGAGGGCGTCGGCATCGCGCACGCGCAGCTTCTCCATGTTGACTTCCAGCCACGCGAGGAAGGGGGCATCCATGATCAACCCGTACTTGATCACTTCGGCCAAGCCTGCTGAGTGCTCGCGCTCCGGCAATGTATCCAGAGTCACGGTATCGGCGACCACCAGGCGCGGCTGGTGGAAGGCGCCGATCATGTTCTTGCCGCTGGGATGGTTGATCGCGGTCTTGCCCCCCACAGAGGAATCCACCTGCGCCAGCAGAGTGGTTGGCATCTGGATGAACGGCACGCCGCGCTGGTAGGTTGCGGCGGCAAAACCGCCGAGATCACCGACCACGCCACCCCCCAGCGCGATGATGGTGGTCTTGCGTTCGCAGCGGTGCGTCAGCAGCCGATCGAAAATGGAATTGAGCGTCTGCCAGTTCTTGTGATCTTCGCCGTCGTCAACAACGATCGGCACGACCTCGACTGCAGAGGCGCGCAGCGCCGAGGCCAGCGCTTCAAGGTAAAGCGGAGCGATCGTCGAATTGGTGACGATCGCGACTTTGCGCTGCTCCAGGTGCGGCAGCAAAAGCTCGGTACGTGCGAGCAACCCCCTGTCGATGTGAATCGGGTAGGAACGCTCGCCGAGCCCGACGGTGATGGTTCGCATATCTGCTAGACCTGCGGTGCCCGAGGCTGCTGCTCGGACCGCGTTTCGAGCAGGAGCTGACATAACCGGTTCACGAGCGACGTGAGGCTCTGGTTTCCGGTGTCGACGGTGAGATGCGCGACCGCGCGATAGAGCGGATCGCGTTTCTCGTAGAGTTCGGTGAGCCGCGCGCGCGGATCCACCGCTTGCAGCAGCGGGCGGTTCTTGTCATGGCGGGTCCGGTTGAGCAGGTCTCTCACCGAGGCGCGCAGATATACTACCGTGCCCCTGGTCCTCAGCTTGTCGCGGTTTTTCTCGCTCAATACCGCGCCGCCACCGGTGGCGAGCACGACGTCACGCAGCGCCGTGAGTTCATCCAACACCACGGATTCGCGGACGCGAAAACCGGCCTCGCCTTCGATCTCGAAAATCACCGGTATCTTCACGCCGGTGCGGTCCTCGATGACGTGATCCGAGTCGTAGAACGTTTTCTGCAGGCGTTTCGCCAAGACTCGGCCGACCGAGGTCTTGCCTGCGCCCATCATTCCCACCAGGAAGATGCTGCCCGGCACGTCGACCCGCGCTTGCGTTTGGTTTTCCAGGGTTGCCTCGTGCATACGGCCATTCTAGCGAAACCGGTCATGCGCGGTCAGGTCGCGCAACAAAACAAAACGGCCGCAATCGATGCGGCCGTTCCCGGAGAGCGTTGTGATCAGCGCACGGTCAGCGTGTCCTTGACCACCCTCGGTGTCACGAAAATCAGCAACTCGCGCTTGTCGTTGCGCCGCAGGTCCTGGCGGAACAGGATGCCGATGACCGGTATGTCGCCCAGCATCGGCACCTTGGTCCTGGTGCTGGACTCTTCCTGTTCGAAGATGCCGCCGATGCCTACCGTACCGCCGCTTTCCACCAGCACTTCGGTGGAAATCTGCTTGGTGTCGATCGACGGACCGGCGCTGGTATTGGCGCCGACGCTGTCCTTGTTGACGTTCAACTTCATGATGATGTTGTCGTTGGGCGTGATCTGCGGCTTCACCTTCAGGCTCAGGGTGGCCTTGCGGAACGACACGCTGGTCGCGCCGCTGCTGGTTGCCTGCTGGTACGGGATCTCGGTGCCCTGCTCGATGATTGCCTCCACGTTGTCCGCCGTGATGACCCTCGGGCTGGAGATGATCTTGCCCTTGCCGTCTGCCTGCAGCGCGGTGATCTCGAGGTTGAGGAATTTCGACATCGCGTCATTCATCAGGATCAGCGAAAACTGCCCCGGCGCCACGCCGCCGAGACCCGGCGCTGGCATATTGCTGGAAAGCCCGTCGGTGAAGAAATCAGGCGTGTCGGCAATCTGACCCGTAAACGCGCCAGTGGCCGCCAATCCGCCGCCGGCAGTGATCCGATGGGTACCGCCGGGTATCTGCTCGCCACGGGCGGTCCCATCGACAAATCCGAGCCTGGCGCCGAGGTTGCGGCTGAAGGTATCGCTGGCCTCGACGATCCGGGCCTCGATCAATACCTGTCGGGAAGGAATGTCAGTCACCTTGATAAGTTGTCGAATCTCATCCAGCTTCGAGGGGATGTCCTGAATGAAAAGCATGTTTGTCCGTGGATCGATGACGGCACTGCCACGTTTCGACAGTATTTTCTGTGTTGCGTCTGTCAGGATTTTCTTGAAATCATCGGCCTTTTGATAGTTGAGTTGAAATGACTCCGTGCGCATCGGCTCGAGGTCCGCGATCTGCTGTTGCGCTTCCAGGGCGAGCTTCTCTTTGGTTGCGAGTTCGTCGCGCGGGGCGATCCAGACGACGTTGCCGGTCTTGCGCATGTCCAGGCCCTTGGCCTGGAGAATGATGTCCAGCGCCTGGTCCCATGGCACGTCCCTCAAGCGCAACGTCAGGTTCCCGGTCACCGTGTCGCTGGTGATGATGTTGAGGTTGGTGAAATCCGCGATCACCTGCAGCACCGCACGCACTTCGATGTTCTGGAAGTTCAGCGACAATTTCTCGCCGGCATAACCTTTGCCTTCCTTCGGCCGGCCGGCTTCCTCGACCACCGGCTTGATTTCAATGATGAAGCGCCTGTCGGTCTGATAGGCCGACTGCTCCCAGCGCCCCTTCGGGGTGACGGTGATGCGGGTATTGTTGCCCTGCCGTGTAACCTCGAAGAAATCGACCTGGGTGCCGAAGTCGGTGACGTCGAAGCGCCGCTCCAGCGCCGGTGGCAGCATGGTCTGGAGAAAGTCCACCAGAACGGTGCGGCCTTGCTGGCGCAGATCGATACCGGTGGCCGTATCGGAAAGGTCCACGATGATCTGCGCCTCGCCATTCTTGCCGCGGCGGAAGTCGATGTCTTGAACGTTGTGCTGATCGCCGCCGGGTTTGGGCTCGGCAAACTGCGTGGTCGTCGCCGTGGCCGCGGTGGCGCCGGCACCCTGCAGGGTCACCACCACAGTATTGCCGTCCACCTTGGCGTCGTACTTGAGCATCCTGGCAAGGTTGAACACCACCCGCGTCCGCCCGCCCGACTGGCCGAATCGGATCGTGCGCAGGTCGCCCTGATTGACATCCTGGGTGCTCTTGCCGAGGCCGTTTGCCGTATTTGGAAAATCGAGCGCCACCCGGGGCGGATTATTCACAGTGAAGGCCGCGGGAGGATTCGGCAAGGCCTCCTTGAGGCCGAGTCTGACGGTAACCGTCCCGGCCTGTGTAGATACGTCGATCGACTGTATGACGTTTCCGGTGCCACCGTCACCCGGCTTGGTGTCCTGCCCGTGCGCCGCCAAACTGCTCAGGACCAGCAACAGCCAGATCGGGGCGGCGACCAATGTAATCAAACGACCGAAGCGTTTCATATTCGCATGCTCCTTGTTTATTGCTCGAGCAGCTGCAAACTGCTGGTGCGCTCTGTCCAGGAACCCGACGATGGATCCTGGATGACCTCCTTGAGTGTCACAGCGGACTCGCTGACAGCGGTGATGACGCCGAAGTTTTGCCCGACGTAGTTGCCGATCTTGACACGGTAAAGATTCTTGTCCGGCGTCTTGATCAGTGCATAGTGGACCCGCTTTTGCTCAAGCGTTCCGACCATCTGCAGGCTCTCGAGGGGGAATGCCTCGAGTGCTTCCTTGCGGCGATTCAGATCCGGCTGCGGCCCGCCGCCGGGGATGCGGCTATCGGCGATCGTCGTGCGCGGCTTGAAGGGATCGGGGAGATCGAATGCGTTGTAAGCAAAAGGCTCGAACTGCTTGACTTCCGGTATCGGCTCGACCCGGCCGCGCAGTCCTTCGCCGGATTCCTTGACGAACTGCCTGAGATCGGAAAACTCGTCCCCGCCGCAACCGGTGACCAGCAACGCGGCGACCGCCAAACCAGTCAGAGAACGCTTCACCTCCTGGCGCCCTTCTTCGCTGCAGCGGCATCACGGGCGGCCTTGCGTTGTGCCGCGATCTCGCTCTCGTCGAGATAACGGAAGGTCTTGGCCACCGCATCCAGCACCAGATTGCCCTCCTTGTTGGGGACCAGCGCGATGTCGTTCAGCGTTACGATGCGCGACAATTGGGAAACGTCGCTCGCGAACGCGCCGATATCGTGGTATTTGCCGGTAAGCTTGATGGTGATCGGCAGCTCCGCGTAGAACTCCGACATGCTTTCCTTCTGAGCCGGACGGAACAGCTCGAACTGCAGACCGCGCCCCAGCCCTGCCTGATTGATGTCAGTAAGCAGCGCCTCCATCTCCGATTTGTTCGGTAGCTGCTTGAGCATTTCTCCGAAGGATTCCTCGATTTCCGCAAGTTGTTTGCGATAAGCCTCGAGATTCACCGCCTGTTTCTGCTTGTCCAGGAATGAGGTACGCAGCTCCTGTTCCTTGTTGCGTGCCTGCGCCAGCTCCTCCAGTTGGTTCCTCCAGTCGAACCAGTAACCGGCAAACACGATGAGCAGAAGCAGAATAAGCAGCGCCCCCAGTTTGGGCACCACCGGCCAGCTGCCGATATCCCTCGGGTCCAATCGTCTCAAGTCGTCTAACGTCATGATCGTCAGGCCTTCGGCGCAGCAACCCCGGCCGGCGTCGCAGGAGCAGCGGGCTTTGCGCCCGGTGCCGCTTCCTCCTTGGGTCGAGAGATGGTCACGTTGAGGATGAACTCGTTGAGGATGATGTTGTCCTTGCCCAGTTTGGTGGCCTTGACCTCAATCAGGGACGGGCCTTCCAGCCAGGGCGAAGCCTCGAGATTGCGCATCAGCGTCGATACCCTCGCATTGGAGGTTGCGTAGCCGATCACGTTGACCTTCTGCCCGGTCTGCTTCACCGTCTTCAGATGCACGCCGTCCGGCAATTGCCGCACCATCTGGTCGAGCAGCCGCACAGTCTCGGTGCGGTTGGTCTGGAGGGTTTCCACCACGCGTTTGCGCGCCAGTAGCGCCTGTGTCTGCTCCTTGAGCTTCTTGATCTCGTCAATCTGCTTGTCGAGCGCCGCAATCTCGGTCTGCAGATATTTGTTCCGATCCAGCTGGTTCTCGATGCGGGTCGCGAACAGCCCGTGCACTGCGACCACGATCGCGGCACCGAGTCCCACGATCATTCCCGCCAAGACGAAAAACTGGCGCTGCTGCGCCTTGCGCCGCTCCGCGCGGTGCGGCAGTAGGTTGATTGGGATCATTCGTCGAATCTCCTCAGCGCGAGTCCGCAGGCAACCAGCAGCGCGGGCGAATCCACCGTAAGCTGGGCCTGTCGAACTTTGGAGGAAACCTCCATGCCAACGAACGGATTGGCGACCAGGGTATTGACCTGGGTGCGCTCTGCCACAACTTCCGGCAGCCCGGGAATGGTCGCCGAACCGCCGGAGACAAATATGTGGTGGACCTGGTTGTACTGGGTGGAAGTGAAGAAGAACTGAAGTGCCCTGGCGACTTCGAGCGCCAAGGTGTCCATGAACGGAGCCAAGACTTCCGAGTCATAGGTATCCGGCAACCCACCGCTGCGCTTGGCGGCCTCGGCTTCCTCGGGCGAGAGATTGTAGTGGCGCATGATCTCCTGGGTGAGCTGATTGCCGCCAAAAGGCTGCTCTCGCATGTAGACCGACTGATTGTTGCGCAACACGTTGATGTTCATCATCGAGGCGCCGATATCCACCAGAGCAATGGTCTGATCGCGGCCGGCCTCGGGTAGCTGCCCCTGCATCAGTTCGAACGCGTTCTGGGAGGCAAAGGAATCGATATCCATCACCACGGCCTTGAGACCGACCGACTCGGCTACGGCAACGCGGTCGTCGACTTTCTCCTTGCGCGAGGCGGCAATCAGGACTTCCACGTCCTCGGTGCTGTTGGGAGCCGGGCCGAGAATCTGGAAGTCGAGGTTGACTTCCTCCAGCGCAAACGGAATGTATTGATTGGCTTCTGTCTCGACCTGGGCTCCGAGCTGGTCTTCGGTCTGGCCTGCGGGAACGACGATCTTCTTGGTGATGACCGCCGCAGAGGGCAAGGCCATTGCCAGGTTCTTGACCCGGGTGCCCAAACGCTTCCAGCCGCGCCTCAGCGCGTCGCCCACCTCTTCGAGGTTCATGATGTTGCCGTCCACCACCGCGTCCTTCGGCAGCGGCTCAATGGAATAGCGCTCAAGACGGTAGCGGCCCTTACCGTATCCGGTCAACTCGACCATTTTCACGGACGAGGAACTGATGTCGACCCCGACAAGAGGAGGCGACTTGGCCTTCAGCAGACCGCTGAGAAAGTCTGCATTGAACTCGAATTTTCCTTTGAGCATTGGCCGTTTAGGCGCGATACGTATAATCTACATTAAATGCTAGCAACAACTATTTTGCAAGTAAAGCAATTTAACGCCCCCCTTCTGTCGGGTCTAGGCATCATCTATATAATGCCCGCCGTTCCCCCTGCCGGTACCCCCTTTTAAACTATCCCATGTCCTCCCGCTGGTGGTTTTATGGCCTCTTCGGGCTTGCCGCGATCGCGGCCTCGATCGTTCTGGTGGTCGGATACGCCATGGTGGTGGCCTATCCGAACCTGCCTTCCCTTGAGGCGCTGACCTCCTACCAGCCCAAGATCCCGCTGCAGATCTTCAGCATCGAGGGCGACCTGATCGGGGAATTCGGCGAGGAGAAGCGGGCCTTCGTCAAGATCGAGCAGACCCCGGACGTACTGCGCAAGGCCATCATCGCAGCGGAGGACGAGCGCTTTTACGAGCACGGCGGCGTCGATTACATCGGCGTGGTACGCGCTGCACTGTCCAATTTCGCCGCTGCCAGCGCCCGCCAGGGTGCCAGCACCATCACCATGCAGGTGGCGCGAAATTTCTTTCTTTCCACCGAGAAAACCTTCAGCCGCAAATTCAATGAAGCGCTGCTCGCCTTCAAGATCGAGCACAGCCTGACCAAAGACGAGATTCTGCAGCTTTACATCAACCAGATTTACCTCGGCCAGCGCGCCTACGGCTTCGGCGCCGCGGCGCTGGTGTACTTCGGCAAACCGCTCGACCAGTTAAACCTTGGCGAGATCGCCATGCTTGCCGGGCTGCCCAAGGCGCCGTCGCGTTATAACCCGGTGATCAACATGAACCGAGCCAAGCAGCGACAGCGCTACGTGCTGCGCCGCATGCTCGAGCTCAATCATATTGACGAAGAGCAGTTCAAGCAGGCAGACGCCCAGCCGATCATCGTCACCCGCCAGGTGCAGGAGTTCGCGACGCGAGCGGACCACTTCGCCGAAATGGTGCGTCAGGCAATCTACGACGCCTACAAGGAGGAGGCCTATACCCGCGGCTTCCGGGTCTACACCACTCTATCCAAGTTGCATCAAGACGCCGCTTACCGGGCGCTGCGCCACGGCACGCTGGAATACGACGAGCGCCAGAATTATCGCGGCGCGGAAGGCTACTTCGATCTTCCCAAGGAAGAAATCGGGGAAGAAGCGCTCGAGGATGCGCTGCAGGACGAATTGGAGAGCGACGACATCTACCCCGCCATCACGCTGGAGGTCGACGCCAAGACCGTGAAGGCCTACCGCAAGGGCGGCGAATTCGTCACCATCACCGGCGACGGACTGAAGTTCGCCGGCCGCATGATTGGCAACCGCGCGCCTGCTAAACTGAGGTTACGCCGCGGCGCACTGGTCCGGGTGCAACCCGACGGCAAAGGCGGCTGGAAAATAGTGCAACTGCCGCAGGTCGAGGCCGCACTGGTTTCCGTGAACACCAACGACGGCGCAATCCGGGCCATGGTCGGTGGATTCGACTTCTATCGCAACAAGTATAACCACGTCACTCAGGCGCGCCGGCAGCCCGGCTCCAGTTTCAAGCCATTCATTTACTCCGCGGCGCTTGAAAAGGGCTTCACACCGGCCACCATTATAAACGACGCGCCGCTGACCATCGACGCCAGCGAAACTGGGTCAGTGAACTGGGAGCCGAGAAACTTCGATGGCACCTTCGACGGCCCGATCCGCATGCGCACTGCGCTGACCCGATCGAAGAACCTGGTGTCAATACGGATCCTGCAGGCGATCACTCCGCAGTACGCGCAGGATTACATCTCCCGATTCGGTTTCGATCCGAAGCAACATCCGCCCTACCTGACCATGGCATTGGGCGCCGGGTCGACCACCCCTTTGGAAATGGTGATGGGCTACTCGGTGTTCGCCAACGGTGGATTCCGTGTGACGCCTTATTTCATCGAGCGCATCGAGGACGCACAGGGCGAAATCCTCGGCAAGGCCAATCCGATCCAGGTCGGCAAGGGCGCGGAACGGGTGATCGATGCCCGCAACGCGTTCATCATGGCAAACATGATGCAGGACGTGATCCGCGGCGGCACCGGCGCGCGTGCCATGGCACTCGGCCGCGTGGATCTCGCCGGCAAAACCGGCACGACCAACGAGCAGATGGATGCGTGGTTTGCCGGATTCCAGCGCAACCTGGCGACAGTGGTGTGGATGGGCTACGACATCCCGCGCACACTAGGTGATCACGAAACCGGCGCGGTGGCGGCCTTGCCAATCTGGATGTCGTACATGGGAACGGTCCTGAAAGGCCAGTCGGAGGAACTCTGGGTGGCGCCCCAAGGGGTGGTCGCAGTCGCGATCAATCCGCAAACGGGGCTTCGCGACCGGCACGCGGCCACGCCGATGATCGAGTACTTCTACCACGAGAACGTGCCGCCGGAGCAAGAGAGCAGCCCGGAGGATGAGCTTGGCGACTCCGCCAAGCCGCCGGAGGAAGTCAGGGACCAGCTATACTGAACGCCGATGTCGAGGGACAACGGCAACAACCGGCAGATGCGCGAGCGCATCGCCCAACTTGCGGCTCGCCTGATGGCCGTGGATGGGATCGATGACTTTGCCTTGGCCAAGCGCAAGGCGGCACGTCAGGCCGGGGCGCCCGACACCCGCAATCTTCCCAACAATGAAGAAGTGGCGCAGGCCCTGCGCGCCTACCAGCAGCTCTACCAGGCCGACGAGCAGCAGGCGCGTCTGCGCCACCTGCGGCAGAACGCCCGCGAGATGATGCAACTGCTCGCGCAATTCGATCCGCATTTGTCCGGTTCGGTGCTTTCCGGCAGCGCGGGCAAGTACTCCGACATCAACATCCTCCTTTTCACCGACAGCGTGAAGGACGTGGAAATGTTCCTGCTCAACCGTCAGATCCCCTACCGCAGCCGCGAACGGCGCGTTTACATCGGGGGAGAACCACGCGGCGTACCGAATTTCAGCGTCGGTACCGACGACGCCAATTTCGACATTACCGTGTTCGCGCAGCGCGATCTGCGCTCTCAACTGCGCACCACAGCCGAGGGCAAACCCTTCGACCGTGCCCGTATAGACTGGCTGAATTCGGTGCTCGATAGCGGCGGAACTGCGGGCGCCGGGGCTAACCCTCTTTGAGCCAGGCGGCCGCTTCCAGGGCAAAATAGGTGAGGATGCCGTCAGCACCGGCACGTTTGAAGGCCAGCAACGACTCCAGAACGCACTTGCGACGGTCGATCCAGCCGTTGACCCCTGCGGCTTGGAGCATTGCGTACTCGCCGCTGACCTGATAGACGAAGGTCGGCGCGCCGAACTCGTCCTTCACCCTGCGCACGATGTCGAGGTAAGGCATCCCGGGCTTGACCATCACCATGTCAGCGCCCTCTTCGAGGTCCATTCCCACTTCCCAAAGCGCCTCGTCGCTGTTTGCCGGGTCGATCTGGTAGGTGTACTTGTCGCTCTTTCCCAGGTTTGCCGCCGAACCGACCGCGTCGCGAAACGGGGCATAGAAACTCGACGCGTATTTTGCCGCGTACGCGAGGATGCGCGTGTGGATACGCCCGCTCTCATCCAGCGCCCGACGCAGCGCACCGACGCGCCCGTCCATCATGTCGGAGGGCGCGACGATGTCCACCCCGGCTTCGGCATGCGTCAGCGCCTGTTTGACCAGTGCCTCGATAGTCTCGTCATTGAGCACGTAACCGCTGTCGTCGACCAAACCATCCTGGCCGTGGCTGGTATAGGGATCGAGGGCGATATCAGTGACTACGCCCAAATGCGGGAAGCGGCTTTTCAGCGCCCGGATGGTTCGGGGAGCGAGCCCGTTGGGATTGAACGCTTCGCTGGCATCGGCGGTCCTGAGCCTGTTGTCCACGACCGGAAACAACGCGATTGCCGGCACCCCAAGCTCGACGCAGCGCTCGGCTTGCCTAAGCAACGCGTCCACGGTAAGCCGCTCCACCCCTGGCATCGACGGAACCGCCTCGCGGCGGTTCTGTCCATCAATGACAAATACCGGGTAAATGAAGTCGTCCGCCGACAGCCGATGCTCGCGCACCATGCGCCGGGAAAAGTCGTCACGGCGCAGCCTGCGCATCCTGCGGACTGGAAACTTTCCGAGTACATGCATGATCGGTCCTCGGTTCCCCGCTACCACCGGTATCCGGTTCCAAAGCGAGAAACTATCTCGTTGAATTAAATAATAAAGCCTCGCTTGTGCAAAGCGGAACTTTTTTTTATTCCGGCACTCTGAGTCAGTAGACAGTGATGTCTCCCGCTTCTCCTCCCTGAGCGGGTGCCTTAATCCAATTGAGGCTTTGTTTCACCCCCGGTTTTAGTCCCCTTTAACCGGGGGTTTTTTATTCTATCTGTCCCCGTCGACGCTACCCGGCATTGAACCATTTGGCCAACAGCGCCTCGGCCTCGTCGACACCCTGTTTGGTCGTCGCGGAGAAAAGCTGAACGCTGCTGCGGCGGTACTCGGCAGCGAGCCTTTCGCCCACCTTGCGCAAATGTCTGGTCGCTTCCTGCTTCGACAACTTGTCTGCCTTGGTAAGCAGCACGTGCACCGGCCGGCCTGTCGGGGCGAACCAGTCCAGCAGCTGCCGGTCCAGAGGCGTGAGCGGATGACGGGCATCCATCACCACCACCAAGCCGCGCAACTGGCCGCGAGTCTGCAAGTAGCCGGACAGCAGTTCCTGCCAGGACCGCTTCATCGCTCCCGGCACCTGCGCGTACCCGTACCCGGGCAAGTCCACCAGAAAGCGCCCCGCCCCCAGACTGAAAAAATTGATCTGCTGCGTTCGGCCCGGGGTCTTGCTGACGAACGCCAGGCGGTGGCGTCGGGCAAGCGCGTTGAGCGCGCTCGACTTACCCGCGTTCGAGCGTCCGGCAAGCGCAACTTCGATTCCAGACGAAGCCGGCAGATCGCGCTCGTGCACGGCTGAGGTGAAGAAGGCGACATCGTTGAACAAACGGGTGCGGCTCATCACTTACGCTAAAATGGCGCCTCTCGCGGGGACCGGCGCGGGCCGGGGACTCGGCACGAAATCGAAGGAGTGTTCATGAACCGTTTCATCGCGGCGACCATGGTCGCGTTCATTTGCGTTACCTCGGCCGTTGCGGCTGATTTCGGCGACTCTGCCAAGGCCCAGCCCATTGCCAACCAGATCTGCGCCTCCTGCCATGGAGCCGACGGCAACAGCCTGCTGCCGATGAATCCGAGCCTCGCCGGACAGCACCCCGAGTATCTGCTCAAGCAACTGAACGAATTCAAATCGGGCAGCCGCAACAACGCCGTGATGATGGGCATGGTAGCCGGCCTGTCCGCCGAGGACATGCGCAATCTTGCCGCTTACTACGCCGCGCAGAAGCTGAGCGAAACCGCGGCCAAGGACAAGGAGCTGGTCGCGCAGGGGCGCAAGCTGTTTCGCGGTGGCAACGTCGACGCCGGAGTGGCGGCCTGTGCCGGCTGCCATTTGCCGAACGGCGCTGGAATTCCGTCCCAGTACCCGCGGCTTGCCGGTCAACATCCCGAGTACGTCGCTGCGCAATTGAAGGCATTCCGGGCCGGCGAGCGCGCCAACGACTCCAACAACATGATGCGCGCGGTCGCGGCCCGGCTCACCGACAAGGAAATTGCTGCCGTTGCCGAGTACCTCTCCGGTTTACGCTGACCGCGCGGCAGCTCATGCAGCCGCGACGTTCGCGAACGCCACCGATGCCGCCTCGATTGTGGCACTGATTTCGGCTTCGCCATGAGCGGCGGAGACAAATCCCGCTTCGAATGCCGATGGCGCCAGGTAGACGCCTTGAGCCAGCATGGCATGGAAAAAACGGTTGAAGGCAATCTTGTCGCATTCCATGACCTGGCCGTAGGATTCGGGCGGCGCAGCGCGGAAGTACACGCCGAACATCCCGCCGACCGATTGCGCCGAAAATGCCAACCCCGCATCCCTGCCGGCCTTCTTCAGACCCTGCACCAGCCGTGCAGCCGCGCTGCCAAGCCGGTCGAAAAAACCGGGCGCCTGAACAAGCCGGAGTGTGGCCAACCCGGCGGCAACCGCCACGGGATTCCCCGACAGCGTTCCGGCCTGGTAAACCGACCCAAGCGGTGCGATGCACTGCATGATGTCGCGCCGTCCGCCGAACGCGCCCACCGGCATGCCGCCACCGATGACCTTGCCCAGCGTAGTCAGGTCGGGAGTGATGCGGTAAAGTCCCTGCGCTCCCTGGAGCCCGACCCGGAAACCGGTCATCACTTCGTCGAAAATCAACGCCGCGCCATGCTTCGTGCAAAGGTCGCGAAGTACGCGCAGGAATTCCGGCCTGGGCTTCACCAGATTCATGTTGCCCGCCACCGGCTCGACGATCACTGCGGCAATTTCATCGCCTTGCGCGGCGAACGCGCGCTCTAGCATGCCGGCGTCGTTGTAATCGAGCACCAGCGTGTGCGCCGTGATCTCCGCCGGCACGCCGGCGGAACTGGGCTGACCGAAAGTGAGCGCGCCGGAACCGGCCTTTACCAGCAGCGAATCGGCGTGGCCATGGTAGCAGCCCTCGAACTTGACGATCTTCGCACGCCCGGTAAAACCGCGTGCCAACCGGATCGCGCTCATGGTCGCCTCGGTGCCGGAACTCACCAGACGCACCTGCTGCATCGACGGCAGCAGCCGGGTGATGAGTTCCGCCATCTCCAGTTCGGCTTCCGTCGGAGCACCGAAGCTTAAACCCCGAGAAGCGGCCTCCCGCACCGCTTCCACAACTTGCGGATGCGCGTGGCCAAGCACCAGCGGCCCCCATGAACCGACGTAGTCGACGTAGCGCTTGCCGTCCGCGTCCCACACGCAGGCGCCCTCCCCACGGCTCACGAACAACGGCGTGCCGCCCACCGAGTGAAAGGCGCGCACCGGCGAGTTCACTCCGCCGGGAATCACCGTCTGCGATCTCTCGAAAAGAATCTCGTTTCTCGTTTTCATAGTTCCAGTTTCACGACTCGCTGTGTTCCGCGAACAAATCGGCGATGCGGCGTGCCGCGCGCTCAATGTCGGGCGCATCGAACACTGCGCTGACCACCGCCACCGCGTCGGCTCCGGCTTCGATCAGTGCAGCAGCGTTGTCCGGCGTGATGCCACCGATCGCGACGATTGGGCGCGAAAACCTCTTTGCCGCGCGCAACAGGTCCCGGCTCGCCGTGACCACGCCTGGCTTGGTCGGCGACGGGAAGAAACTGCCGAACGCGATGTAGTCCGCGCCCTGCGCAACCGCGTCGCGCGCACGCGACAATTGGTCGTAGCACGACACGCCAATCAGCTTGCCCGGACCAAGCAGCGCACGCGCCGCGCCGACGCCGTCGTCATCCTCGCCCAGATGCACTCCGTCGGCACCCACCTCGCGCGCCAGTTCGATACTGTCGTTGATAATGAAACAGGCGCCAGCGTCGCGGCACAACCGCGCAATCTGAAGGGCCTGCTCGTGCCGCAATCGTTCGTGGGCCGTCTTGTTTCGGTATTGCACTACACGGGCGCCGCCGCGCAACGCAGCCTCGATCTTGCTCGCCAACAGCGCGGGGTCGGCAAGCCCGGGTGTCACCGCGTACAACCCGCTAACTGTCTTGCGCATCCTCCGGCACTTCCTCGCGCGCCCAAAACAGCCGGTCCGGGATCAACTGCCCCATTCCGGTCCGATACGCGAACTTGAGCGTTTGCCAGGTGTATTCCTGCGCATCGCGCACCGCCTCGGGCACACCCAGTCCGTTGGCGATCGTCGCCGCGACCGCCGAGGCGAGCGTGCAGCCCGAACCATGAAAAATGCCGGGCAGGCGCTGCCACGAGTCCGATCGCACCACGCCCTGCTGGTCGTGGAGTGTATTGACCACTTGTGCCGTGTTTTCGTGGGTCCCGGTCATCAGGACGTACTCGCAGCCCAGATTGAGCAGGCGCCGCGCGCATTCGTTCAGATCGGGGTCGTCGTTCTCGTTGCTGTCGTCCTGCGCCAAGCGCCGGGCTTCGAGGCTGTTGGGCGTGATCAACGTGGTCTGCGGGATCAGCAACTCGCGCATCGCCGAGATCATGTCGTCGGAAGCCAGTTCGTCACCGCGGCCCGAGGCGAGCACCGGATCGAGCACCAGCGGGATATCGGGATAATCGGAAACCACTTCGGCAATGGCCGCAATCGCCTCGACGCTTCCGAGCAGGCCGACCTTGAACACCGTGACCGGCACGTCCTCGAGCACGCAGCGCGCTTGGTCGGCGACCCATTCGGCATCGATCGGCAGCACGTCTTCCACGCCCATCGTGTCCTGGATGGTCACTGCGGTAATCACCGACAACGGATGGCAGCCCATGCTCGACAGAGTAAGGATGTCCCCCTGAATCCCGGCGCCACCGCTGGGATCAGTCGCCGCGAATACGAGCACGATCGGAAGAGAATCTGGCACAGCGATGTTTCGCGGCAACGTTTCGACTTAAAATCGAATTTTAACTGAAAAGCCCCGTCATTCCCCAAACCAACCATGGCTGCAAGCGAGAAAGAGGAATACAAGACCTACATGTGTCTGATCTGCGGATTCATCTACGACGAGGCGGCCGGCCTTCCCGAAGAGGGCCTTCCTGCCGGCACACGCTGGGAGGATGTGCCGGTCAACTGGGTGTGCCCGGAATGCGGAGCACGCAAGGAAGACTTCGAGCTGGTGGAAATTTAGAAAGGAACGCAATGCGCATATTGCACACGATGCTGAGGGTGGGCGACCTGAAACGCTCGACCGATTTCTATACCAAGGTGCTCGGCATGAAGGTGCTGCGCCAGAAGGACTATCCGGACGGCCGATTCACGCTCGCTTTCGTCGGCTACGGCGACGAAGACAAGGAAGCGGTGCTCGAACTCACTCACAACTGGGACACCGCGAAATACGACCTGGGCAACGGCTACGGCCATGTCGCGCTCGAGGTGGACGATGCCTACAAGGCCTGCGAGGAAGTTAAAAAGCGCGGCGGCAAGGTCACCCGCGAGGCGGGACCGATGAAGCATGGCACCACCGTGATTGCCTTCGTCGAAGACCCGGACGGCTACAAGATCGAATTCATCCAGCGAAAGAACTGAGGCGGGCGCAGGATCAGCGCCCCCGGGTCGCGAGATAGTTCGCGATGCGCACGAACTCCGGGACGCCGAGGGTTTCGCCTCTGGCGCCCGGTTCGATTCCCAACCGTTCAAGTTCCCCGGCTTCGAGCAACTCCCTCAATGCGTTGCGCAGCGTCTTGCGGCGCTGGCCGAACGCGCGCGTCACCACGTCGGCGAACAGGAACTCGTCGGTGGCGCGGTAAGGCGGGGTCGCGTAAGGCGTCATCCGCACGACCGAGGACCAGACTTTGGGTTGCGGATGAAACGCCGTCGGCGGCACGTCGAACAGCGAATCGATGACCCACCGGTACTGCAACATCACCGACAGGCGGCCGTACTCGAAAGAACCGGGTTCGGCAGCCATTCTCCCGACGACCTCGCGCTGGAGCATGAAATGGCAGTCGCGCAGCAACGCCGTCTGTGCAGTCAGGTGAAACAGGATCGGTGTCGAAATGTTGTAGGGAAGGTTGCCGACGACGCGGATTTCCGCACCAAACGCGGAGAAATCGAATTCCAGCGCATCGCCCTGATGGACGTGCAGGCTCTCCGACGGGAAACGCGCGCGCAGGCTGCGGACGATATCGCGGTCGATTTCGATCACATCGAGACGGGCGACATAGTCGAGCAGCGGCGCGGTAAGTGCGCCCGGACCGGGGCCGATCTCGACGATCCGATCGTCGCGCCGGGGATCAATGGAGGCGATGATCTGCCGGACGATGCCGCGATCCTCCAGGAAGTTCTGGCTGAACCGCTTTCTGGGGGTATGTATTGGCGGCAAGGGGTTCAGCCCGGACCTAGTGTCCTGTCCCGCTGATTCGCGGCTGAAAACCCGACGAGAATCGGCGCCATGCGGTGTTACGAGTCCTTGCCGTGCGTGTCGGAGCGCGGAAGAGGGGCCCCTCTGGGGATCTAACCGCGCAGACACGCGTCAGGCCGGTGGTCGACACGCTACTGGCCGGTTGCACGGTCGCATCCCCGCAAGCGGGGCGGCTGTCGAGGCGGAGCAGGGGCCCCAACCTCAGTTGGGATGCGACCTGAGATCAGGCGCAAAAGGGATCGCGCCGCCGCCCTCGATCGCCTCCGAGGTCAGATCCCCGAACAGAAAACGTTCGGGGCCCCTCTTCCGCTCTCCGGCGATCCCTGCTCAACGTTCCACCGGCCCCCGCCACTGTCGAGGACTCGTGCCTTGCCTGACACCGATTTCGCGGGCTTTCCGATCGATGATGGATTGCTGTCAAATAGATCATGGGTCCGGTCCGCTCAGCGCTCTTCGAGGCGCAGTTCCACGTAGGCGCGGTCGCGCTGCTGGCGTACCCACTCCTGATAGGCGTCGTCGGATTTGCGCGCGCGGATTGCCTGGCGTGCCAGCAGCCGCTGACGTTCCTTCGACATGTCTTCGTTGCGCCGCTCGAGCACCTGGATCAGATGCCAGCCGAACGGCGTCTGTACCGGCTCGCTCACCTGTCCCGGCTCGAGCGCGTTCATCGCGCGCTCGAACTCCGGCACCGTGTCCCCCGGCGACAGCCAGCCGAGATCGCCGCCGCGCGTGGAACTTGCGTCCTCGGACTGCAGCCGCGCCAGTTCGGCGAAATCAGCGCCGTTGTCGATGCGCTCCTTGAGATTGAACAGGCGCTGTTTCGCATCGGCCTCGGAAACGACTTCGTTGAGGCGCACCAGGATGTGGCGTGTCCGGGTCTGCTGAACGATTACCGGTGATTCGTTGCCGCGCTTGTCGAGGAGCTTGAGAATGTGGAAGCCATTGGCGCTGTGCAGAACCGGGCTCAAGTGGCCGACCTTCATGGTCTTCACCGCATCGACGAAGATCTGCGGCAGGCGCGAAGCCGGGCGCCATCCCAGCGGGCCACCTTCGAGCGCATTCTGCGCGTCGGACACTCCCGCCGACACCTGGCGGAAATCGGCACCGTCCCTGAGCTGTGCCAGCGCCTTCTCCGCCGCGGTTCGCTTGGCCTGGATTTGCTCCGGGCTGGCCTGCTCCGGTACCAGCACCAGGATGTGCGCGAGGCTGTACTCGTCGTCCTTTCCGCCCAGGTTCAGCTGGTTCCTGAGATAGTTGTCGATCTCGGCATCAGTGATCAGGATCTTGCTGTCGACTTCGCGCTCCTTGAGACGCGTAATAAGGATTTCGTTGCGCAGCTCGTCGCGGAAGCGGTTGAAATTGATGCCGTCGTTTTCCAACGCCTTGCGGAAAGCGTCGGGAGTCAGTTTGTTCTCCTGGGCGATGCGTTCCAGCGAGCGCTGCAACTGCGCGTCGTCCACCCGCAAACCGGTTTCCCTGGCGGTTTGCACCAGCACCCGCGCAGTAACCAGCCGCTCCAGCAGTTGGCGCTCCAGCACGTCCTGAGCGGGCAGTGGAGTGTTCTGGCGTCGCAGTTGCTGCAGCGCCACCCTCAATTGTTCATCGAGATCGAGCCGGGTGATGACTTCGTTGTTGACCACCGCCACCACGCGGTCGAGAAGGGTGGGCTCGCTGCGCTCACGCTCGCCCGGCGCCGCGCCGGCCGGCACGGACCCAAGCAATGCGAGAAACAGAACCAGAATTCGTATATTTTTTGTCATGGCAACACGACGCGGGCGCTGACGCTGACAGCAACGGGCGTTAACATCGGACGTCACCGCGTTCAATACACCGGGAATGGATTGCGTTCTGCCGGAGGCGGCTCGTTGGTCTTGGTGTAACCGGTGACGTTCTGCCGCAGCAGCTCGAGTGGATTGGAGCCGATCCTTGAGACGCCGTTCAACTCGAGCTGAAAGAACACTGCGTTGATGTATTCCTGCGTCGCGCTTACGAACCGGTGCATCACGAAACGGGCCGCCCAGCAGCCGGCATTGTACTCGACCCCCGCCAGCCCCTCCAGCAGGCGCTTGTCGCGCAAGGTGTAGTTCCAACGCGCCAACCCGGTCCAGCGCCCGCCGATCGGCCACTGCGACGACAGATCCACCTGCTCCAGGGTATCGCGCGTAAAGCGGTAGCCGAAATTCATCACCTTGCCGATTGCCGGCTGGTAGCGTAGCACCACGTTGCTGCGTTCCATGTGGCTAGTATTGGCGCTGTACTGCAGGCCGATATCGGTCGCCCAGTTGGGGGTGATCCTGCCGGTCATCGCCGCCAGAACGTCGGAACGATCGAAATCCCGCCGCGCGGTGCTGAGGGAAACCTGCTGCTTCTTGAAGTAGTAGCGCTGGCCGAGAACGAAGCGCAGTTGCTCCTCGCCGCTCGCGGGATTGATCAACCGGCTCGACAACGCCGCGGTAAGCTGATTGGCGTCGTTGATGCGGTCGCCGCCGGTAAACTGATTTTCGGTGAAGATCTGCGCCAGGCTGAAGTCCGCCACGGCCGTGTCGAAGATCGGCAACTGGTCCTGCGGACGAAACGGAATGTAGACATAGTAGAGGCGCGGTTCCAGCGTCTGAACGAAATCGCGGCCCCAGAGCCGGGCATTGCGCTCGAAGGTTACCGCGCTGTCGATGCTGTAGATCGGCAATTCACGCGTTTCGTCGGGGAGATTCGGATCCTCGAAGGCATAGCGGGTGTGGTGATACCCGAGCTTGGGCGTCAGGTAGAAGTACGACTTCTGCAGCGGCACGCTGACTGAGGGATAGAGAATCTCGCGTCTGCCGTTCAGCTTGAAAGGATGATCGAAGTCCACGTACTCGCCCTGCATGCCGAGATCGAGGTGATAGTCGGTCTGGCGATTGACGTTCAGGGTAATCTGCGGCGCGCGCGCATACGGCGGCGTGACCGGGGCCAGCGGATCCTGAAGGGTCTGGAAGCGTTGCACGCGGGCGTTCAGGTTCCACCAGTCGCCGTCGTAGAATAAATTGCCTTCGCGCGGCAGGTTGGTCTGCGAAGTCGCCGCGATCTTGTCGCTCAGGTCGGTGAAATAGGTGTCGTCGGACACGCCCTGCATGTTGAATCCCCCCGAGAAACCATGGCCGAACCGCTGCTGGTGCTGCCAGGAGTAACCATATCGGTTTTCGTGTTTTTCCCGGTCATCCGGAAGGTATTCCAAGCGCACTTCACCGCCCAAACTCGGCTCGAGATAGCGCAGTTCCGTGTTTAGCAGCACACCGCGCCTCGCAAGAACGCGCGGCGCGATGGTAGCGTCGCGATTGGGTGCGATGTTCCAGTAGAACGGCTGCGTGACCTCGAATCCGCTCTGCCCGGTGCTGCCGATGGTCGGCGGCAGCAGGCCGCTCTTGCGGCGCCCACTCAGCGAAAAGTCGAGATAGGGCGAATACAGCACCGGCAAACCTTTGAATACCACGGTGGCGTTGTGCGCCACGCCCACATCGCGTTGCCGATCCAAATCCAACTTGTCCACCCGCAGGAACCAGTCGTCGTCGCCGACGTCGCAGTTGGTGTAGGTTGCCTTGTCCACCCGCATCTTGGTGCCGCTTTCCATCACCATCCGGTCGGCGTTGCCGCGCGCCCGGAACTGTTGGAAATTGTAAGCTGGCTTCTCGAGGTAACCGCTCTCGTTGTCGAGGTTGTAAAACAACTTCTCGCCGGTGATGACGTCGCCTTCCTTTTCGAAGCGGACATGGCCGGTCACCGTCAATTCCCGCTCCGGGAAAGCGTAGTACAGGTAGTCCGAGAACACCGCGGCTCCGCGCTTGCGCAGGCTCACATTGCCCTCAGCCTCCAGTTCGCGATCCTGATGTCCCTGCAGACGGTCGGCTCCGACAAACATCGGCGTGGATTCGTCGCTGCCTTCGGAATACGGAATCAGCACCGGCTGAACTTTCAGCTTGAGACCAGGTTCGTCGGCAGCGGCGCCGGGGGCAAGGAAGCAGATCAACAAGACAATCGGCGAGGCGAAGCGTGGACAATGCATGCGGGCTGTTGATCGAGGCGAGGTGCTAAAATCTCACAAAACCACAGCCAAGGCAACGAAGCCGCTTGGACCGCTACGCCTCTCTGCAGTATTGGATCGCGCGCCAGTTTCCCGGAAAAGCGTTCACCCTCTCGCCGGCTTCCGCCGACGCAAGCTTCCGCCGCTATTTTCGCGTCGCTTTCCCGGATTCCACGCTGATTGCGATGGATGCGCCGCCGCCGCAGGAAGACTGCCGTCCTTTTGTTCGAGTAGCGGCACTGATGGCAGATGCGAAAGTTCACGTGCCTGCGGTGTTAGCGCAGGACCTTGCGCGCGGCTTTCTGCTGCTATCGGATCTGGGTGTTACCACTTACCACGCAGCGCTCAACCCCGGCAACGCGGACCAGCTTTTCGGCGACGCGATCGACACGCTTATCCGCTGGCAGCTTGCCAGCAGCGAGGGCGTACTGCCCGCCTACGACGAGGCCTTGCTGAGTCGGGAACTCGATCTTTTTCCCGAGTGGTACCTCGGCCGCCACCTCGGCATCAAGCTGAGCTCCCGGCAATCCGAGTCGCTCGAAAAGATTTTCAGCTTGATCCTGGCCAGCAATCTGGCGCAGCCGAAAGTCTATGTCCATCGCGACTACATGCCGCGCAATCTGATGGTGAGCAACCCGAACCCCGGCGTGCTCGACTTTCAGGACGCCGTTTTTGGACCGATCAGCTACGACGTGGCGTCGCTGCTCAAGGACGCGTTCCTGAGCTGGGAAGAGCAAAGGGTGCTGGACTGGACGGTGCGCTATTGGGAGAAGGCAAAGCGCGCCGGATTGCCGGTGAATGCCGATTTCGGCGTGTTCTACCGCGACTTCGAATGGATGGGACTGCAGAGACATCTCAAGGTGCTCGGCATCTTTGCACGCATCTGCCACCGCGACGGCAAGCCCGGCTACGTCGAGGACACGCCGCGCTTCCTGGGCTACGTGCGCGCGGTGGCACTGCGCTACGCCGTGCTCGCGCCGCTGTTGCGGCTGCTCGATCAGATCGAGGGCCGTGAACCGGCCGTCGGTCACAGCCTCTGAGCGTGGCCGCGCCTTCCGCTCCCTCCGCGATGATCCTTGCCGCCGGCCGCGGCAACCGCATGCGCCCGCTGACCGATTTCACGCCCAAACCCCTGCTCGCGGTCGGCGGCAAGCCGCTGTTGTTCCGGCATCTGGAGAAACTCGCGCGCGCCGGATTCGGAACGGTCACGATCAACCACGCCCATCTTGGCGAGCAGATCGAAGCGGTGGTGGGTGATGGAAGCCGCTGGAGTCTCGAGGTGCGGTACTCCGCCGAAGCCGCGGCGCTGGAAACGGCCGGCGGCATCCGCAATGCGTTGCCGCTGATCGGCAGACGCACTTTCGCCGTGGTCAACGGCGACGTGTATTGCGATTACGACTATTCGGGCCTCGCCGCCGCAATTGAACGGCTCGCGGATTCACAGGCCCTCGCGCATCTGGTGCTGGTGGACAATCCGCCGCACCACCCGAACGGAGATTTCTGCCTCGAGGCCGGGCTGGTGCGCGCCTCCGGCCGGCAATCGCTGACATTCAGCGGCCTGGGCGTGTACCGCGACGAGCTGTTCGAACCGCTTGCGCGCGGCGCCAAGCACGCGCTGGCGCCGCTGCTGCGCAGCCAATTGCCCGAGGGCAAAGTCACAGGCGAGCATTACCGCGGGCTGTGGACCGACGTCGGCACGCCCGGGCGCCTGGCGGAACTCGATGCGCGGCTGCAATCGGGAGCACGGACGTGATTCACATTCCCAAACATTTCGCCGAGCACGACCTCGCCCGCCTGCAGGCGCTGGTCCGTGTCTATAATTTCGCCACGCTGGTGTCGGCGCACCAGGGCGAGATCCAGGTTTCCCATCTGCCTTTCCTGCTGGATGCGGAGGGCAAGATGCTGCGCGCCCACATGGCGCGCGCCAATCCGCAGTGGCGGACATTCTCGCCCGAGCGCGAAGTGCTGGCGATCTTCCACGGTCCGCACCACTACGTCTCCCCAGCCTGGTACGCGTCCCACCCAAGCGTGCCAACCTGGAACTACGCGGTGGTGCACGCGCAGGGGCGGCCCACGCTGATCGAGGGCCGCGAGCGGCTGGTGGGGTTGGTGCGGGAACTCGTCACGCGCCACGAAGCCGCTTCACCCGACCCCTGGAGAATGGACTTGCCTTCCGACTACCAGGACAAGATGCTGTCGGCAATCGTCGGATTCGAGATCGAGATCACCCGGCTAGAGGGCAAGTTCAAGCTGAGCCAGAATCGCCCGGCCGGCGACCGGCCACTGGTGATCAAGGCGCTGGAGCGGTTCGGCAGCGACGACGCCCTCGGTGTCGCCGCGCTGATGCGCGAGAATCTCGCTAAACGTTGAACCACGACGGACTGCCGCGGCGCAGGCCGTATAATCTCCGCTCGTTTCCCGATTTTTCCGAAGATGGACAACCACAAATTGCAGGCGCAGCGCCGTGAACGGCTGGTCTCGCAGATGAAGCAAGGCGTGGCCGTGGTGCGCACCGCGCCCGAGCGGGCGCGCAACCGCGATTCCAGCTATCCGTACCGCTTCGACAGCTACTTCTACTATTTGTCGGCTTTCCCGGAGCCGGACGCGGCGCTGGTCCTGATCGGCGGTGCCAAGCCGAAGAGCATCCTGTTCTGCCGCGAGAAGAGCCCTGAGCGGGAGATCTGGGATGGCTTCCGTTACGGTCCGGACCAGGCGCGCGAGATCTTCGGATTCGAAGAGGCACACCCGATATCCGAACTCGACGAGCTGATGCCGCAGTTGCTCGCCAACCAGCCATCTGTATTCTGCGACGTCGGTTCCGACGGCGACTGGGACAGCCGCGTGATCGGCTGGATCAACAAGGTGCGGGCGCAGGTTCGAAGTGGCGTGACCGCGCCCGCGGAGATCTGCGACATCCGTCTTTTCCTGGACGACATGCGCCTGATCAAGGACCGGCACGAACTCGGAACCATGCGCCGCGCCGCGGACATCTCAGCCGAAGCGCATCGTCGCGCGATGCGCGAGACCAGGCCAGGACTGCGCGAGTACGAGGTCGAAGCCGAGATCGTTCACGAGTTCCGCCGCCGCGGAGCGCAGGCCCCGGCCTACACTCCGATCGTCGCCGGCGGCGCTAACGCCTGCGTGCTGCATTACGTGCAGAACGACGCCATTCTCAAGGATGGCGAACTACTGCTGATTGATGCCGGCTGCGAACTCGATGGTTACGCCTCGGACATCACCCGTACCTTCCCTGTCGGCGGCAAGTTCGCCGGGCCGCAGCGCGACATCTACGAAATGGTGCTCGCGGCGCAGGCTGCTGCCATCGCCGAAGTCAAGCCCGGAGCCGAATGGGAAAACCCGCACAACGCCGCGGTGAAAGTGTTGGCGCAGGGAATGGTGGACCTCGGGCTGTGCAAAGGCACCGTGGACGACGCGATCGAAACCGGAGACTACCGGCGCTTCTTCATGCACCGCACCGGCCACTGGCTGGGCCTGGACGTACACGACGCCGGCGATTACAAGCGCAACGGCAAGTGGGTGGAACTCAAGGCGGGAATGGTGCTGACGGTCGAGCCGGGCTGCTACGTGCGGCCGGGCGAGGGCATACCGGAAAAGTTCTGGAACATCGGCGTGCGCATCGAAGACGATGCGCTGGTCACCGGCAGCGGTTGCGAGATCATCACCGCGGCGGCGCCGAAGAAGATCGATGACATCGAGTCCCTGATGCGGAACTGACACCGGCTACGTCGGCACCGTGAGCGAACGCGAACACGACCTGGTCATCGCCGGTGGCGGCCCGGTGGGCACCGTATTGGCGACCGCGCTTGCCGACGGCGGCTACGACGTGCTGCTGCTGGAAGCGCGGCCGGAGCTGTGCACGGCAGGCGACGGCCGCACCCTTGCCATGTCCTACGGCAGCCGCCTCATTCTCGAACGGCTCGGCGCCTGGAACCGCGTCGAGCCCGCCACACCGATACACAGCATTCACGTCTCGCAGCGCGGCGGGTTCGGTCGCGCGTTACTGGTCGCTGAAGATGCCGGTCTGCCGGCCCTCGGTTACGTCGTCGGCTATACGCGGCTGCAGAAGGCGCTGGGCGAGGCGCTCGCCTCAAGCCGGGCGGCGCTGGCCGCCGGTACCCGCGTTGATGACCTCGAGTTAAGCCCCGATCGTGTCGCCATCCGTTTCCTTCGCGGCGATCAGGAACACTCCGTGTGTGCGCGCCTGCTGGTCATCGCCGACGGCGGCGCGAGCCTGGGAAAGCGTGCCGGCGCGACCATCAAGGTTCGCGACTACCGGCAGGAGGCCATCGTCGCATCCGTCGCAACCTCGAGACCGCACGGCCATCGCGCATTTGAGCGCTTCACCGCCGACGGTCCGGTGGCCTTGCTGCCGTTCGAAGACCGCTATGCGCTGGTCTGGACCGCCGCGCCGGGAGCGGCGGCCCGAATCACCGAGATGAACGACAAAAGCTTCCTCGATCGACTGCAGACACACTTCGGCGACCGCGCCGGGCGCTTCCGTTCCGTCGCAGCGCGGGTCCGGTTTCCGCTCGCGCTCAAATTCGCGGCCGATCCGGTCCTACCGCGCAGCGTGCTCCTCGGCAATGCCGCGCAGGCACTGCACCCAATTGCAGGACAGGGATTCAATCTCGGCTTGCGCGATGCGTGGGAACTCGTCGATCTGCTGCTGCACCGCGACGATCGCGATCCCGGAAGCACGGCCTGCCTTGCCGCTTACCGGTCGACTCGCAGACTGGACAGGCTGGGAGGAATCGCCATTACCGACTCGCTGGTCAGAATCTTTTCCAATGATTTCGCGACTTTGCGCGCGGCGCGCGGAGCCGGGCTGGCGCTGCTCGACATCGCGCCATCGGCCAAGCGCGCATTCATGCAACAGATGATCTTCGGCGCGAGTTTGTAACAACGGGTAGCAATTGCGCGCGCTCAACACCGCATCCTTTACGCTAAAATGGCGCTCCTCTTTCTTTGCCCGCGCAAATGCACATCGGTCCGCACGCTCTCAAGAACAATTTGATCGTAGCACCCATGGCGGGCGTCACCGATCGGCCGTTCCGCCAGTTGTGCAAGGCGATGGGTGCGGGAATGGCTGTTTCGGAGATGATTTCCGCCAATTCACAGCTGTGGAACACGGCGAAATCGAAGCGGCGTTGCGATCATCAGGGTGAAGTTGAGCCGATTTCGGTGCAGATTGCCGGCGCCGACCCGCAGATGATGGCCGACGCGGCGTGCCACAACGTGCAGCGCGGGGCGCAAATCATCGACATCAACATGGGTTGCCCGGCCAAGAAGGTTTGCAACGTCGTCGCCGGCTCGGCGTTGCTGCGCGACGAACCGCTGGTCGGAAGAATTCTCGAGTCGGTGGTCGCTGCGGTCGAAGTACCGGTAACTCTCAAGATCCGGACCGGCTGGGATGCGCATAACAGGAATGCGGTGCGAGTGGCAAAAATCGCGGAATCCTCCGGCATCCAGGCGCTTTCGGTGCACGGCCGCACCCGTGCCTGCGGGTTCGCCGGCAATGCCGAATACGACACCATCGCCGCGGTGAAGTCTCAAGTCGCCATCCCGGTCATCGCCAACGGCGACATCGATTCACCCGAAAAGGCGCGCGAGGTTCTTTCCCGCACCGGGGCCGACGCGATCATGATCGGCCGCGCCGCGCAGGGCCGCCCGTGGATTTTCCGCGAGATCGAGCACTACCTCGCCAGCGGCGAACACCTGCCCGCGCCCGAAGTCGGCGAAATTCATGGCGTGCTGGTACAGCATTTGCGTGCTCTGTACGCGCTTTACGGAGAGCAGTCCGGCGTGCGCATCGCCCGCAAGCACATTTCCTGGTACACCGGCGAGCTTGCCGGCGCGGCCACGTTCCGCCAGACCATGAATCGACTGGAGACCGCGCGCGAGCAACTGGCCGCGGTGGATGGCCTTTTCACCGAGCTTGCCGGGTTGGGAGAACGCCTGAGCTATATCGAGGAACTTGCAGCATGATGAATGACAACGAAATTGCCCGTTGTGTGCGCAAGGCAATGGACGGCTATTTCAGGGATCTGGACGGGGAGAAACCGTGCGCGATTTACAACATGGTGATCAGCTCGGTGGAGAGGCCGCTGCTCGAGCTCGTGCTGCACCGTGTTGCCGGCAACCAGACCCAGGCTGCGCAGTTGCTTGGGCTGAACCGCAACACACTGCGCAAGAAAATGAAGGAATACGGCATCAAGTAACGCGCCGTTGTGCGCCCGCTTCAACCCGCCCGCGCGATCAACGCGGGCGGTTTTATTTTTTTTGGTCCCGCCATGAATCGTAGACAAGCCTTGATCAGCCTTTCCGACAAGAACGGCGCAGCGGATTTCGGCCGCGCGCTACAGCGCTTCGGATTCGAAATCCTGTCCACCGGCGGCACTGCCAAACTGCTGCGCGAGGCCGGGATCAAGGTCACCGAGATCGGCGATTACACCGGTTTCCCCGAGATGCTCGACGGCCGGGTGAAGACCCTGCACCCCAAAGTGCACGCCGGCATCCTCGCGCGACGCGACCTTCCGGCGCACGTCGAGGCGATGGCAAGGGCGGGCATCCCGACCATAGACCTGGTGGCCGTGAATCTGTATCCCTTCGCGGAAACCATCTCCAGAGCCGATTGCACCGTCGAGGAGGCAATCGAAAATATCGACATCGGCGGGCCCACGATGGTGCGTGCGGCGGCGAAGAACTGGCAGCACGTCGCCGTGGTCACCGATCCGGCGGACTACCCGGCGCTGATCGCGGAAATGGAGTCCGCCAGCGGCGCGATCAGCGTGGAGACGCGCTTCCGCCTGGCGCGCAAGGCCTTTTCCCACACCGCGGCCTACGATGGCGCGATTAGTAACTACCTCACCGCCACCGACATTCACGGCAAGCGTAGCGGATTCCCGGATCAGTTCAATTCGAGTTTCGTCAAAGTCCAGGACCTGCGTTACGGCGAGAATCCGCACCAGCAGGCGGCGTTCTACCGCGACCAGAAGCCGGTGCCCGGCGCGCTGAGCGATTATGTGCAACGGCAGGGCAAGGAACTTTCCTACAACAACATCGCCGATGCCGACGCAGCCTGGGAATGCGTGAAGACCTTCGACCAGCCGGCCTGCGTGATCATCAAGCACGCCAATCCGTGCGGCGTGGCGGTGGCCGCGAGCGCGGTCGAGGCCTATCGCCGTGCGTTCAAGACCGATCCGACTTCTGCTTTCGGCGGCATCATCGCCTTCAATCGCGAACTGGACGATGAAACCGCGGCGGCGGTGTCGCAGCAGTTCGCCGAAGTGTTGATTGCGCCGCGGGTGCTGGCTGAGGCCGCGGCGGTGCTGGCGCAGAAAAGCAACCTGCGGGTGCTGGAAGTCGCAGCAGATTGCGGAGGCAACGACTACGATACCAGGCGTGTCGGCGGTGGCCTGCTGGTGCAAACACCAGACGCGATGAACGTCCAGGCCGGCGACCTGCGCATCGTCACCAGGAAACATCCGACCCCACAGCAGCTTGCCGACCTGTTGTTCGCGTGGCGCGTTGCCAAGTTCGTCAAGTCCAACGCCATCGTGTTCTGCGCCGAGGGCATGACGCTGGGCGTGGGCGCCGGACAGATGAGCCGGGTGGACAGCGCGCGCATCGCTTCCATCAAGGCGGAGAACGCCGGCCTGTCACTCAAGGGCTCGGTGGTCGCTTCGGATGCTTTTTTCCCGTTCCGCGACGGCGTGGACGTCGTTGCCAGGGCCGGGGCTGCGGCAATCATCCAGCCTGGCGGTAGCGTGCGCGACGAAGAGGTCATTGCCGCCGCTGACGAACACGGCATCGCCATGGCCTTCACCGGCGTGCGCCATTTCCGTCATTAGCATTCACCACAGAGGCACAGAGACACAGAGAAAGCAACGGAAGACAAAACGCATAAGGCACAGGGGAGCAAGACGGGAATCCAGAGCCCCTCGCACGCTCCTCGTGTCTTCGTGTAAACATTCGTTTTTGATTTTCTCGTTGCCTCTGTGTCCCTGTGGTTAATCCAGACCTATGAACTTACTGGTAGTCGGTAGCGGCGGTCGCGAGCACGCACTCGCCTGGCGACTGGCGCAATCGCCGCGCATCGGACGAGTTTACGTCGCGCCGGGCAATGCCGGCACAGGGCGCGAGGACGGGTTGTTCAATGTGCCGATCACATCTATCCCGGAACTGGTGGATTTCGCCCGCAAGGAGTCAATCGCGCTCACCGTGGTCGGCCCCGAGGCGCTGCTATCGGAAGGCATCGTCGATGCGTTTCGCGCGGCGGGCTTGAAGATCTTCGGCCCAACGCGTCAGGCAGCGCAGCTCGAATCCTCGAAGGACTTTGCCAAGGCCTTCATGGTCGCGAACAGCATTCCGACGGCGGCGTATGCCACTTTCTCGGAGGCCAAGGCGGCGCGCGATTACGTCAGGCAGCGGGGCACGCCGATCGTCATCAAGGCCGATGGGCTAGCCGCCGGCAAAGGCGTGGTGGTGGCAATGACGCTCGAGGAGGCTCACGCCGCCATCGACATGATGCTGGTCGACAAGAGGATGGGGGCCGCAGGCGAGCGCGTGGTCATCGAGGAGTTTCTGAAAGGAGAGGAAGCCAGCTTCATCGTGATGGTGGACGGCAAGCACGTCCTGCCGCTGGCGTCGAGCCAGGACCACAAGCGTCTGCTCGACGGCGACCATGGCCCGAATACCGGCGGAATGGGCGCGTACTCGCCGGCGTCGGTGCTGACCCCGACCATTCACGCGCGGGTCATGCGTGAAGTCATCCAGCCGGTGGTTGCGGGGATGGAGAAGCACGGCACACCTTACAGCGGATTTCTTTACGCAGGCCTGATCGTCCGACCGAACGGCGACACCAAGGTGCTCGAGTTCAACTGCCGTATGGGTGATCCGGAGACCCAACCGATCATGATGCGGCTGAAAAGCGACCTGTTCACGCTCATCGAGCACGCCGTCAACGGCACACTGAAAAACATCCAGGTCGAGTGGGACCGCCGGGTCGCGCTCGGCGTGGTGATGGCTGCGGCGGGCTATCCGGACAATCCGCGCAAGGGCGATGAGATAACCGGGCTGCCGCGCGCTGGCGACGATTTCCATGTGTTTCACGCGGGTACCGCGCTCGCGGGAGGCAAGGTAGTCGTCATCGGCGGGCGGGTGCTGTGCGTGACCGCGCTTGGCGACACGGTGCGCGTGGCGCAGCGACGCGCCTACGAAATCGCCGAGGGCATCCAGTTCGCAGGGCGGCAGATGCGCCGCGACATCGGCTTCCGTGCCATCGGTACCAAGAAAAGCACGCTATAGACCAGCATGGAAATCAAGACGATCAGGGAGTACCTGACCGGCCTGCAGGACTGGATCGTCGGTCGCCTGGAGGAGATGGATGGTAACGCCTTCCGCCGCGATTCATGGGATCGTCCTGACGGGGGCGGGGGTGTGAGTTGCCTGATCGAGGAAGGCGGTCTGTTCGAGCGCGGCGGGGTCAATTTCTCTCACGTCACCGGGACGTCGCTTCCGCTCTCGGCCACTGTGTCGCGCTCCGATCTCGCTGGACGCTCGTTCCAGGCAATGGGCGTGTCGTCGGTTTTGCACCCGCGCAACCCCTATGTACCCACGGTTCACATGAACGTGCGTTTCCTCGTGGCGGAGAAAGATGCGGCCGATCCAGTGTGGTGGTTCGGCGGCGGGATGGACCTGACGCCCTACTACGGATTCGAGGAGGACGCGGTCCACTTCCACCGGACCTGCCAGGCCGCGCTCGATCCATTCGGTGCCGAAACGCATCGGAAATTCAAAAAATGGTGCGACACGTATTTTTACCTCAAGCATCGCCAGGAACCGCGCGGGATCGGCGGGATTTTTTTCGACGACCTGTCCGAACCGGATTTCGATACCTGTTTCGCGCTCACCCGCAGCGTCGGCAACCACTTCATCGACGCCTATGTCCCCATTGCCGAACACCGCAAGGATCTGCCTTACGGCGATCGCGAACGCGACTTCCAGGCCTATCGGCGCGGGCGGTACGTCGAGTTCAACCTGGTCTACGACCGCGGCACGCTGTTCGGACTGCAATCCGGCGGGCGCACCGAATCCATCCTGATGTCGCTGCCGCCAATGGTGAAGTGGCGCTACGACTGGAAGCCCGAGCCCGGCACCGCTGAGGCCGCGTTGTACGAGAATTTCCTGGTCGCGCGCGACTGGGTCCAGGGTTCAGTTGCTAAGCCCTGAGCACGCACTTGTCGTACAGGTCGCGCAGCCTGCCCTGCGGATCGTACTTGCCCTTCAGGCGCCGGTAGGCCGTTTCGCCGTAGATTCCCCAGAATTCTTCGCGCGGATAGTAGCTGTCCGAATAAAGCGACTTGATTCCGCCGAGTTCGGCGACCTCGCGTTCGATGAGCCGGTTGAAATGCCCGCTCGGGTGAGCGGCCCGGGATTTCACCACGTCCCAGAAGCCGAAGTTGACATAGGTCCTGCCCGCGACCAGCGGGTACAGGTCGAACCGCGCCTGCGGATCGCCTGCCCGGATCGGACAGACCCAGACCGGCAGGATGCCGATCTCGCGCCGGAAGAATTCGAGGAATTCGGCCGCGCGCTCGATTGGGATGTCGACGTCCTGGATCACCGACTCGCGATGCAGCCCCAACAGCCTGTCGAGCCGGCGGGTAAGCTTCCAGCGGCTGTTCCAGCGCATGACCTTGGTGTAGGTGCGCGAATTGAGCCTGGACCTGCCGAGCAGCCTGCGGATCAGCGGATTCTGCGCGCCGAGATTCCGGGAGCACCAGAACCAGTCGGTGTCCCAGCGCCACAGGAAATCGTGCGCCGAGAGGTAATCGGTGGTCTTGTCGCGGATCGAGCGGTAGTAGATATGCTCGAAAGTGTAGTCGCTCGCGAACGGCGCTGCGTTCGAGAAGCTTCCGGTGGTCAGATACATCGCACCGGCGCCAAACACCACGCCGTCGACGAAATCGGCGGGCGATGCGCAGGCCCGTTCCAGCGCTGCAAAGTAGGCTTTCGGGTCGCGAAAGCCGGCATGGTCGATGCGCACGAACTTCTTCACCGGAACCATTTTTGCCCGCACCCGCAAGGCGTAGCCCAGCGTGCCGTAGGAATTGGGTAAACCGAAGAACAGGTCGCGGTGCTCGTTCGCGGGTGTACAAAAATAGATTCTGCCGTCGCCGGCCAGGACGTCCATTTCCAGCACCGTGTCGTGCACCAGACCGCAGCGGAACGAAGTAGCCTCGATGCCCACGCCGGCGACCGCGCCACCGAGGGTGATGGTCTTCAGTTGCGGCACCACGGCCGGCATCGAGCCGTGGCGCAGCGTGGCCTCGACCAACTCCTCGTAGCTGATCATGCCCTCGGCATCCACCCAGCCTTCCTGCGCATTGACTTCGAGCACGTGGTTGAAATCGCGCACGTCGAGACGTTGCGCCGCGGCCTGCGCGCGGTCGCGGAACAGATTGGAAGTATCCTTTTGGAGCGCGAGGTGGCCCGCCCCGGCCTGGAGCTGTGCGGCCAGTCTCGCCTTGCGCGCTGCGTAGTCCTGCATGCGCCGCTCCGCAGAAGAATGGATCGATGCCGCGCCGGCCGCAGGCACGCTCAACGCCGGTCGTGGAGAAAAGCGCGGCTCATCGGATAATTGTCCTTCGAGACATTGCCCTTGCTGAACACGATCTGGAACAGGTGCGTGGATAAGCGTGGCGAGCGGAACATTTCCGCACAGGCATACAGATAGGTACGCCATACCCGGCGGAAGTGCTCGCTGAATTTTGCCGGATCGAGCGCCCGGATCTTGTCCCAGTTGCGGTCGAAGCGCTCACCCCAGGAATCCAGCGTCAACGCATAGTGACGGCGCAGGTTCTCGATGTCGACGACCTCGAGCCCGCACTCCTCCATGGCGACGATGGTTTCCGCAAGGCTCGGGATCCAGCCGCCGGGAAACACGTGCTTGCGGATATAGAGCTCGGTGTCGCGCACGCCGACATGGCCGATGAAGTGCAACATGCCGAGGCCGCCGGGTTTGAGGAAATCCGCGTGGGCCCTGACCACCGCGCGCAACTGGTCGCGCCCGGCATGCTCGAGCACTCCGATCGACACCACCTTGTCGTACTGCCGGTCCACCTCGCGGAAGTCGGCCTCGCGCACTTCGATCCTGCCTTCCAGCCCGCGGCGGCGAATCTCGTCTCGCACGGCCGTGACCTGCTCGGGAGTAGTGTTGACACCGGTCGGCACCGCACCGTAGCGCTCCAGTGAATGAAACAGGAAGCCGCCGAATCCGCAACCGATGTCCACCACCGTCTCGCCGCGCGAAAGGCGGATCTTGCGGCAGACGTGATCGATTTTGTTTTGCTGCGCCTCTTCGACCGTCGCGGTGCCTTCCTTCCAGTAGCCGCAGGTGTACGTCATCGAAGGCAAATCGAGCCAGTAGCGATAGAACTCCGTGCCCAGGCCGTAGTGGAAACGCGCGTTCTTTCTGGCCTGCGCAATCGAGCGGTTGGAGAAGCGCAGCTCGTGCCAGAGGTTGCGAATGACATTCAAAGGATTCGTGTGATGCGCGAAGCCGCCTTCCATCCCGACCCGGAACGCCGCCCCGAGATCGCCTTCGATATCGATGTCGCCGTCGAAAAAGGATTCGATAAATCCCATATGCCCGAACAACGCGGTACGAAGCTCGGCTGCACGCTTGTGAATCACGATGGTAAACGCCGGCGTGCCGGCACCGTTCTGGTAGTGCGAGCCGTCCGCAAATTCGACGCGAAAGACAATACCGGCACGATCACCCAGTTCCGCCATTCTGCGCTTTACTGCTCCAGTCGCCATTTCTTGTTCACCCCGTCGCGATCCTGTTGCCACGCCCCGATCGGGACACCAACCGCCGGTTCCGCTGCCGCCTACTCTCCCAGGTATGCCTGCCGCACCTGCGGATCGTCGAGCAAGGCCCTGGCGCTGTCGGCCACAGTGATCAGACCGCTTTCCATCACGTAGCCCCGGTGACTGGCCTCCAGTGCAAGCTTTGCGTTCTGCTCCACCAGCAGCACCGTAACGCCTTCCTGCGATATCGTGCGTACGGTCGAGAAAATCTTCTCCACCATCATCGGCGCCAGCCCCATGCTCGGCTCATCGAGCAAAAGCAGTTTCGGGCGGCTCATCAACGCGCGCCCGATGGCGAGCATCTGCTGCTCGCCCCCCGAGAGCGTGCCGGCAGTCTGGTTCCGGCGTTCGGCAAGTCGCGGGAACAGCGAGTAGATGCGACCGAGATCAGCGCGAACCGCGGTGCGTTCGTTGCGCGTGTACGCACCCATTTCCAGGTTCTCGTGCACCGTCAGCCGGCCGAATACGCCACGCCCTTCCGGCACCAGCGCCAGCCCGCGCCCGACCAGCTGGTAGGACATCAGCGCGCTGACATCCTCGCCGCGGTAGTGCACCTTGCCGCCATGATGCAGCATCCCGCAGATCGCCTTCAACGTCGTCGTCTTGCCCGCTCCGTTGGCGCCGATCAACGCCACCATCTCGCCTTCGCCCACGTTCAGGTCGATGCCCTTGACCGCGTTGATGCCGCCGTAGGCCACCTTCAACCCGGAAACCTCCAGAAGGGCGTTCAAGGCAACGCGCCTCCGAGATAAGCGCGAATCACTTCCGGATCGTTCTTCACCGCTGCCGGCTCGCCTTCGGCTATCTTCTTGCCGTAGTCGAGTACCGCCACCCGGTCGCACAAACCCATCACCAGCTTGACGTCGTGCTCGATCAGCAGGATGGTCACCCCGTCGCCGCGGATCTTGATGAGCAGATCGCGCAGGTCCGCGGTTTCGGTGGCATTCATGCCGGCGGCCGGCTCGTCCAGCGCCAGCAGCATCGGCTCGGTGGCAAGCGCCCTTGCGATCTCCAGACGCCGCTGGTCCCCGTAGGACATATTCTTCGACAGCGCATGCGAGTGGCGCGCGATGCCGACATAGTCGAGCAGCTCGCGCGCGCGGCGACGGATCGCCGATTCCTCCACCAGGGTGCCCCGGCCGCGCAGGATCGCACCGAGAGCCCCAGCATGGGTACGTACGTGACGCCCCACCATGACATTTTCCAGCGCCGTCATGTTGCCGAACAGGCGGATGTTCTGGAACGTGCGCGCGATGCCACGCGCGACCACGCGATGCGGTTTGAGTCCGATCAGATCGATGCCGTCGAATTCGAAACGCCCGCCGTCCGGCTTGTACAGCCCGGTGAGCACGTTGAACAGCGTGGTCTTGCCCGCCCCGTTAGGCCCGATCAGGCCGTAAATCTCGTTGCGCCGGATCGTCAGTGACACGTCGGCAAGTGCGGCAACGCCGCCGAAGTGCTTTTCGATGTGGCGTGCGTCGAGCAACGCCGCGGGCGCAGTTCCCATCCCGGCTCAGTCCTGTTCGGCGAACTCTCTTTTGCGCGTCTTGGACGGCCAGATCCCGGCCGGCCGGTACAACATCATCAGCACCAGCGCCATACCGAACAACAGCATCCGGATGACCTCCGGTTCGATCAACATGCGGCCGAACACGGCCCTTTGTACCGGCTCCACGGTGTAGCGCAGCACTTCCGGAACAAAGGAAAGCAATAACGCGCCGATGACCACACCGCCGATATTGCCCATTCCGCCGAGGACCACCATCGACAGCACCATGATGGATTCGACCACCACGAAGCTCTCCGGGCTGATGAAGCCCTGCATCGCCGAAAACATGCCCCCGGCGATGCCGCCGAAACTCGCGCCCATCGCGAACGCCAGCAGCTTGATGTTGCGGGTGTTGATGCCCATCGCCTGGGCGGCGACTTCGTCCTCGCGGATCGCGATCCAGGCACGGCCGATGCGCGAATTCTCCAGCCTCAGGTTGATCACGATAACGGCGAGCAGCACCAGCATCAGCAGATAGTAATACTTGATCGGGCCGCTGAACGTGAGCCCGAGGAAGGTTTCGCTGCGGGCGAAACTGAAATTGCCGATCGTGAACGGATCGATAAGCGTGACGCCCTGCGGCCCGTTGGTGAGGTTGACCGGCTGCGACAGATTGTTGAGGAAAATGCGTACGATCTCGCCGAAACCCAGCGTCACGATCGCGAGATAGTCACCGCGCAACTTCAGCGTCGGCGCACCCAGCAAAACCCCGAACAGGCAGGCCAGCGCCGCACCGATCGGCAGGATGATCCAGAAAGGCAGGTGCAGGCCGAAATGCGGCGAAGCGAGCAACGCGTAGGTATAGGCCCCGACCGCGTAGAAGGCGATGTATCCGAGATCGAGCAAACCGGCGAAGCCGACGACGATGTTGAGACCCAGCGACAGAAAAATGAACAGGATGGCAAGATTGGTGATGCGCACCCAGGCCGTGCCGACGGAAGCCAGCACAAACGGCAGCACCAGCAGTGCGGCCGCCACCAGTACCACCCCGACCCAGAGCGCGGCGGGATGGCGCTGCATGCGTGCAAGAGCGTCAATCATCGGGCCGTCGACTCATGCGCGGTCCCCCACGCGCTCGCCCAGCAGGCCCGACGGCCGGAACACCAGCACGGCGATCAGAACGAAGAAGGCGAACACGTCCTGATAGTTGCTGCCGAACAGAATGAAGTGTTGATTCTGTGCACAGTTCTCTACAAGCATGTCCGCAAGCCACGAATAGCGGCACAGGTCGGTCAGTTCGCCGATATATCCCGCGCCCAGCGCCTCAACCACCCCGAGCAGGATTCCGCCCAGCATCGCACCGGCAAGATTGCCGATGCCGCCGAGGACGGCGGCCGCGAAGGCCTTCATCCCTAGCAACGCTCCCATGGTGTAGTGGGCAACGCCGTAGTAAGTCCCGACCATCACGCCGGCAACCGCACCGAGCCCTGCGCCGACGATGAACGTGAATGCGATCACCTTGTTTACATTGATTCCCATCAGGCCGGCGATCTGG
>DASYUW010000160.1:0-6691 GCA_036000845.1 Burkholderiales bacterium
GAAGAGAATCCCGCCACCGCGCTGGAGGCGCCGACCGTGGAAATCATCGGCACCACCCCGCTGCCCGGCATTGGGGTGCCCGTCAACCAGGTGCCGGCGAACGTTCAGGCCGCTACCGGTGCCGATATCCAGAAACAGAAAACTCTGGACCTCTCCGAATTCCTGGACAACAACCTCGGCAGCGTCACGCTCAACCATGGGCAGAACAACCCGTTCCAGCCCGACGTCAATTTCCGCGGTCTCTCCGCCTCGCCGCTGCTGGGCACGCCCCAAGGACTGTCGGTGTTCATGGACGGGGTACGGATCAACGAACCGTTCGGCGACGTGGTGAACTGGGATCTCGTGCCGCAGAACGCGATATCCACGATCAATCTGATCCCCGGCTCGAATCCGGTGTTCGGTTTGAATACGCTGGGCGCCGCGCTCTCGGTGAACACCAAGTCCGGCTTCCAGTATCCCGGCGGCTCGGCGTCGATCTACGGCGGGTCGTGGGGCAGAAAAGCGGCGGAAGTCGAGTACGGCGCGCATGGAGAGGACGCGGACTTCTTCCTCGCCGGCAATTTCATCGACGAGGACGGCTGGCGCGACCATTCGCCGAGCCGGCTGCAGACGCTATTCACCAAGCTCGGCTGGGAACGCGAGGATACCGACTTCGACCTGTCGTTGATGCTCGCCGACAACAAACTGGAGGGTACGCAGGCGTTGCCGCTGGGCTGGCTGGATACGCGCGAACAGGCCTACACCTGGCCCGATCGCAACGAAAACGAGCTCGCGTTCCTGAACGCCCGCGCCAGCCATTTCTTCGGCGACGACAAGCTGCTCGCCGGCAACGTCTACTACCGCCGCTACACCAACGACAATTTCAGCAGCAACGTCAATGACGATTACAACGGCGGCACCAATATCAGTTGCGACGGCACGGATCCCGATCATCCATGCCCCGCAATCAATGACAGCAGCGAGATCAAGACCACGGGTTACGGCGGATCGCTGCAATTGACGCTTCTCGGTGACCTACTCGGAAAAAAGAACAACTTCACGGTTGGTGGCAGCGCCGATCTTGGAAACACCGACTTCACGCAAGCGTCTCAGAACGCGCTATTCACCCCTGACCGCGGCACGATCGGTATCGCCGGATTCGTCAGCGACACCGACGTCGAAACCAACAACACATACTACGGCCTCTATCTCACCGATACCTACTCGTTCAACGAACAGTGGCACCTGACTTTTTCGGGCCGCTACAACTGGGCGAAAGTCAAGATTGAGGACAAGACGGGCACTGCGAATGAATTGAACGGCGAACACATTTTCAAACGCTTCAATCCGGCGGCGGGTGTGAACTTCAACCCGACAGCCGCGCTCTCGACGTACGTCGCGTACAGCGAGGGCATGCGCGCTCCAACGCCTGTCGAACTTACCTGCGCCGACCCGAATACGCCGTGCCGCCTGCCCAACAACTTTCTGGCCGATCCCCCTCTGGAAAAAGTCGTTTCCAGGACGGTGGAAACCGGTGTGCGTGGCCGCTGGACCGAGGCGCTGGGCTGGAACGCGTCGGTTTACCGCACCGATCTGAACGACGACATCATCTTCGTATCCAGCGGCGGCGCCGGGGTTAACACCGGCTTTTTCCAGAATGCCGGCAAGACCCGCCGGCAGGGCCTCGAACTCGGGATGCACGGCCGCATCGGCAAGCTGAGCTTGGCGGCGAATTACGGTTATATCGATGCCACCTTCGAATCGGCGCTGACGCTCAATAGTCCTGCAAATTCTTCCGCGGTTTCCGACGAAATTCAGGTTTCGCCCGGAAACAAGGTGCCCGGCATTCCTGAGCACTCGATGAAGCTGCGCATGGAGTACGACGTCACCGAAGCCGTGTCGGTGGGGACGAATGTCATGTACTTCTCCTCCCAGTACGCGCGCGGCGATGAGAATAACCAGGATGCGAACGGCAAGATACCTGGCTATACCCTGGTGAATCTGGATGCGCGTTACCAGCTCAACAAGCAGCTCATGTTCTTCGGGCGCATTACCAATCTGTTCGACAATGAGTACGAAACGCTGGGGGTGCTGGGGGAAAATTTCTTCAATGGCCCGGGCCGAACCTTCGACGCGGGAACCGTAAATGTGACCGAAGAACAGTTCCGCTCGGCGGGCGCGCCGCGCGGCATCTGGGTGGGCGTGAAGTACGACTTCGGCAAGCCGGGTCACTAAGAGGAGACCCGCCCAAGACGAATACCCCGCCGCCCACGGCTCATGCCGATCGCCAGGACAAACCGGCGAGTTGTCCTGGAGACATTGCAAACGGGCCATAACCGGCACCCCGAACCGATGCCCGCCTGTTTCCCAGGCGGGCATTTTTTCTTCCCCTGCCTGCGCCGTCTATAATCCTTGCCATGCCCGCTTCGCGACCGATTGCGGCACCATGACAATGAAGAAGAATCGACAATGACCCCCCCGTCAATTCGCGCGCTGACTTTCGACGTGTTCGGCACCGTGGTGGACTGGCGAGGCAGCATCATTCGCGAAGGCCGCGCGCTAGGAAAGCGGAAGAACCTGAAGGTGGATTGGGCGGCAGTCGCGGACGCATGGCGCGATGGTTACAAGCCGGCGATGGACCGGGTGCGCAAGCGGCAATTGCCGTGGATGAGCATAGACCAACTGCACCGGCTGATCCTCGACGACGTGCTGGCGAAGTTGCGGATAGACGGCCTCACGCCGGAGGACAAGGATCATCTCAATCACGCCTGGCACCGCCTGCGCCCGTGGCCGGATGCGCGACCGGGACTGAAACGCCTGAAGAAACGCTACGTGCTTGCCACGTTGTCGAACGGCAACGTGTCGCTGCTCGTGCACATGGCCAGGAACGCCGGGCTGCCGTGGGATTGCGTGCTTTCCGCGGAGCTCTTCCGGCATTACAAGCCGGACCCCGAAGCCTATCTCGGCGCCGCTGCGCTGCTCGGGCTCCAGCCCTCGGAAGTGCTGATGGTGGCCGCGCACAAGGACGACCTCCAGGCAGCGAAACGCTGCGGGTTGCGTATCGCTTTCGTACGCCGGCCGCTGGAAAGGGGACCGGGTGCGAAGGCTGACCTTTCGTCGGACCGCTCTTTCGATTTCAATGCCAACGACTTCAACGATCTCGCCTCGCAACTTGGTACGTAAACTTCGGCCATGAAAGCACAGGATTCCAGAAACGTACTGGAGACCCGCGCCACGAATACCGTCTGGGACCTGCCGGTGCGCGTCTTCCACTGGCTGCTGGTGCTGCTGGTGGTATCGCAGATCGTCACCGTGACGATCGGCGGGAATGCGATGGAATACCACGCGCTCGGCGGCTATACGATTCTCACGCTGGTGCTGTTCCGCATCTTGTGGGGATTTGCCGGGGGAACGCATGCGCGTTTCGGCGATTTCGTGCGCGGGCCGAAAGCGGTGGCGCGCTACGCGCACATGCTGATCGAGGGCACGGCCGAGAGCCATCGCGGCCACAACCCGCTGGGCGGCTGGAGTGTCGTGCTGATGCTGGCGTCGCTGCTGGTGCAGGCGGTGACCGGACTGTTCGCCAATGACGACGTGATGATGGAGGGGCCGCTGGCGAAACACGTGTCGGACGATGCCAGCGCAATGTTCACGACTATCCACGACATCAACGCCGGCATCCTGCTGACGCTGATCTCGCTCCATATCCTTGCGGTGCTTTTCTACCTGTTCCGAAGGAAACAGAACCTGATCGGGCCGATGTTCACCGGCCGCAAACCGATCGAGCTGATGGATGAAAGGCCGCCCAGGAGCGGTAACCTCTGGCTCGCCGCGTTGCTGGTCGTGGCGTCCTCGTCGCTCGTTTACTTCGTCGTTACTTTTTAAGCCGCCGGTAGCGCTGTGCGTGCTCCGGGACGGGGACCCCTGACGCCAGGCGCGGATCGGGCTTCGGCGTGACAGAAAGCGGCGCGAAATCCAGCGTGCCCGCCCAGACCGGCAGGCCGTAATCCTCCTCATCGTCCACCGGCGGGCCGGCGCGCACTTTCGCGGAAGCCTCGACGATTTCCATTCGCAGCACGGCGGTCTGGTCGAGTTCCTGCGGCTTGACCGGGCGCAGGCTCTCCCAGCGTCCGGGGATGATGTGATCCGAGATCGTTTTCAGGGCGCGCAGCTTTTCGGCGGCTGGCACCGGCTCGGCGGTGCCGAGGATCACCACCGAACGATAATTCACCGACGAGTGGAAGGCCGAGCGTGCCAGCACCAGCCCGTCCACCAGCGTCACCGTCACGCTCAGCGCAATTCCCTTCCCCGCTTCGTTCAGCATGCGGCTGGCCGCTGAGCCGTGGATGTAAAGAGTGTGGCCGTCGCGCCCGTAACCCGTGGGGATGACGTAGGGCTGGCCGTTGACGACGAAGCCGACGTGGCAGAAGAAACCCTCATCGAGGATCGCCGCGATGGTTGCGAAGTCGTGGCTGCCGCGCGCCGCATAGCGGCCGAGTTTGGTACGGCTGGAGAGAAGATCGGACATTGATTTGAGGCGCGAGGCACGAGGCGCGAGAAAAACCCCCAAGGTTTAGAGCCTTGGAATTTACTCGTACCTCGCGCCTCGCGCCTCGTGCCTGCCTTTCTTATTTGTTTCTATATTTATCGTGGCACGCCTTGCAGGCCTTACCGGTCTCGCCGAGTTGCGCCTTCGACGTGCTGAGATCACCGGCTTTGGCCACGTCGGCGAGCTTGGCGACTTCGGCCTGCATCTTCTCCAGCTTGGCCTTGAAGTCGTCCATGTCGAGCCAGATTTCCGGCTTGGCCTTGGTTTCGCCGGTGTCCGATCCGGGCACAAAGCCTTCCAGCGGAAGTTTGCTCATGAACGCGACGATCTCAGCGTTGCGGGCGAATGCGGCGGCATCGTACGGCCGGTCGCCCTTGGCCATCGCTGCCATCGGACCGAAGTTCCAGCCGATCACTGCCATTACTCCTCTTCGAAACTTGATCGCGTCCTCGGGCTTCTGCGCGAAAGCGGCATTAGCGAACACGGATGCACAGACGGTTAACATCAGCACAGCGGCAAGGCGTTTCATTTTTTTCCTCCTCAAATGAAAGTCGGGGAGATTCTAACACCAGCCCCCCTCTCCCCACCCCTCTCCCGCCAAGGGAGAGGGAGTTCTGAATCGAAAAGCAGTCTTCCAGATTCGATCCTCGTTGTTGATTCCATCCCCGTGAATGAGCCCTCAACCCTTGATGAAAACGGCACCTGTCTCTGCGGTTGAATTTGCCCCCTCTCCCCACCCCTCTCCCGCCAGGGGAGAGGGAGTTCTGAATCGAAAACCAGTCTTCCAGATTCGATCCTCGTTGTTGATTCCATCCCCGTGAATGAGCCCTCAACCCTTGATGAAAACGGCACCTGTCTCTGCGGTTGAATTTGCTCCCTCTCCCCTGGCGGGAGAGGGGTGGGGAGAGGGGGAGTTGTTGTCCCGCATGCGGCCCAAGAGTAGGCTTTTCGTCGAGCCCGCGATTTGAGGCGTGTACATGCCTCCATTGGGAGGTTTCCTCAAATGGAAATGATTTATATGTCCGGTAGTTGTGATGCCCGCAGCCATTTTATTCGTCAAGTTGACGGAAAATATCCCGTCAATGGGATTGCTATTTCTAGTTGAACTAAACCGCTTCGCGGTGGTGGTCTGAGCTTCGCCGTTCGGTGAAGTAATTCCGAGATTTGCAGTGTACGAGCGCCGTTCGGGCGCGGTGGTGCGCGCTGTGTCAGCGTGATGTTGCGGGGATGGTCCCGCGATCACGTCGAAGGAGACACAAGATGAGCGCACTACGTTCCCGGATGGAAGCCGACATGGTGCTGCGCGGCATGTCGGCGCGCACACGCGAGTCCTATATTGCCGCAGTGGCGGCGATGGCAAAGTTCTACCACTGCAGTCCCGATCGGGTGAGCACCCCTGCCCGTTAAGCCGGAGTCGGTGCAAGCCTTCTGGCTGCGCGTGGCCGTACTCGACATCACCCTGTGCCCCACTTGCCGCATCGGCCATCTGTGCGTGGTGGGCTCGATCCTGCCCTTGACACCTTACCGGGCGCGACCACCATGAGCCCGGCATCGCCAGACTACACAGCCAGCTTCTCACACCCATCGCGTACCCGGCGAGGCGCCCTCTTGCCCGGCCCCTCTGCATTGACCCGTCTGGAGCGCTCTGCGATAGGGTCACGAACCCTCACAAGTGCCTCCCACCGCTATGACATGCGCCTGCCTGCGTCATTCGTCACTAACCACCGCTGCATCCAGCCGAGCGCACCCATTCATTCCCCAACCGCCCGCGCCTGAATACCGCGGTTCAGTTCAACCGATCTTATCCGCCATGCTGCCGCACGGCGGATAAAATCCTGTTCGTTGGGCAACACCGAAGGGACCGCCACGCATGAGCCAATCTTGAAGTGGAGGCGGAGATTGAGAGTATCTGGATGAAGGGCTCGTGCGAAATCGGTTCTTACGAATGTAAACCGAACCAACATCGGAGGAATGAATATGTCACATACGAACACAGCAGTTCGAGTCGCCGGGACCTGGCTAGCAATCGCCTCTCTCTTGTTAATTGCCGCGCTGATCATCCACGGCCCGCTCGCGCCTGACCTCGGCGAACAGATGAAGGACGTCGCCAATCGGGCATTGGCGTGGACCGTAATCCATTGGGTGTCGGCCGCGTCGTTGTCC
>DASYUW010000161.1:0-17080 GCA_036000845.1 Burkholderiales bacterium
CGTCTATAGAGCGGAGCAGCGCCTTGACCGGCTTGCCGACGGGAAGATGTACTTCCGGGCTTGCAACCAGGACATCGTCCTGTCCGTTGGGATCGTTGGGATTCATACCAAACGGGTTTTTATCGGTGACGTAACTGGCACTGACGGTGCCCATCACGCCATCCTCCCCTGGAAAGCGAAAACTCCAGTACCACTGCTTGCCCACGGCCTCAAACACTGCCGCGTCTTTCGGGACCTCGACGAATTTCGCCCATACAAACAAGCCGGGGGCCAACATCGCGGCCACTCCTATGCTCGTGCCTACCACAAGCCACGCTTCCAGCTTTTTGCTCTCTGGTTCGTATCCCGCCCGTAAACCCTTGCGGTGTCGGTAGCGGACCACGCAATAGGCCATGAACAGGTTGACCACGACGAAGACGATCCCCGTGACCCAGAACGTGATCGTTACCGTGTCATCGATCATGCCCCAATTGGAGGCAATAGGTGTGAAATACCACGGGCTCAGGAAGTGAAACAGGAGCGAGCCAACGACCAATAAAACCAATACGATTGCTAAGACCATAGCGGTGGCCCCGGTTGACTGGACAGAATGTCGTAGGCGATAAATGATGAACTGAAGGAAGGATTGCCGAAAGGGCCGGGTGCGGCCCCGCTCAGGCCGCGGCACATAAGCGCCAAATCGTCCCCGGGCATGGGCCACGAGGGATGGTGCGCCGAACAGCGCAAGAGAATCGAGACATCGGAAGCACCCGCGATCGGTACCTTCACGTTCCGATCGATCATCGCTGGGCGCCCGCAGCGGGTAAGTACTCGATCGCGTTGGACAAAAAATAGTGTGCCATCGCCAACTCTCCGAACCCTGTCAGGCAGTCCTTATAAGGTATTGTGAACTTATTGTCCACAGGGCCCAGCCGGCCTGCTTTCTTGCTATGGCTGGTGGCCATGTGCTACATTTCGGCGCGCGAAAAATGGCGGGTTTGCGTCTTGCCGGCCCCTCACGGGGGCATGCAAAAACGGGTGTGTAGCATGGACGGCGATGCGGCAGAAGGGGCGACCGATATCGCGCTCGTCGCCCAGCGCAACAATTCCCTCTCCTCGGGAAGCAGGTTTCTCATACTGGGTTCCCTTGCGGCAGTTGTTCTGGCGATTTCCCTGGGTTTCGCGTTAAGCGGCGCATGGCTGGTCCTCCCTTTCGCAGGACTGGACCTGCTCATGGTGAGTCTGGCATTCCGTTACATGGAGCAACGCGCCGCCGTGGCGCGCCGTCTGAATGAACACCTGAGAATCCGTTGATACAAGGCACTCTTTTGGGGGAAGCATGATCAAGACGTTGTTGCAAAAGATCGGCGTGGGCGCGGCTTTGATGCTGGTCTCCAGCCTGGTCTGGGCGCAGGCCAAGTACAACCTGCAGGAGCCGCAGACCGAGGTTGCCCGCCAGATGTACGACCTCCACACCGTCGTTCTGGTCATCTGCCTGGTCATCTTCGTCGGCGTGTTCGGAATGATGTTTTACTCGGTGATCAGGCACCGCAAGTCGGTCGGACACCAGGCTGCACAGTTCCACGAGAACACCACCGTGGAAATCATCTGGACCGTGATTCCTTTCTTCATCCTGATCGGCATGGCCTGGCCTGCGACGCAATCGCTCCTGGCGATGAAGGACACCGCCTCTCCCGACCTGACCGTCAAGGTCACCGGCTATCAGTGGAAGTGGAGCTACGAATACCTGAAAGGCGAAGGCGATCTTGCCGGCGTGGCCGACGGCGCGATGTTCTACAGCACGCTCGCCACCCCTCACGAGCAGATCTACGGCTCTGCCGCCAAGGGCGAAAATTATCTCCTGGAAGTGGATAACCCGCTGGTGGTCCCGGTCGGCAAGAAGGTGCGTGTGCTGATTACCGCCAACGACGTGCTGCACGCATGGTGGGTGCCCGCATTCGGAGTCAAGCAGGACGCGGTTCCGGGCTTCATTCGCGATGCCTGGTTCAGGGTCGATAAAGCCGGGACTTACCGTGGTCAGTGCGCGGAGCTTTGCGGCAAGGAACACGGTTTCATGCCGATCGTGGTGGTGGTGATGGAGCAGAAAGATTTCGCCGACTGGGCGGCCAAACAAAGGACCGCTTCGGCTGCGGGGAGCGCAACGACAGTCGCCGCGGCCGGCGCTGCGGGACAGACTGCCAAGTAGGCATTGGCATCGGGTTCTCACCCAGAAACATTCGCAAGGTTATCGAGGAGAAGCAACAATGAGCGCAGTCATCGGCCACGAACACGAACACGAACACCCACACGGCCACGATCATTATCCCGGCGGCCTCATGCGCTGGGTCAAGACCACCAACCACAAGGACATCGGCACGATGTACCTGTGGTTCAGTTTCGTCATGTTCCTGACTGGCGGCTTCATGGCGATGGTGATCCGCACCGAGCTGTTCGTGCCGGGCATGCAGGTAGTGAATCCGGAAGCGTTCAACCAGATGACCACGCTGCACGGGCTGATCATGGTGTTCGGCGCGATCATGCCGGCGTTCGTGGGGTTCGCCAACTGGCTGATCCCGATGCAGATCGGCGCTCCCGACATGGCCTTCCCGCGCATGAACAACTGGAGCTTCTGGTTGCTGCCTCCGGCGGCTCTGCTGCTCCTGCTTTCGCTGGTCGTTCCCGGCGGGGCTCCGGGCGTGGGCTGGACCATGTATGCACCGCTAACCGTCCAGCAGGGCATGGGGATGGACCTGACGATTTTCGCGGTCCACATTCTCGGCATGTCCTCGATCATGGGTTCGATCAACATCATCACCACCGTCCTGAACCTGCGCGCGCCGGGCATGACGCTGATGAAAATGCCTTTGTTCGTCTGGACCTGGCTGATCACGGCTTATCTGCTGATCGCGGTGATGCCGGTGCTGGCGGGCGCGGTGACCATGACGCTGACCGACCGCCATTTCGGTACCCACTTCTTCAACGCCGCCGGCGGCGGCGACCCGGTGCTGTTCCAGCACATCTTCTGGTTCTTCGGCCATCCCGAGGTTTACATCATCGCCATCCCGGCCTTCGGCGTGGTATCGCAGGTGATTCCTGCGTTTTCGCGCAAACCGCTGTTCGGCTATACCTCGATGGTGTATGCGACCGCTTCGATCGCGATCCTGTCCTTCGTGGTGTGGGCGCACCACATGTACACCGCCGGCCTGCCCACCACCGCGCAGCTTTATTACATGTACGCGACCTTGCTGATCGCGGTGCCGACTGGCGTGAAAGTGTTCAACTGGGTGGCGACCATGTGGAGAGGCTCGCTTACCTTCGAGACGCCGATGCTGTTCGCGATCGGCTTCCTGTTTCTGTTCACGCTGGGTGGCTTCAGCGGCCTGGTGTTGTCGATCGTCCCGGTGGATATCCAGTTGCACGATACTTATTACGTGGTCGCGCACTTCCACTATGTGATGGTGGCCGGCGCGCTGTTCTCCGCCTTTGCTGGGGTGTATTTCTGGCTGCCGAAATGGACCGGCCACATGTACGACGAGACGCTGGGCAAGTGGCATTTCTGGCTGTCGATGATCTTTTTCAACATGATCTTCTTCGTACAGCATTTCCTCGGCTTGGCGGGGATGCCGCGTCGCGTTCCGGACTACTCCCCGCAGTTCACCGATTTCAACTTGATCTCGTCGATCGGCGCATTTGGTTTCGGCCTGTCGCAACTGCTGTTCCTGTACATCGTGCTGAAGTGCATTCGCAGCGGCGAGAAGGCGGCGCAGAAGCCATGGGAAGGCGCGGATTCGCTGGAGTGGACGCACCTGCCGACGCCGGCGCCGTATCACAGCTTCGAGACGCCGCCGACGGTGAAGTGATTCTGGCCGGGCGGTCCAGGCCGCCCGGCCTATTGCAATCATGGATGATCAGCAGATAAAGCAGCTTGATGCGAGAAAGATCAGAACCGCCCTGGTCCTGCTTTCAGTGGTGGCGGTCTTTTTTCTCGGCGTGATTCTGCGTCACTGGCGATGAACCGGACTGCGGCCAATCGCACGATCCTGATCAAGCTGCTGGTGGTCACAGTGGGCATGTTCGGGTTCGGCTATGCCCTGGTGCCGCTGTACAAGAAGATCTGCGAAGTCACCGGCATCTACGACGTCGAAAAGGCGGATGCGCCGTTGGCGAACAGCCAGGTGGACGACAGTCGGCTGGTGACTCTGGAATTCGATGCCAACATCCGCAGCGACCTGCCCTGGCAGTTCAGGCCGCTGCAGACCAGCGTCAAGGTGCATCCCGGGCAACTGGTGCAGGTGATGTACGAAGTGCGCAACCGCTCGGATCAAGCGGTTGCCGGCCAGGCGATCCCGAGTTACGGGCCGCAGGTCGCGGGGCAATATTTTCGCAAGCTCGATTGTTTTTGCTTTACCACCCAGACTTTCGCGGCGGGGGAAGTGCGGCAGATGCCGGTAGTATTCGTCATCGAACCGGGCCTGCCGAAGGATGTGAGTACGGTCACGCTTTCCTATACCTTCTTCAAGGTGGAAGGCGCGGGGCGGACTGCAGCGAGACCTCGCGGTGGCAGATCAGCAACCGGGTAAGCCGGGAAAGGCATCGCCGCTGCGGGCTTTCAGGACCGTATTCTGGTCTTTTTTTGGCGTGCGCAAGCGGGCGGACAACCAGGCGGACCTGGCCAATATTACGCCGGTGCAGGTTATCATCGCGGGCATCGTCGGTGCGGCAATATTTGTCACCACACTGATATTGCTGGTGAGGTTCATCGTCGGCTGAGTCGACAAGCGGAAGTAAACCAGCGGCAAAAAACTTAGGGAGAATCAGGAATGCTTAGCCAATCCACACGTTATTACTTGCCTGAACCGTCGCACTGGCCCGTCATGGGGTCGGGTGCGCTGTTGCTGATGGCGATCGGTGCGGTGCTCTGGATGAACGGCATCGCCCCCGGTCCGTGGGTGGTGCTGGGTGGCATGGCGGTATTGGTTTACATGATGTTCGGATGGTTCGGCACCGTGATCCGCGAAAGCGAGGGCGGTAGTTTCAACAAGCAGGTGGATGTTTCTTTCCGCTGGGGCATGAGCTGGTTCATCTTCTCCGAAGTCATGTTTTTCGCCGCTTTTTTCGGTGCATTGTTCTATATGCGGGTGCTATCGGTGCCATGGCTGGGCAGTGGCGATACCATGCAACAGCTATGGCCAGGTTTCTCGGCCCCGAACTGGCCAATATCCGGTCCCGGTATCGAAGAGACTTTCACGCCGATGGGCGCCTGGGGAATCCCCGCGATCAACACGCTGATCCTGCTGACGTCCGGCGTGACCGTTACCTGGGCGCACTGGGGACTGAAACTGGGTAGCCGTGCGCAGCTGATCTTGGGCTTGGTGGCCACCGTCGCTCTCGGTACCCTGTTTCTGGGCCTGCAGGCATACGAGTATGTGCACGCCTACCACGAACTGAACCTGACGCTGAACATGGGGGCGTACGGCGCGACCTTTTTCATGCTGACCGGCTTCCACGGCTTCCACGTCACCATTGGCACCATCATGCTGATCGTGATTCTGGCCCGATCGATCAAGGGGCACTTCAGCGCCGATCATCACTTCGCTTTCGAAGGCGTGTCGTGGTATTGGCACTTCGTCGACGTGGTCTGGCTGCTGCTGTTCGTGCTGGTCTACTGGTTATAGAAATTCCGTGCCGGAAAACAGCAATAAGAAAAACAGAAGGAGGAGGAGACCCGCAGGATAAGCGGGCGATTGGAGCCGCACACCACAACTGTGCGGCTGTTTTTTTAGAACCCCTGCTGCGGAATGATGCCGAAGTAGTAGCCGACCATGAGCAGCAGGAACAGGGTAACGGAAAGCGCAACACGGACGGTCAGCGCCTTCACCGTGCGGTCCGATTGTCCTTTGTCTCGGATCAGATAGATCAGCGCAGAGGCAAGGCTGGCAACGATGACGATGAGAAAGGCGATGACGACGAGTTTCATGATCGCGGAGACCGGAGCGGGCGGGGCCCAGTGTAGCGGATACGCATGGACGCTTCCACTTACGCGACGGATCGCTTGATCGCGACTATTCCCACCGTGCCGCGGCGTCGGCCGCGTTGGCTGCCCGCAGTGGCTGCAATTGCCGGTGCCGCGCTCGCTGCGGCGGCGGGTAACTGGCAGCTCGACCGCGCGCACGAAAAAGAGCGGTTGCAACGGGCCTACGACCGCGGTACTGCCGACGCTCCAGTGGTCTTGTCAGCCGCGCCGGTGGAGGCACAAACACTGCTCTTCCGCCGGATCGAAGCCACCGGTGAGTTTGTGCCGCGGGCGGCAGTTCTGCTCGACAACAAGGTGCTGGCAGGCGTGGCCGGCTATCACGTGATCGTGCCGTTGAGAATTGCGGACTCGCAGAAACACGTTCTGGTCAACCGCGGCTGGGTTGCCGCGGGAGCGGATCGAAGCCGGCTGCCTGACGTCAGGACGCCCGTCGGCAGCGTGACGGTCATCGGCATCGCGGTGCTGCCGGGGCGTTTCCTGGAATTGTCCGGGGCGGAAACAACCGGACCGGTGTGGCAGAACCTGACCATTGAGCGCTATCGCCGCCGCATGCGGCTCGACATCCAGCCGGTGGTGATCGAGCAGCACAATGACTTGGGCGACGGATTGGCGCGCTCATGGAGCCGCGCCGATTTCGGCATCGCCAGGCACTACGGATACGCGGTGCAATGGTTTTCGCTGTGTGGATTGATTGCCTTTCTCTACGTGTTCTTTTATGTCAGACGCGCCCGATTCGAAAAAGACGAGGAAAATTCTGCTCCTTCTGGGCGCGGTTAGCCTGGCGCCGTTTGTCGCTTCCTTCCTGCTGTATTACTCATGGAAGCCTCAGACATTCACCAATTACGGCGAGTTGCTGAAGGTCACGCCGCTGGCCGATGTCGCGGTCGCGGGCCGTGACGGCAAGGACTTCCGCTTCGACGAGTTGCGCGGCAAGTGGGTGCTCCTCATGGTCGATTTGGGCGGTTGCGACGAGTATTGTCAATCCAAGCTGTACGTGCTGCGCCAGATCCGGCTCACCCAGGGCAAGAACCGGGACCGCATCGAGCGCCTGTGGCTGATCCCCGATGGCGTACGGCCGGCGACCGCGGTCGAATTGCAGTATCCGGGTACACGCCAGCTAGTGGTCGACGCAGACGCGGTCTTGCGGCTTCTGCCTACGCCGCGTTCGGCGCGTGACCACATTTACGTGGTCGATCCGTTCGGCAACCTGATGATGCGTTTTCCGCGCGACGCCGATCCGCAGCGGATGAAGAAAGACATCACTAAGCTGGTGACGGTTTCGAGCGGCTGGCTGCAGAAGGACAACTGAAAGAAGGCAAAGAATGCAGGATGCGACGGTCTGGCAGTTCTCCCTGAATGCACTGCACGCCGCGGCGTGGGGCGGGTCGTTGCTCGTGGCGCTGGTCGTGTTCGCACGCTACCTGCAGCCGCGCACGCTGGTGATCGCTACCACGGCAGCGACGCTGGGGCTGGTCATGCTCGGCGCCTACGTGCGGCTGACCGACGCCGGGCTCGGCTGCCCGGACTGGCCCGGCTGCTACGGCAAGCTGTCGCCGACACATGCGGCGGCGGAAATACGTGCCGCCGAGGCCGTCGCGCCCGCCGGTGCGGTGTCGCTGCCAAAGGCCTGGAACGAGATGCTACATCGCTACTTCGCCTCATTCGTAGGCGTGATGATCGTGGCCATTGCCTGGCAAACGTTGCGCCGCCGGCGCCGTGACAATCCCGGGGCCGATGATCCGTCCGCACGGATCGGGTTGCCGCTTGCGATGGTGGGCTTGGTAATCCTGCAGGGACTGTTCGGCAAGTGGACGGTAACGCTTTTGCTCAAGCCGGCGATCGTGACGCTGCACCTGCTGGGTGGCATGGCCCTGGTGGCGCTGCTGGCCTGGCTAACCGCGCGGCACCTCGGCATCGGCGTCGGGCAACCCTCGACCCTGCGCGCGATCCGGCCCTGGGCGGTTCTGGGCATGGTCATTCTGGGCGTGCAAATTGCGCTCGGTGGCTGGGTCAGCACCAATTACGCGGCACTGGCGTGTGTGGACTTCCCGACCTGCCACGGCGCTTGGGCACCGACGATGGACTTCGGGCACGGATTCCATTTTTTCCGCGAGCTGGGCGTGACCGCCGACGGCGAAGCGTTGTCGAACCAGGCGCTCAATGCAATCCATTGGGCGCATCGCGTCGGCGCGCTGGTGACTTTTGCGTATTTGGCCGTCCTGGCACACTCGGCGATGCGACTGCGCGGCCTACGCCGGTTCGGTATCGCCTTACTGGTGCTGCTGCTCGTCCAGGTGACGCTCGGCATTACCAATATCCTGGGGAGTCTGCCGTTGCCCGTGGCGGTGGCCCATAACGGCGTGGCCTCGTTGTTGCTCGCGGTGCTGGTGATGCTAAACTTTGCGGCCTACTCGCCGTCCAGCTTCCGTTAGCAAATGTCGGTTTCCCTTCCCTCCCGGTCACACCCGTCGCGGATGCAGCAGTTGCTGCAGCTCACCAAGCCGCGGGTGGTATCGCTGATCGTCTTCACCGCGGTGATCGGAATGTTCCTGGCGGTACCGGCCGAGGGTCTGATGTCGCCCGTGTTCTGGTTCGCGGCTCTGTTCGCGACGCTGGGCATCGCGCTGGTGGCGGGTTCGGCCGCGGCGGTCAATTGCCTGGTGGAGCAAAAGATCGACGCCAAGATGGCGCGCACCCGCGCCCGTCCCCTGCCGATGGGCACCATCACTTCGCTGGAAACACTGTTGTTTGCCGGCGTCGTCGGCGGTTTCGGACTGACCATGCTGTACCTGCTGGTCAATCCGCTCACCATGTGGCTGACGCTCGCCACTTTTGTCGGCTACGCCGTCATCTACACCGTGCTACTCAAGCCGCTCACGCCACAGAACATCGTGATCGGCGGCGCCTCCGGCGCGATGCCCCCGGTGCTCGGCTGGGCGGCGGTGACCGGGGAAGTCACGTCCGACGCGTTGCTGCTGTTCCTGATCATTTTCGCCTGGACCCCGCCGCATTTCTGGGCCCTGGCGCTATACCGCAAGAACGAGTACGCCAAGGCCGGTGTCCCCATGCTGCCGGTCACCCATGGCGATCGCTTTACCCGCCTGCACGTGCTGTTCTACACCGTGATTCTGGCGGCGGTATCGGCGCTGCCATTCGCCACTCGTATGAGCGGCCTGCTCTACCTGTCCAGTGCCGTGGTGCTTGGCGCGCTGTTTCTGATCTACGCCATCCGGATATGTGTGGCCTACAGCGACGAACTGGCGAAGAAAACTTTCCGCTACTCGATCGTCTACCTGTCGCTGCTGTTTGCGGCGCTGCTGGTAGATCACTACTTCCACGTCTGAGCTGAAGCTCGCCATGAAACCTGCGCTGCGCCTGTGCCTGCTTGCCCTGCTGCTCGCGCTTGGCGCCTGCCAGCAGGGCAAGCCCGGTTTTCGCGCGACCGACATTACTGGAGCGGAGTTCGGCAAGGACTTCGCGCTTACAGACCACACCGGCAGGCCCCGGGCGCTGGCCGATTTTCGCGGCCGGGTGGTGGTGATGTTCTTCGGATTCACGCATTGCCCGGACGTTTGCCCCACCACGCTCGCGGAACTGGCGGCGGCGGTGAAAAAGCTCGGCGCAGACGGGGACAAGGTGCAGGTGCTGCTGGTGACCGTGGACCCGGAGCGCGATACGCCGCAAGTCCTGTCGCAGTATGTCACCGCGTTCGACCCGCGCTTCCTGGCGTTGCGCGGCACTGCCGAGGAGACCGCGCGGGTGGGGAAAGAATTCAAGATCATCTATCAGAAAGTTGCCGGCGCGCGCCCCGACCTCTACACCATGGACCATTCCGCAGGCACTTACATTTTCGACACGCAGGGACGGCTGCGCCTGTATGTGAGCTACGGGCAAGGGCCGGAGGTTTTTGCCCACGACATCGCCTTGCTGTTGAAACAGTCGTAGAAAGCGCAGGCGAAAGAAAACGCTCCGCGTTCGCGGGGCGTTGTTTTGTGGTGCCGTGTAACTAGGGAAGCTCTGATCAAGTTCCGCGACGCGCGTTGCGCCACTAAGTCAGGCTGCCGATGGCGCCATCAGCGCGCGCATTTTCTTCATCGCCTGGCCTTCGATCTGGCGAATGCGCTCGGCCGATACGCCGAATTCGTCGGCCAGTTCGTAAAGGGTCGCCGCATCCTGCTCGCGCAGCCATCGTGCCTCGATGATGCGGCGGCTGCGGGGGTCGAGCGCGGCCAGCGCATGTTCCAGCCCCTGGCTGCGGGCGCGTTCGGACTGGTCGTGTTCGAGCACCAAACCCGGCTCATCCGCGGGGTCGGCCAGATAGGCAATCGGCGCGAAGCTTTCGTCTTCGTCATCGGACGAGGGCTCGAGGGCCACGTCGTGCCCGCCCATCCGGGTTTCCATCTCGACCACGTCTTCCACGCGGACGTTGAGGTGTCTGGCCATTTCCGCCACCGCCTCGGGGCTCATGGTCGAGTGACCCTGCTTGAGGCTGCGCAGGTTGAAAAACAGCTTGCGCTGCGCCTTGGTGGTGGCTACTTTGACGATGCGCCAGTTCTTCAAAATGAATTCGTGGATCTCGGCGCGGATCCAGTGGATCGCGAATGACACCAGCCGCACGCCGCGGTCGGGATCGAAGCGTCTTACCGCCTTCATCAGGCCGACGTTGCCTTCCTGGATCAGGTCGGCGTGGGGCAATCCGTAACCCAGATAGCCGCGGGCAATCGACACCACCACGCGCAGGTGCGACAGCACCAATTGGCGCGCCGCATCCACATCACCTTCATCGCGCAGGCGCCGGGCGAGCGCGGTCTCCTGCTCCTGGGTCAGGAGAGGGAAGCGGTTGACCGCCTGAACATAAGTGTCCAGGCTGCCCGTGGTCGACGGGAACGGAACTGCAACAGTCAATGCATTAGTCATTGGGCATTCCTCCTTGCTGCAACAGCTTTCGCAAATACTAGCACTCTCGCGATGGGAGTGCCAATGAGCCCCAGAAGTTCCCGAGCATGCCGGCCAGAGCCCTTTACCGTGGCTCAATGTGCCATAAGTGGCGACTCACCGACAGCCATGCGCCAAGCCACCCAAGCGCGGCTGAAAAGGCCAGCAGCAAGGTCGAGTCGGCCGTATTCAGCGGTTGCAGCTTGAACGCCGTGCCGTAGAGCGTTGCCAACTCGGCAAGTTGGACGTTGAGAACGATCACCGCCAGGGTCACGATGGCCCAGGCGGCACAGCCGCCGGCCAGACCCTGGAGCGCGCCGAGATATAGGAAGGGCCGGCGGATGAAGGGATTGGTGGCGCCGATCAGCTTGGAAACCTCGATTTCATCGCGACGGGTGAGAATCTGCAGGCGAATGGTGTTGAATGTCACCGCTACTAGGGCCAACGCCAGCAGCGCTGCCAGCAGCGTGACCAGCAGGCGTCCCACTCCAAGCGCGGCGTCCAGCCGCCTAGCCCATTCGGCATCCAGTTGCACATGCTCGACCTTCGGCCAGCGCGCAGCCTGGTCGCGCAGCGCCTCCAGCGTGGCCGGGTCGTTGCTCCTGGCCGTGACCACGAAGGCGTCGGGCAGCGGATTGCGCTCCAGGTCGGCCAGCACGTCCGCCAATCCGGCGCTGCGCTTGAGCTTGGCCAACGCCTGTTCCCGGGCGATGAAATCGACGCGGCCGACTTCGGGATGGGTCTGCAGGCGCCGCTCCACTGCCGATACATCGGCCTGGCCGGCATCCATGGCCATAAAGATGCTGACCTGAGGGTCGCTGGAAAGCTGGCGCGAAAACGCCTGCAAATTGTCGATGCCCAGATAAAAACCGACCGGCAAGGACAACGCGATGCCGATCACAATCACATTCAACCCGGTGGCGAAGGGCTGGCGCGCCAGCCTGACCAGGCTCTCGCGCAGCGTGTCGAAGTGGGCCAATAGCCAGTTCACGCGGAGAGCCTGCCGTGGTCGAGGTGCAAGATGCGCGGACCGAGGCGCCCGATCAGCGCCTCGTCGTGCGTGGCGATCACCACAGTCACGCCGACCTGATTGAACGACTTGAACATACCGATGATCTCTTCGGCATAGGCCGCGTCGAGATTTCCGGTTGGCTCATCGGCAAGCAGGATGGCCGGGCGATTGACGATGGCGCGCGCAATGCAAAGCCTTTGCTGCTCGCCACCCGAGAGGGTGATCGGCCTGGCTTTTTCCCGCCCCAGCAGGCCGACCTTGTCGAGCGCCGCGCGCGAGCGCCGCGCGATCTCGCCGCGCGGAAAGCCGGTGATCGCCAGCGGCAGCGCCACGTTCTCGAACACGCTGCGATCGAAAAGCAGCTTGTGGTCCTGGAAAATCAGTCCGAAATTGCGGCGCAGATAGGGAATGGCGCCGGACTTCATCGCCGAGACGTTCTGGCCGTTGATGATTACACCACCAGAAGTCGGCATCTCGATCGCGGCAATCAACTTCAGCAGCGTGCTCTTGCCCGCGCCCGAGTGGCCGGTGATGAACACCATTTCGCCCGACTCAACGGCGAAGGCCACGTCGCGCAGCGCTTCGTAACCGCCGGGGTAGCGCTTCGATACGTGACTGACGCTGATCATGCGCGACGGTGTCATGGGAATCCGGACGGAGCCGAAGGCAAATCAGGGTTGCGCGACCGCAACGCTCGGCCATCGTTGTCCGACTGCCGGCCCCGGATCATTCGAACAATGCCTCCACGAATTGTTCAGCCGAGAACGGGCGCAGATCGTCCATGCCCTCGCCAACGCCCACGAAGCGCAGCGGGATCGGTTTGTGGCGTGCAATGGCGGCGATGGCGCCGCCTTTGGCAGTGCCGTCGAGCTTGGTCAGGATGATTCCGGTCACACCCAGCGCCTGGTCGAATGCCATCACCTGCGCGATCGCGTTCTGTCCGGTGTTGGCATCCAGCACCAGCAGAACTTCATGCGGCGCCTCGGGGATCACTTTGGCGATCACCCTTTTCACCTTCCTGATCTCCTCCATCAGGTGCGGCTGGGTGGGCAGCCGTCCCGCCGTATCGGCGATCACAATATCGATGCCTTTGGACAACGCTGACTGAACGGCATCGAATATGACGGCCGCGGTATCGCCGCCTTCCTGAGAGACCACGGCGATATCGTTGCGTTCGCCCCAGACCTTCAATTGTTCGCGCGCCGCGGCGCGAAAAGTGTCGCCGGCCGCCAACACGACTGATTTTCCCTGCTTTCTGAAAAAGCTGGCGAGCTTGCCTATAGAAGTAGTCTTACCGGCGCCGTTGACGCCCGCCATGAGTATCACGAAAGGTTTGGCTCGAGACAGATCGAGCGGTTGCGCCAGCGGCGCTAGCAGCTCGAGCAGCGCTTGCCGCAACGCATCGCGAATCTGCGTCGCGTCCTGCATGCGTTCGCGCTGCGCGCGTGTGCGCGTCTGATCGAGGAGATGGCGCGTTGCATCCACGCCAACGTCGCAGGACAGCAGTACCGCTTCGAGATCCTCGAAGAACTGCTCGTCCACTTTGCGCCCGCCGCCGAAAACCGCGGCGAGCTGGACGCCGAGCCGCGAGCGGGTGGCGGCAAGCCCCCGACGCAGCCTGGCCGCCCAGCCGCCGTCGTCGCCGTTATCTATCGGTTCGTCCTTGTCACGCTTGAGGAAACTCAACATACTCTGGCGCTGTCATAGCAGCGCTCAAAACCGGACAGCCGCAATTCTATTCTGTTTGTTCTTGACTCATCCATAAGCATGCTCGATAAACGTGCGCGCGCGCGCTGGGCGGTGTTGGCGTCCGCGTTGGTCTGCGTGGTTCCGGCGGGAGCCGCGACCGGCGCGGCGGAACGCACGCTGGCCAATGGCCTGAAGATCATTATCAAGGAGGATCATCGCTCCCCGGTAGCGGTATCCATGGTGTGGTATCGCGCGGGCAGCATGGATGAAGTGAGCGGCACCACGGGCGTGGCGCACGTGCTCGAGCACATGATGTTCAAGGGTACGCAAAAAGTGCCGCGCGGCGAATTCTCCAGGATCATCGCCCGCGCGGGAGGCCGCGACAACGCGTTCACGTCGCGCGATCACACCGCCTACCACCAGCAGTTGCACAAGTCGAAGCTGGCGCTGGCGCTTGAGCTCGAGGCCGACCGCATGGTGAACCTGCAGTTTTCGGAGGAGGAGTTCGCCAGGGAAATGAAGGTCATCATGGAGGAGCGGCGCATGCGCACCGACGACGATCCGCATGCGCAGATCTCCGAGCTGATGATGGCAACGGTGTATGCGGCGCATCCCTACCGCACGCCGGTCATCGGCTGGATGAACGATCTGGAGAGCATGCGCCTCGCCGATGCCAGGGATTGGTACAAGACGTGGTACACGCCGAACAACGCCACACTGGTGGTGTGCGGCGATGTGGATGCCGAAGAGGTGTTCCGGCTCGCCGAGAAGTTCTTCGGCCCGATTCCGGCACGTGCGCTGCCGCAACGCAAGCCGCAGGTCGAGCCACCGCAACGGGGCGTGAAGCGCATCAACGTAAAAGCGCCCGCGGAGCAACCTTACCTGCTGATGGCGTATCACGTGCCGGTGCTGCGCGATGTCGACAACGATTGGGAACCGTACGCGCTGTCGGTATTGGGAGGCGTGCTCGACGGTTCTCCTGCCGCGCGGCTTCCCAGAGAACTGGTGAGGAGCAGCCGCATTGCCAATTCCGCGGGTTCGAGCTACGACATCACCAACCGCGGACCCGGACTGTTTTTCCTCGACGGCGTTCCGGCCGAGGGCAGAAGCGCGGCCGAAGTCGAGGCGGCGTTGCGCGACCAGATTCGGCGTCTGGTGGAAAGAGGCATCAGCGAAGACGAGTTGCGACGGGTCAAGGCGCAGGTCATCGCGGCACAGGTATTTGCGCGGGACTCAGTGTTCTACCAGGCGATGCGCATCGGCGCGCTGGATACGGTCGGATTGCCGCACGATTCGGTGGACCGACAGTTGAAGAAACTGCAGGAAGTCAGCGACGCACAGGTCCGCGAGGTGGCGCGCAAGTATCTGGTGGACGACAACCTGACGGTGGCGGTGCTCGATCCGCAGCGGCTTGCCGCCGGCGCGCGCCCGCGCCCGAAGGCGGGAAACGGCCGTGACGAATAGACCTAGGGAAGCTCTGCATAAGTCCGACGACGCGCGTTGCGCCAGGTACGGACGACTGCTAGGGACGCCGGAGCGCGGAACAGGGGACCCCTCTGGGGATGTGACCGCGGAGGCACGCACAAGCACGCGCACATTCGGCACGATGCATCCCGCTCCGGGGTCGCATCCATCGGCCAAGGCCGGCGGAATCTGCTCCGCCCTGAGCGGGCGCTCTGCGTCGGCTCCTCCTTATGTGCGCTCCGGACTCGGCGAGCCTACCTTCGGGGCGGGCAGAAGCGCATGGAGGCTGTGTCAGTGAATGTAAACGGAGCGCTTGTACGGCTGCTCCCGCAAACGGGCGTACCGCTAACGAGTCACAGCCGTCCGGCTACGCGGCGTCCTCGCCGTCTGCCCTCGACCCGAATCGCCACGGTCGCGCATGCGGGACTTATGCAGAGCTTCCCTAGAGTGCCGGCACGACTGCTTGCACTCGCCACGCTCGCATACGCTTTTGCAGCGCAGGCGACACTGCCGGTCCAGCAGTGGCAGACGCCGAGTGGCGCACGGGTGTCGTTTGTCGAGACGCATGATTTGCCGATGCTGGACGTGGCCGTGGATTTCCCGGCCGGAACCAGCCGCGACACGCGTGAAAAGTCCGGCCTAGCCGCCCTGACGTTGCGCATGCTGCGATTGGGCGCGCAAGGTCTCGATGAGGACCAGATCGCCGAGCGCCTCGCCGACGTCGGTGCAGACATCAGCGGGCGATTCGACATGGACCGCGCCGGCTATGGCCTGCGTACGCTGTCAAGCACGCGCGAACGGGATCAGGCGGTCGCAGTGTTGTTGCGCATCCTGCAAGAGCCTACTTTCCCGCAGCCGATCTTCGAACGCGAGAAGGAGCGGATGCTGGCGGCTCTGAAGGAATCCGATACCAAACCCGAGACGATTGCCGATCGCGAATTCAAGCGCCGCCTCTACGCCGACCATCCCTATTCATTGCGCGGTTCTGGAGAAATCGATACGGTCGCACGGCTCAGCCGCGACGATCTGGTGGATTTCTACCGCCGCCATTTTTCCGCCGGGGAGGCGGTCGTTTCAATCATCGGCGATCTCAGCCGCGAACAGGCGCGCACGCTCGCGGAGCAGTTAACTTCCGGGTTGAAGGCGGCAGCGCCGCTGCCGCCGCCGCCGCCGGTACCGCGCCTCGCCAGGGAACAAACGAGCCGGATCGCGCATCCGGCCACCCAGGCGCATATCCTCATCGGCCAGCCGGGGATCAAGCGCCTCGATCCCGATTACTTTCCGCTGTGGGTGGGCAATTACGTGCTCGGCGGCGGCGGATTCTCCTCCCGGCTTAACGAAGAAATCCGCCAGAAGCGTGGGTTCGCCTATAGCGCATACAGTTACTTCAACCCGCTTGCGCAACAAGGGCCGTTTCAGATCGGGCTGCAGACAAAGAAAGTTCAGGCCGAGGAAGCCCTCAAGGTGGCGCGCGATACGCTTGCGAAATTCGTCGCGGATGGTCCGACGCAGCAGGAATTCGAGGCTGCGAAACAGAACATCGTCGGTGGATTTCCCTTGCGCATCGACAGCAACAGGAAAATCCTCGAGTACCTGTCGCTGATCGGCTTCTACCGCCTGTCGGCGAATTATATGGAAGACTTTACGGCCAGGGTCGATGCGGTGACGCTGGCCGAAGTGAAAGACGCCTGGCGCCGTCGTATCGACCCCGCCCGCATGGTCACCGTGGTGGTCGGCGCGTCGGCAAGCCCTTGAGCAGGTACAGGCCCGATGCCGGCGCGCAGCAACAGCGTTCGAATCATCGGCGGCGAGTGGCGCCGGCGTCTGATCCACTTTCCCGCCACGGCGGATTTGCGACCCACTCCGGATCGGATGCGCGAAACCCTGTTCAACTGGCTGGGACAGGACCTCACCGGGGAGACCTGTCTGGACCTGTTCGCCGGCAGCGGCGCACTCGGATTCGAAGC